>CAZIYY010000004.1:9491-61395 GCA_964543585.1 uncultured Anaerolinea sp. | reverse complement strand
TCAACTTTACCCGAAAAGCCCTACCTTTTTAGCCTATCTTTGGCGAAGGTATTGTTAGCAACGATTGCACAGGGCAAAAAAGAATGGGAAGCTACATTCGATTCCTTTTCAGACCTCATCTTTGTGGTGGATTCACAAAGCAAAATCATGCGCTGTAATCATGTAGTCATTGATCGTCTCAATACAACCTACCTGAATGTGATTGGAAAATCCATTACAGATATTTTAGCTCCATCCGAAGGGGGTGGCGTAGAAGGGCTCAAAGAGAACGCCAAAGGATTTTCGTGGTTGGGCCGAATATACGAGGTATCTGTATTCCCAATCCAGATTGAAGGATCCATGTCCCAAAGCCTGTTTATCCTGAGGGATATCACCCAGCGCAAGCAGGCAGAAGTAAAACTCGAAGAAAGCGAAACCATGTTTCGAGCGCTGTTTGATCTCTCGCCGGATGCTGTAGTAGTCATCGATCCACATGATAGCGTCTTGTGGCCGATCATTGATTGCAACATGGTGGCTTGTGTGATGAATGGCTATCGTCGCGACGAATTGATCGGGCATTCCATTGATGTTTTGAACTTAACGTCCGGTACAGAAGCCGAGCGAATCGCCTATATGAAACAGTTGCGGGAGGCGGGTAATCTTAAACTTGAAACTCATCATCGTCGCAAAAACGGCGACATGTTTCCCGTCGAAGTCTCGACGACGCTCATCACGGTCGGCGAGCGTGAACTGGTGATAGGCATAGATCGCGACATCACCGAGCGCAGGCGGATCGAAACCGAGCTTACCCGTGAAAAACAATTCTTTGAATCACTGGTGCTGAACAGCCCTGCCGCCATTGTGGTTCTCGATGATAACGAGAAAATCTTCTCCTACAACCCGGCTTTTGAGGAGTTGTATGGTTATAGGAGCAATGAAATCCTGGGGGCCACGCTGGATGCGCTCATTACTACAGAGGAAACGCTCGCAGAAGCCCAGCAATATACACAACAGGTCATGGACAGTACCGTGCATGCGTTTGGCAAACGCCGCCGTAAAGACAATTCGCTTGTAGAGGTGGAAATCTTTGGTGTGCCCGTGTTTGTGGAGGGGGAAAAGATCGGGACTCTGGCGATCTACCACGATGTTTCTGAATTGGTGCATGCCCGCAAGGAGGCTGAAGGAGCCAGCCGCACCAAAAGCGAGTTTCTCGCCAACATGAGTCATGAAATCCGCACACCCATGAACGGTGTGATCGGCATGTTGGAACTTGCACTGGATACCCCGCTCACATCTGAACAGCGGGATTACCTTCAAACTTCCCTGCACAGTGCAGAGGCTTTGCTCACTTTGCTGAATGACATTTTGGATTTCTCCAAGATCGAAGCAGGCAGGCTTGAACTCGAAAGCATAAACTTCAGCCTTCGCAATGCTGTTGAAGATGTCGCTTATACACTCGCCAAGCGCGCACAGGATAAGGGACTGGAAATGGCTTGTTTGATCCATCCTGATCTCTCATCTGATTTACGAGGCGATCCGGGCCGCCTGCGCCAGATATTGGTCAACCTCGTCGGGAATGCCATCAAATTCACACATCAGGGAGAGATCGTGATTCAGGCCGAGCCAATCGCAGAGACAAAAACTCATGCCACGATCCACTTCTCGGTGCAGGATACAGGCGTTGGCATTCCTTATGAACGTCAGGCCGCTGTCTTTGATCGTTTCACTCAGGCGGATGGGTCCACCACTCGCAAGTATGGTGGGACGGGCCTGGGACTTACCATCTCCAAGCAGCTGGTCGATATGCTGGGCGGAAAGATCGGTGTCGAAAGCACGCCCGGTGTTGGAAGCACTTTTTGGTTTGACATTAAGTTCGAGAGACAGTACACCGAAAAACCCGTCACCGCGCCGCTCACTCTTGGCCCCGTCAACCTCACGCAGGCGCGCCTCCTGATCATTGATGACAATCAGACCAATCGCATGGTTCTGACCAAGAATGTGGAAGCCCTGGGCTCCCGGGTCGACGCTGTTCCCAGTGGTGCAAAAGGGCTGGAGAGTCTTCGCAATGCGCACCGGGCGGGCGACCCCTATCACGTTGTTCTGCTCGATATGCAAATGCCTGGCATGGATGGCGAACAAACAGCGCGTGCCATCAAAAGCGATCCTGCTGCGAAGGATGTCAAGATCCTCATTCTCACTTCGATGGGCCATCGTGGGGATGCCGCCCGTCTCGAAGCGCTGGGCTGCTCTGGCTATTTGCTCAAACCCGTTAAACAACAAATGCTCTTTGACGCAGTTGTCGCGGTGCTGGGCCGCGAAGAAGATCAAGGCCCAGGCCTGATCACGCGCCATACGCTTTCAGAGCAAAGAAAGCTTGATTTGCGTATTTTGCTCGCCGAAGATAATCCCATCAATCAAAAGCTTGCAGTGATCTTGTTACAAAAGGCAGGCTATTCAGTGGACGCGGTCGAAACAGGCGTGCAGGCCCTTGAAAAGGTTCAGGCGCATCAATACAGTGCAGTCCTCATGGATGTCCAGATGCCTGAGATGGACGGTTTCGAGGCTACACACCAAATACGCGAGCTGGAAAAGAATACCGGCCAGCATATTCCCATCATCGCCATGACCGCCCATGCCATGCAGGGCGACCGCGAACGTTGTCTCGAAGCGGGCATGGATGATTACATCACCAAACCTCTGGAGCCGAAGGCAGTGTTCAGCGCGCTGGATCGCTGGACTCACGCCGCTGCTCTATCCACAGGAACCAGCGAGAGTACCCAGGATTATTCTTCACACGAAGATGTGTTCTCTTCGGGAATGGATGATGGACTGTTTGGCGAAAGCGCGCCGTCCGCCTCACGCGAGAAGAAAGAGACTGCTCCCGTTTTACAGGCGGTCTCCAATCCTGATGTTCCGCCCGTTAACTTTGATACCGCGCTTCCTAGGTTTGGCGGCGACCGCGACTTCATGATGGAAATGTTCAAAGAGTACAAAGATCATTTACCCGCGCGCCTGGAGGAAATCCACGCGACTCTGCGAGATGGCGATGCGAATCGCCTTGCCCACCTCGCGCATAACCTCAAGGGCATCTCGCTGAATTTCAGTGCGGATACACTGGCAAACATCACCCTCAATCTCGAAGAGATCTGCAAGCGTGAAGATCTGACCGACGCGCTCCTCCTTGTCGCACAATTGGAGGTGGAAGCGCATCGGGTGGAAGATTATTTATCCAACAACGGGTTATAAAAGAGGAGCCTCCATGACGCGCATTCTTGTGATTGATGATGAACCGATCAACCATCAACTGGTTGCTCATGCACTGATCTCGCTTCAATGCGAATTGCATTTTGCCGAGAATGGCAAGAGCGGCATTTCCCAGGCCCGCAGTCTTAAGCCTGATGTCATCATTACTGACGTGATGATGCCTGATGTCAATGGCTATGAAGTCACGCGCATCTTGCGCCGTGAACCCCAGTTTGCCGCCACGCCCATCCTGGTGCTCACAGCGCAGTCGGGCTTGCAGGATAAACTTAAATCATTTGAAGTCGGCGCTGATGACCACCTCACTAAACCTTTTGAGGCAGCTGAGTTAGTCGTCAGAGTTACCTCCTTGCTCAGGAGAGTGGAAGCCGTCAAATCGTCCAGAGTGGAAGTGCCCGGGCGCGAAGGGGCGCGTGTGATCGCTGTCCATAGCCTGCGCGGCGGAATAGGCTCTTCCACATTGGCTGTCAATTTAGGAGTCGGTTTGTCTGGTTTGTGGCACGAACCGGCTCTCCTGCTTGATTTGACCATGACAGCGGGGCAGGTGCTTTAATGCTCAATATGACCTTGAAGCGCACATGGGCCGACATTGCCCACTACAGCGCGAGCGAGCTGGACATGGATACATTAAGTTCAATCATCAGTGGACACGAAAGCGGCTTGCATTTCGTCGCCGCGCCGACCTTTCCATCCGAAGCTGAGACGTTGCGCGCTGAGACCTTGGGAACAGCATTGCAACTCGCCAGGGCTCAGTATGAGTATGTTGTTGCCGACTTGCCGCACGATTTCAGTGAGTTTGCCATCCAGGCTCTCGACACGGCAGATTTGATCTTGTTGGTGGCCTCGCCCGATATGGCTTCCATCCGCGCTGTGAATGCCGCACTGGACACTTATGAAAAACTTGGCTACTCAAAAGAAAAGATCAAATTTGTATTGAATGCCATCTTCCCGCATTCCAATCTGACAAAAGATAAACTGGAAGCCGCGCTTGGAATGACTGCATTCGCAACTATTCCTTATACGCGGGATGTTTTTGTTGAAGCCATCAATCTTGGACAGCCACCTGTTTTCGACAAACCAGACCTGCCCATTTCCAATGTATTGGAAGATTTTGCCTTTCATGTGAGTAAAGATACACATAAAAAGTCCAAGCCGGAGAACCCCACCGATGCCTGGAAGAGGGTATATAAACGATATCAAGGGCGGAAAAAATAAGGAACGTTGGTCAGTCTACCTAACAAAACTTTTAGTTGACGCAATCCCCGTTTGGGCAAGACCCCTAAAGAACACAGGGGCAAGTGTGAAAAGCATTGGGAGTGGGCCATCTCTAAAAAAGGAAACCCTCCCTGAACCGTAAAGTGTCCAGGGAGGGCTAGTATAGGGTAAAGAATGTACGAAGAAGCGAAGTTGATTGAAAACTGATAAGCCTAAATTTAGGGCTTAGCTAGCCGACCAAAGCATGCCGTTGGTGTTTCCAGGCAGGTCGTATGCGGCTGTGAGCACTCGGGGAGCAGGTGACATGGGTATCTGGGTTGTGGTCGTGTAAGTCCACCACAAACCATCAGAGCGCACAAGCTCACCCTGCTCGAATATTGTCTCTTGTCCGGTGTTGACCGTCCGTTGTCCATTATCGATGATAAGGTGTACTCTTGCCACATGGATATCTTCCTGTACCTTCACACGAATGGACTGTCCGATCGCACCGGTCCAGCCGCTGGCATCGATTTCTAATACTTGAGGTGGACTGAAACAATCAGCCACTGCCAGGTTAAAAGCGCTCTTGGTCGTCCCCTCAGCCTTGGCGATATATACTGGATTATTCTTGGCAGTTTTGGCATAGGCAATTGCCTCTCGAAAAGCATCCTGATGTGCCAACTGTGTATCATTGAAATCCCGGTTTGAATCAAAGGTGGGTTTGGCAGAAATGATTGTATTTCCTGCCTTGCCTTTGCGAATGACGAACTGATCACCCAGCGAGCCAGAGAGCCCGCGAATGAAAATATTGTTATAAACTTTAGCCATTTTTTTACTCCATTCTGATTTGTAATTAATATTGAATATGATTTGCTTCTAGTCATCCTATACTATGCCCATACTCATCCTATACTCTACCTATACTTAACCTTGCACTCTCCTTTCTGTTCCCTGCCCGCCATGTGGAACATCCCCCATACCAACGCGCGTTGTGCGCCATATTGTGAGTCCTTGCGGGATGAAGGCATATGGAAAGTTCATTCCCGTGCAAATGGAAGGTTGGCTGATATGGTAGAGATACAATCGGTGTTTCATGTTTTACTATTCCCTCTTGAGCGAGCGAATTGCATTTGAAAGCGGCGGGATTTTACACGCAAATCACCATTTCCCCATTTACAGGATTGTTTGGCGTCACTACATTCCTGAAAAGAGATTTTCATATCTACTCCCTGCAATTTATGATAGGTAAGGCGCATCCCTGGCTTTTAATGGTGTACACTATTGGGGAAAAACGACTTCAGAAATAAGAAACGAAGTCTGAAAGAATGAAGAAATATGGCTACCAAACAAACCACAAAAGCAAAAAAGTCCCCGAAACAGGAAAACCCCGAGGAGCCCGTCTGGACTTACCGCGGCTATAAACTTGGGACCAGCGAATTCGTCACCGCAATGGTGCATCTCTTCCGCGCCGAAGTCCAGCGCGCCAATGTTTGGCGGCAGAGACTGGATACAACGACGAACTGGGCGGTCGTTGCAACAGGCGCAACCCTTTCCATTGCCTTCAGCCAACCGACCATCCACCATGGAATCATCATCCTCAACACGTTGTTGGTGATGTGGTTCCTCTTCATCGAAGCGCGCCGCTACCGCTACTATGAATTATGGAGTTATCGCGTCCGCCTCATGGAAACGGATTTTTACGCGGCGATGCTCGTTCCGCCGTTTCATCCCTCGCCCGAATGGGCGGAGAGTCTTGCCGAGAACCTGCTTTCGCCGAGTTTCCCAATCTCGATGTGGGAAGCCTTCGGCCGTCGCCTGCGCCGAAATTATTTCTGGATCTTCTTTATCCTTTGCGCCTCATGGATTGCAAAGATCTGGCTCTTCCCCCAGCCGCCTCTCACTTTTGAAGAATTTATCAGCCGCGGCGCTGTTGGTCCAATTTCTGGCGGGATCATGATCGCGCTCGGTATGGTCTTTTACTCCACCCTGGCGCTGGTCGCCATTGCCACCATTGCCATGATGCACGCTACGGGTGAAGTGCTGCCACGCTTCGGCGACGAAACATCCCATACTGCACCCTCCGTGCGGGGCGAGTCCAAAGGAATGCGCGCATGGTTTGTGCCTCGGCGCCGGCGAAGCCAATACCTTGCCCTCATCATCACGGGCCACGCAGAACCCGTTTCAAAACGCATCCTCGCCGACCTGGGACGCGGCGTCACTGCCATCAGCGGCAGGGGCATGTACGCTGGCACAGAGCGGAGCGTTCTGCTGTGCGCGCTGACCGTCACCGAAGTCCATAACCTGAAACACGCTGTCGCAAAAGAAGACCCACAGGCGTTCGTGATCGTCTCGCCCGCCCAGGAGATTCTTGGACGCGGCTTCAATCCACTGGAGGAGGAGGAGTAGATACAAAGTCACTGTGGGTATGAACAAACATCAGGCGCGCATCCACAAAGTATAATTGCCTTATCAAATGAACAAACTCTCAACATCCACCTCCCCCTATCTCCTCCAACACGCGCACAACCCCGTGGACTGGCATGTATGGGGCGAAGAGGCCGCGTCAAGGGCAAACCATGCTAAAACACCTTCCACACACATCTGGTGTATATCAGATCAAGTGTACATCCAATAGAAAATTCTACATTGGAAGTGCAGTTGACGTGCTTGATCGCTGTGAGCATCATCGAAGCAGTCTACGTCGCGGGGATCATCGAAACTCACACTTGCAGGCTGCTTGGAACAAGTACGGCGAAGATAATTTTGAATTCACGGTTTTAGAATCGGTAGACCCAAATGACTTACTAAACGCAGAACAAAACTGGATTGATCAAACTCAATCAGCCAACAAAGAATTCGGTTTCAATATTTATAGCATTGCTGGTTCGCCAGGCGATGCAAACGCTCAAGTTTGGGAAGGTTTCATTGATCCGGATGGCAACGAAGTTACAATTAGGAACCTGTATGATTTTTGCAGACAAAATAATCTTGACTTTCCTTCCATGCACAGGTTATCTAAAGGGGAAAGTAAACTCAAATCCTACAAGGGCTGGTCACACAAAAACAGTGTTCGCCAAAGAGATTATGTAAAAACCTATAATGGCTTTATTGATCCGGACGGAAACCATATAAATCCCATTACGAATCTTGCAGCCTTTTGTCGTGAAAATAACCTCGACAACACCCATATGGTAGCAGTTGCAAACGGAAGACTATATAGCCATCGCGGCTGGACATATCAAAATGACCGGGAAAACCTAGGCACGAAGACATATACTGGGTTTATTAACCCTGATGGCAATAGGGTAATCATTACAAACTTAGAAGCTTTTTGTCGCGAAAACAAATTGCAAGTAGTTCACATGCGGCAATTAATAAGCGGCATAAGAAAAAGCCATAAAGGCTGGATTTGGAATTTAGAAAATGATTAATTCACTAGAATTTTCCAATACTAATCGCCTTATTGATGAGATTAGCCCCTACCTCCTCCAACACGCCCATAACCCAGTAGACTGGTACGCATGGGGTGAAGAGGCATTAACAAAGGCTAAAACTGAAAACAAGCCAATTTTCCTAAGCATAGGTTATAGCGCCTGTCATTGGTGTCATCGAATGCGAGAGGAAACTTTTGAAGACCCGGAAGTCGCCGCGTTCATGAACGAGCATTACGTCAACATCAAAGTGGATCGTGAAGAGCGCCCCGATCTCGATGCAATTTACATGCAAGCCACCGTTGCGATGACAGGCTCAGGCGGCTGGCCCATGTCCGTGTTTCTAACGCCTGATCTCAAACCGTTTTATGCAGGCACATACTTTCCGCCCGTGCCGCGCTATAACATGCCATCCTTCAAAGATGTGCTGGCAGGCATCGCGCGCACGTGGAAGGAGGAACCGAATGAGGTTGCGCGCGTGAGCGAACAAGTCTCAGGTCATTTGGGACAGGCGCTCAACACAAACTTCAAAACCGAATCAACGTTCACACAAGATCATCTCGACGCGGCGGTTAAATCTTTAGTGGATAATTACGATTGGGGCTACGGCGGCTGGGGCTCCGCGCCTAAATTCCCGCAACCGATGACCATTGAATTCCTCTTGAGGCGCGCAACAAAAGCCTTAGCCACACAAAGCAGTAAGAATAAAAACTCTGAGAACTCTGCGGACTCTGTAGCTAAAGAATCCGACGCGCTAAAGCCAGCCATCCACGCGCTCAAAGCCATGGCGCGCGGCGGCATGTATGACGTGGTCGGCGGCGGCTTCTCGCGCTACAGTGTGGATAATTTTTGGCGCGTGCCCCACTTCGAGAAAATGCTTTACGACAACGCGCAACTCACGCGCGCCTATCTCCATGCCTGGCAAATTACACATGCCCCATTCTTCAAACAAATTGTCGTCGAAACGATTGACTTCATCGCCCGCGAAATGACTCATCCCGATGGCGGGTTCTATTCCAGTCTCGATGCTGATTCGGAAGGCGAGGAGGGTAAATTCTACGTCTGGTCGTTGGATGAAATCCGCAAACACCTCAAGGATGATTCGGATTTCTTTGAAGCGGCTTATGCAGTCGCCGCGCGCGGGAATTGGGAAGGCAGCACAATTCTCCAACGCGCATTGGATGACGCGTCCCTCGCCGCCCGCTTCAAACTGACGCCCGAGGCTGTTCCCGTCAAATTAGCCGATTGCCACTCTAGGCTCCTATCCGCGCGCAACTCGCGCGTCCGCCCCGGCGCCGATGACAAAATTCTCACCGCCTGGAATGGTCTCATGCTCGCGGCAATTGCGGAAGCCGCGCGTGTCTTAACTTTGGAGTCAGGAAGCTTGCTTCCCGATATCGATTTGCTTTCGAATTCCGACCAGCAAGCTGGTCGACTCCAAAATAAATACCAGATATTAGCCACGCGTAACGCAGATTTTTTATTGAATTCACTGCGCCCAAACGGCAAACTCAAACGCAGTTGGCGCGACGGCAAGATAACCAACGAGGTCTTTCTGGAAGATTACGCAGCGTTGATTCTTGGTCTGCTTGAGTTGTATCAAACTGATTTCAACACCAGATGGTTTGTCTCGGCAAAGGAACTTGCAGATGAAATGATTGAACTCTTCAACGATCCAAACGGCGGATTCTTCGACACATCCAAAGACGGCGAAAATTTATTGCTCCGCCCAAAAGATTTGCAGGACAACGCCACGCCATCTGGAAACGCGCTGGCATGTGAAGCCCTGCTAAAACTCGCCGCGTTCACAGATGAGGACAAATATCGCGATCTCGCGGAAAAATCATTGGGGCAGGTTGTGGAGATGGCAATGCGCTACCCCACTGCGTTCGGCAGGTGGCTGTCGGCAGCGGATTTTGCTTTGGGAAACGCCAAGCAGGTTGCCGTACTGTACGCTAGCACTGAGCCTGGTCGAAGTGAAGCGGGCGGGGATGATGCGCGGCAACTGATACGCGTCATCCAATCCGCTTACAAGCCGAACATGATCGTCGCCGCGTCATCGTATCCCCCACCCAATGATGCGCCGCCGCTTTTGAAGGATCGCCCGCTCAAGAATGGCAAGGCAACTGTTTACGTGTGTGAAGGATTTGTGTGCAAAAATCCAGTCACCTTAATTTCCGAGTTGCAGGAATTGTTGTTATAAGAACCCCCCGTGCTCATGAATACAAAAGGCTCTCCACATGGAGAGCCTTTTGTATTATTTCGGCTCGATGTTGTCTTTCGAATCTGTGGATTGATCGTCTTTCTTCTCCGCCCAAGCCGTCGCGAAATGACTTAATGCCTTTGCCAAGTTCCCCGGCAATTTTACCGATCCGTCCAGGCCCGAAGATAAGCAATACAATAACTAAAATGAAAATCCATTCAGCGCCACGTGGTAGTCCCATAAGATACTCCTTTTCTTGTTTTCATTCCTATCCTACCACATTCAGGATTAATTCACCATTATAGTTCGCGCCGAACCCCTTTGACGGCGTAACGAAGACCTAAAGAGCCGGTTCACTATAACTCGCGGCGATACAGCAAGCCTTCGATAAAACGAATTGCGCGGCGCACGTACGAGCGCAAACGTCCAAGCGCGCGATATTGCTGGGGGCGAACGTGTCCCTTGCTCGGAATCGGTCCGGTCCATTGCGCGGCAAGCGCGCCCCACGTCAGCCCCGCGCCAAACCCAACCATCACAAGTTTTTCCCCGGGTTTGATCTGGCCCTTTTCAATTGCTTCCACCATCGCGATGGGGATCGAGGCGGTGGATGTGTTGCCATAACGTTCGAGGTTGACAATAAAGCGATCCATAGGCAATTTGAGTCCGCGCGCCGCCGCTTCAATGATGCGGATGTTGGCTTGGTGCGGGACGATCCATTGAATCTCCTCCAGAGTCAATCCCGCCGCGTCCAGGGCTTCCAGGGTGGCAGATGCCATGACGCGGGTGGCAAAACGGAAGACCTCCTTGCCATCCATTTGGACGTAATGCCTTCCCGCATGAACCGTTGCTTCTGTCGCCGGATAACGGCTGCCTCCGCCCTCAATCGTGAGCAGATCGCCGCCCGAACCATCCGAGTGCATGACAGCCGAGAGGACGCCTCCCGGTTGTTCGCTGGCTTGTAATACGAACGCGCCCGCCCCGTCTCCAAAAAGGATGCAGGTGTTTCGATCTTTCCAATTGATAAATCGGGACAAGGTTTCCGAGCCGATCACCAGCGCGCTCTTGATCGAGCCGCTGCGGATCGCCTGCGCCGCCATATTTAACGCATAAATAAATCCAGAGCAAGCCGCAAGCAAGTCGAATGCGCCCGCCTTCGATGCGCCGAGTTGATCCTGTATGAGACAGGCTGTGGCAGGAAAGATATATTCAGGCGAAGAAGAAGTGCAAATAATCAAATCCAAATCGGTTGGTCGAAGATTTGCAACTTTGAGCGCCTTGATCGAAGCGTCCACACCCAGCGTGGACGGGAAATCGTTCGCGCGCGCGATGTGCCGTTCGCGGATGCCCGTGCGTTCGCGGATCCATTTATCGTTCGTATCCACCATTTTCGAGAGGGCGTCATTTGTCAGAATCGGCTCAGGCACAGCCATGCCCCAACCCGTGATATGTGCGTATGGCATATAACTTGCTCCTAAATAACGAACGTCAGTTACTTCACGAAGGCGCGTAATTGGCACGCCAAAGGCGTCTAACGCCACTCAAAGCGTTGCGCTAGTGAGCGGACTCTACGCAGCATGCGTAGTTTTCATGATTTACCGAACATCGATTGGCAACATCATTACAAATCGACGGATATTTGTTATCCCTCAAATCGGCTAAACACCAGCGTGGCATTATGTCCACCGAACCCAAATGAGTTGGACATCACGTGCTTCGCGGAAACTTTGCGCGGCTGATTCGGAACACAATCCAGGTCGCACTGCGGATCGGGCGTTTGGTAATTGATCGTGGGAGGCAAAATCCCTTCGCGTATCGCCATAATACTGAAAACCGCCTCCACCGCACCGGATGCTCCCAACAAGTGGCCGGTCATGGACTTGGTGGACGAGACAGGGATGTTGTATGCCTGCTCGCCAAAGACGGTTTTGATGGCGGCGGTCTCGCTCTTATCGTTCAATGGGGTTGATGTTCCGTGCGCGTTGATGTAATCAATATCAGTAATATTCAAATTCGCGTTTTCCAAAGCCAGTTTCATGGAGATTGCCGCGCCTGCGCCGTTTTCCGCTGGCGCAGAGATATGATGAGCGTCGTCCGTAGTTCCATACCCATTAAGTTCGCAGAGTATATTTGCGCCGCGCGCCTGCGCATGTTCAAGCGCTTCCAAAATCAGAATACCCGCGCCCTCACCCATCAAGAAACCGTCACGGTCCTTATCAAATGGACGCGACGCAGTCTGAGGGTCATCATTGCGGGTGGAGAGCGCGCCCATCACGTTCATCCCCGCCATGGCAAGAGGCACGAGCGAGGCTTCCGACCCCCCGGCGATCATTGCATCCGCCGAGCCGCGACGGATTGTTTCCACAGCATCGCCAATCGCGTTATTCCCTGAAGCGCACGCAGTTGCAATTGCCATATTCGGACCGCGCGCGCCCACGCGAATGGCAAGCATACCCGCCGCGCTATCTGAGATCATCATCGGAATGAGGAACGGACTCACGCGGTCGGCGCCGCGCTCGCGCATGACCTCGACCTGCTCCATCAATGTGCCAATCCCGCCTATCCCTGTGCCAATCAATATGCCTATGCGGTCGCGATTCGTTTCGTCAATTTTCAAGCCTGAATTTTCGAGCGCTTCCATCGTAGCGGCAGTTGCGAACTGGGTGAAACGATCCATTTTGCGCGCCTCACGCGCGCCAAACGCGGCCGCCGCGTCAAAACCTTTTACCTCCGCCGCAAATCGTGTCTTATTCCTGCTGGCGTCAAAGAGCGTGATCAGCCCCGCGCCCGACTTGCCAGCTAGGAGGGCATCCCACGATTCTCCCACATTATTCCCCACAGGGCAGATACATCCCATCCCTGTGACAACTACTCTTCTTCTCATAAATAATTCTCCTCATACGCAAGACATCCCGCAGGTTTCCTAAAATCAAGATTGCTTGCCGAACAAACCTCGACACGCTCGGGACAACGCCTGCGGGACGGTGAGTAACATCAGCTATTAAGATGCAGGCAAAGCGATCCGGCCCCGCAAGTTCTAGGCTGTTATAACACGCCCCCCTGAAATTGGACGCGCCCGGACACAAGCATATTACAGGCTCTTCAAGGTTTTCCAGGCTTGCTGAATGTGCATCCTGTCATGGTCAGCCATGAAGTTCGTCACTTCGAGAAAATTTGTCGGACCGAAAATTGCGTGCCGCGCCTTGCGTGACCATACTTCATCATCCACGTTTTTCAATTTGTCCAGGTTTTCAACCCGCGCAGACGCAAACTCCGCCAGAGCCAATGCGCCGTCCACATTCAAGTATTCCCGTTCGCTTGCCCACACGCCCGTATCAGGACGCGGAATAAAAGCGGCAGCCCGCCGCTCGAGCATTAAGTTCAATTGCACCTGATGGATTTCGCGTTCCGTATCACGCATATGACAAACGATTTCGTTCATTGCCCAATCGTCGCGCGTCGGTTCATGCCGCCACTCGTCTTCCGACAATGCAGATGAAAGACCCCTCAGCACAGCCGCTGTGGATGCCATGATTCCCAGAATCGAATCGCGGGATTTGAACGACGGCTCGAGCGTGGATAAATTAACGGATTCAAGCCAGGGACGCAGGTCCGCGAGTTTGCCGCGCCCCGCTTCAAATCCGGGACTTGAAGCGGATTCTCCATCTATGAAATACGTTTTCAACCCAAGCCGATGCGCGGAAATCAAATCTCGTTGGGCATCATTCCCAACCATGAGGACGGGACCATCGAGCCAGCCAAGCCGTCCAAGGACTTCAGCATAATACGCGGGATGTGTCTTGCTGAAATGAAAATCCTCGAAGGTGGAGATCAGCTCAAGTTTATCAGGGTCCAGCCCTGCCCATCGGATTCGATGATAAGTCGCCTTGCGCGGAAGAAGCGGATCAGTCGCAATCGCGACTCGAAATCCGCAGGACAATGCCCATTCGATGAGCGGTACAGCAGCAGGAATTTGCCGCGTATGTTCAACAAGCCCTGGAAAAACGTCGTCGTAGAATTCTTCGATGACATCATTCAACTCATCTTTGGGGATGCCAAGTTTGGGATAGAAATACGATTCGAAGACTTCCTGCAAAGTGTGCGTCGGGTCTTCGCTTTCGTTCATCAGCCCCATGCCATGCACGAGCGCTCGCACCATGACATCAGGCGAAACGCGGCTTTCCAGGTGTTTACTGAACGCTTGAAAATACGCGGGGATAAAAGATTCCAGGTTTGTGTCGAGCAGAGTGTCATCAAGATCAAACAGCAACGTAAGAGACATAATGTGATCGGCTTTCCAAATATCGAATCTCCCCTTGGAAGATTTCAGGATTTGATTTCAATTTTAAACGGCAGGGCATGACATTCCCCACAACCCACCTGCGGTTCGGAAACTTTCTTCTGCGACTTCTCGCAATACGCATTCACCTGCACCCGTCGCAGGAACGCGGCTGAAAACGGACGCCCAACCTTCGGGCGCAACTGCATGAACTGGCACGCATTCGCCCGGGCGATCTCAGGCACGGGGCAGAATTTACACAGGTCGCGCGACCATTCCTGCCCTGCGGCTTTGAGCAGGCGACATTCTTCAATATTGCGCCCACGGAAGTAATCGCCATAGAAGTGAGGACATTCAGTGCCAGCGGGAGTTTTCATGTTTGAATTATAGGATAAAAATATAAATAAATGATGAGCGAGCAGGCTGTTTACAGTTTAGTTCATGCGGTAGTACGTAATTACCAATGCCACTCGCTCGAATCTTAAACCTCATGTCATGCTGAGCCGCTTTGCGGCGAAGCATCTCTGTCACTATAAAACACGACCTTCGGTCACGGAAGAGTGCTCACTCGGGGTGACATCTCCCGAGTTAAAGTAGCATCAAACTTACACACGCGTAACATATTCGCCTGTTTCTGTGTTCACGCGAATCGTGTCGCCCACTTTCACAAATTGGGGACAATTTACTTCAAGGCCCGTTTCGGTCTTCACCTTCTTCGTCACGCCTGTGGCGGTATCGCCGCGGATGGCGGTTTCCGCCTCCACAACCTTCAAATCAACCGACGACGGGAATTCCACATCCAGCGGCGCGCCGTTGTAGAAAGTTAACTTAACTTCCATGCCTTCCTTGAGATACAAGGCAGTGTCGCCGAGCATCTCGGCTTTAATGGCGGGCTGTTCAAAAGTTTCGTTGTCCATGAAATGATAAAAATCGCCGTCGCTATAAAGATAGGCGACGTTATGAAAATCAAGGCTTACATCCTGAACCGACAGACCTGAGTTGAAGGTGCGTTCGATGTTTGCCCCGGTTTGAAGGTTGCGGGCTCTTACGCGGATGTTTGCGTTGCCGCGCCCCGTTTTATTGTGGCTGTAATCCAGCACTTTGTAGAGGTTACCGTCCAATTCAAAAGTCACGCCTTTGCGGAGTTCGTTTACATCAATCATACTTGCATTTTCCTTTTGTGAAATTTTGTTGAAGCGGCGGGATTATACCAGAGAGTAACACCTAATGAGACGCCTCAGAGGCAGGATCTTCCTATAATAACTGTACCGCATGTGATAGGACAGGCAGGACGACTTGTAAATTCTCCACTGCGCGTTTGGGACTGTCCGGTAAATTGATGATAAGCGTTTTCTTGCGGATACCGGTTACGATTCTCGATAACATGGCATGTGGAGTAATCTTGAGGCTGGCGACGCGCATCGCTTCGGCGAGGCCAGGAGCCTCGCGTTCGATGACCGCGCGTGTGGCTTCGGGCGTCACATCGCGCGGCGAGAAGCCAGTGCCGCCGGGGGTAAGGATCGCGTCCGGCTGAAGGCTGGTAGCTAATCCAAACCCTTCTTCGAAACTTTGGCAGCGCTCATTGTTTTCATCTCCTTTCAGATGACCACTGCTCTGCAAGCTTCATTCCAAGATGGCTGGCAGGATGTATAGCCTTACGATATCCAGATGTTGTGAAAGTTCAGGAAAGGATGCATTCCCTGTCATCACCACCACTAGATCTAAATCAGGGACGACATAGATAAACTGTCCGCCAAAACCGGCGGCATAGTAGGCGGCATGCCCTTCCCCTGTGGTCACCCACCACAAGTATCCATAGTCATCATTCAGAATGTCAGCATCCGTATGCTTTTGTGTCGTCTCCCGAACCCATTCAGCAGGCACGAGTTGGCTACCATCCCAGAATCCTTGGTTAAGGTAAAGATACCCAATCTTAGCCATTTCTCTTGGTCTTAGCGACAGCCCATCCCCACCCACACTATTCCCTTGTGGATCGGCTTCCCAGGGCGGCAGGGGAATTCCTAATGGCTGAAAGAGATGCTTGTTCCCAAATTCTATAGCAGTCATGCGGGTTGTCCGCGTGAGGATTCCGGACAAAAGATGTACGGCGGCGTCGTTATAGTGGAAGACTTGTCCGGGCGTACTTGATAATGACTGTTCAAGTGTAGACTCAAACCAATCCTCGCCATAATCCGATTCCCGCTCCAAGCCAGAAGTCATGGTGAGCAAGTGTTCGAGGGTTATGTCTCTGATTCGGGGATCGGTGTTTGGAGTAACATACTCGGGATAGAAATCCACCACTTTTTGGTCCAAACTCTGGATATACCCTTCTTGGAGGGCAATGCCTATCAGAGCTGAGATAATGCTCTTGGCGACTGAGGCTACCTCCTGGTAATCATTTGGCATCCCCTGATAGTATTCCTCAAAGACAAGATAACCGTGTCGTATCACCAACACACTGCGCATATGTGGCAAGTTTTCCTTGATATGCTCCCTAAGTAATTTGAAATGCTCGGAATCCATTCCCTGTTCGTTTGGTGTAGACTCACGCCAATCCTTTGTGGGCCAATAATCTCGTTGAGCAGGTGTTGGCGGAACTGGCACGGGTTGGCAAGCCGCCATTAGAGTGGCAAACAGGAAGGGAATAAAGGCCAAATATGTTTTCATCGGCATATCCTTTCTCGATCATTGCTTTCACTATAAGCGAATTGTACACTTGGTATCATGAGAGTTACTCCTATTTCAAATCAGGCCAATACCTGGGCATAGCGGCAAGGGATTGGATTTTGCCATCTCGGATGAGGGCCTCCCAGCGTAAGATGTAATACCTGTTCTGTACTTCTGATCCGTTATGGGCTTTGTCGAGCCAGATTATATTTTCCTCATTTTGCTCGGAGTGAAACAAGGTAAGGCGAAGCCCAGTCATCCGCTGTGAATACAATATCCAACTTCGAATATCTTTCCTGCCCTCGATAACTAATCCGTTGTCAGTGACAGTGGCGTCATCTGCGAATAAAGCCAACATGGCATCTACATCGTCACTATTAATGGCATTATGGAAAGCATCCACCATTGACAATGCATCCATCGGCGGCGCGTCGCGGCGTATCAGTGACGGACTGATGCATGCAACAAGATTCGCTGTCACGGCGATCAGTAAGGCGAACATCTGCATTCGGGAAACTTTCCAAGTATTCATCTTTACCTCTTCTTTCATCAACTTCGGGTACAACTTCCATTATCAATATAACTGATAGCTATGTCGTTGTCATCGGAGTAACTCCTATTTCTGAACCTTATTTTTCGTCTCGCAGCGCATGGGGGAATCTCCCATTATGGAGGAAATCACGCGGAAGAGAAATGATATACTCCGTCTGACGCTCACACTATACAACTTATCGAACTCGCGCGGGTGTCACTCGGCGACACAAAAGTGACACAGTTTTTGGAGAGATGTGTTGGCTGATGTATCTTTCGGAGAATGGCTTAAGCGCCGGCGTAAAGCACAGGGTCTGACGCAGGAACAACTCGCTCTGCAAATCAGTTGCTCGACGAGCGCATTGCGCAAGATCGAAGCGGAGCAACGCCGCCCGTCAGCGCAGATCGTCGAACAATTGGCGGAAGCATTCAACGTCGCGCCCAGTGAACGAAAGTCGTTTCTGAAATTTGCGCGCGGGGACTGGCAAGCCGCGCCAATGGGGATGGTTGAAGATACTCCGTGGCTTGAATCAAATATCCATGAGTACGAAATTTCAAGTGGGGGCGAAGATTTATCGAATCCCAAAACCCACCTTGCCACTTTCCTCTTCACTGATATCGAAGGCAGTACCAAGCTCTGGGAAAGCGTCCCGGAGAAAATGAAGGCCGCGCTAGCGCGCCATCATGAAATTCTGCAAGAGGCGATTTCTCCCAACCGCGGCGACATCTTCCAAATCGTCGGCGATGCTTTTTGCGCCGTGTTCCCGACCGCGTCATCCGCTATTTCGGCCGCGCTGACAGCCCAACGCGCGCTCCATCAAGAGCAATGGGATTTGCCTTCGCCAATCCGCGTTCGCATGGGGATTCATACCGGCGCGGCAGAGCGAACTTCAAACGACTCTCCCACTGGCGGTTATGCCTCCAACCACACCTTGAACCGTGTGGCGCGCATCCTCAGCGCGGGTCATGGAGGACAGATTCTTCTTTCGTCCGCAACAAAAGAACTGATAAGAGATTCATTGCCTACGCATACAGAATTGCGCGACATGGGCGAACACCATCTCAAGAACCTCAACCGCCCTGAACATCTCTTTCAACTGAATGGCACGGATCTGCCATCGGATTTTCCACCACTCAATACGCTCGATTCAACTCGCCACAACCTGCCCCTTCAATTGACCAGTTTCATTGGACGCATACGCGAGATGGCTGAAGTGAAATACCTGCTCTCAGCCACGCGTCTGCTGACTCTTATTGGTCCTGGCGGAACAGGCAAGACGAGGCTCTCCATTCAAGTTGCAAACGAGTTATTGGATCAATATCCCGATGGCGCGTGGTTCGTGGAACTCGCTCCCATTTCGGATCCACTGCTCCTCCCCCGCACAACTGCGATTGCGGTTGGCTTGCGCGACGAACCCCAGCGCCCCGTCATTGACATGCTGTGCGATTATCTGCGCGGCAAACAACTTCTGCTGATACTGGATAACTGCGAGCATTTGGTCGAAGCCTGCTCGCAACTGGCTGACAGGCTCCTGCATGCCTGCCCGCAGATTCGCATTCTAGCCAGCAGTCGTGAAGCCTTGGGCATCGCGGGCGAGACGTCCTATCTCGTCCCATCGCTCGAACTGCCCGATATGCAAAACCTGCCAACTGCTGCGGTCCTCAGCCAATGTGAAGCCATTCGATTATTCATCGAGCGCGCCTCAGCCGCAACACAAAATTTCAAAGTGACGGACGAAAACGCCTCTTCCATCGCTCAAATCTGCCACCGTCTCGATGGAATCCCGTTAGCGATTGAGTTAGCCGCGGGCAAGATCCGCGCCTTGAGCGCAGGGCAGATCGCCCAACGCCTCGATGATCGCTTCCACCTGCTGACCGGCGGAAGCCGTACTGTCCTACCGCGTCATCAAACCCTGCAAGCCGCAATCGAATGGAGTTATCACCTGCTCTCTACAAGTGAACAAACTTTATTTCGCCGCCTGTCTGTTTTCGTCAACGGCTGGACTCTCGAAGCCGCTGAATCAGTTTGCTCAGATAAAGATATCACTACCAAAGACATGCTGAAAGCAGAAGACGTTCTGGAATTACTTATCCAACTCGTAAATAAATCTTTAGTGATGACCGAAGAACGACATGGCGAAGTCCGTTATCACTTACTCGAAACGATTCGGCAGTTCGGGAGTGATAAATTGGTTGAAGCGAATGAAAGTGAATCCTTGCGTGACCGACATCTGGAATTCTTTATACAGTTTGCGGAAACTGCCGATCCATTATTACGGGGCGCAAAAGAGATCGAATGGTTACAGCGACTAGATGACGAACACGACGATTTGCACTCTGCACTACAATGGACAGCAAGAAAAAGTTCAGCGGAACCAGCCTTACGACTGGCTGGAGCGTTAGCGGCTTATTGGACGATGAGATCCTTTTGGCTGGAAGGGGCAAAATGGCTGGAAAGCGCTTTGAAAAAAGCTCCTCTTGAATTAGAGGAAATGAAAAGGGGCGAAAAAGCCGCGCTTGTCAAAGCGCTCTATGGAGATGCAATATTAGTCCAAAATCTGCATGATCTTGAGATGCGAGGAGCGCGCTGGCACAGCAGGTTAGGATGGACTCTTTACGGTCTTGGCTCCCTGCCCGAGAGTAAAAAGCATGTTCGAGAAGCTCTGCGACTGCTGGGATATCCCATCCCTAAATCCAGAGCTCAATTTGTGTCGGGATTATTCTCGCAAATATTCCAGCAGGCTCTTCACCGCTTTTTCCCCGCCCGTTTCATGGGAATGGTTTCAAGTGAAGATGAAAGAGATGTGGTTATTCAAGTTGCGCGTCTCTATGATTTGATGATGAAAATATATTTCTACTCCAATGAGACGCTTGAGACGCTTCCGATTATGTATAGTGTAATGCGCTTCCTCAATATAGCCGAAAAAGTAGGGATCTCTCCAGAACTGGCAAACGCGTATTCGAGCATGGCATTTCTCGCGGTATTTGTACAATTACATTCCCTCTACGAAACTTATGTGGATCGCAGCATTGCCGTTGCAGAAGAAGTGAACCAACCGTCCAACCTTGTGAGGGTCAGTGTTCTGACAAGCATCTATAAGGTCACAGTCGGTAAATGGGATGAAGTCCGCGCCCGAGTGGAGGAGGCAATGGTCATTTGCGAGCAGTTGGGTAACTATAGTCGTTGGAGCGAATGTGCCGCGCTGCTCGGGGAGAGTGCGTTGATTGCAGGTGATATCCAATACGCAATGAATATCCAAAAGATATTGCTTGAAGATGCGCGTCGCCGGCGACAGAATCCTTTGCATCAGTGTCGGGGATTGTTAGGGGTTGCAGCGAACAACATTCGGCTGGGGAATGCAGCGGCAGCCATCCCCATGCTTGAAGAGGCTCTGCAAATTCTGGAGGAGAATCCGAATCTTGCATCTTCGATTAATGCAAATGGACGGCTTGCTCTGGCTTATTTACGTCTCGGTCAAAATGATAAGGCGGTCATTTATGCGGGCAAGGTTCTTGTTTTGGCGGCGAACATATCCCCAAACGCCTATTCAATGGATATTGGATTTGCAGCTGTTGCCAATGTCTATTTTGAATTGTGGGAAAAAACGCTTCAGGACCCAAGCCGACAAATGGATTCTGATAAATATAAAGTGTCCGCCGAGCAAACGGTCAAACTCCTGCGCGCCTTCGAGAAGTCTATCCCGATCGGTCAACCGGTTACACCCTATTATCGGGGATGGTATGAATGGATGACGGGCAAAACTCAAAAAGCTATCAAATCCTGGAACAAGGGCTTGGAAGCCGCGAAGAAATTCAATATGCCCTATGAGGAAGGATTGATCCGCCTTAAATTGGGGTCCTATTCGCAGGACAGCCCAAATGTGCGCACGGCACATTTTGAGCACGCTATTCAAATCTTCGAGAAGATGGGCGCGATGCATGAGTTAAAAGTCGCGAAAGAGGAAGTGAAGAAAGCAGGATTCTAAAACCCAGAACTTAATCAAGGTAGCAAAGATATTGAATATGAATTTGAAGTGCAAGCCCTGCGCAACAAAAATGAATTCTGCGCCTGGTTTAGAAGCAGAGGATCGCGAGGGAGGATAACTTCAATTGCATCCGCAAATTGAGGAAATAGAGAAGAGCATCCAAGCAAAATAAAAAGCAGGGCGTCAATGCCCTGCTTCCGCTTCGGGGGATTCTTGAAGTAGTTTTATTGCGTGCTCCAGAACTGGCAGAACCACTTGTAAATTTTCCACCGCGCCTTTCGGACTGCCCGGCAGGTTGATGATAAGCGTTTTTTTGCGAATGCCCGTAACAACTCTTGATAACATCGCGTGAGGGGTAATCTTCAAACTCGCGGCGCGCATCGCTTCTGCGAGACCGGGCGCGTCGCGTTCGATGACCGCGCGCGTCGCTTCGGGAGTGACGTCACGCGGGGAGAAGCCGGTGCCGCCCGTTGTGAGGAGCACATCCATTTCGTTGCTGTCCACCCACTCGATCAACGTTGCGCGGATGGCAGATTCGTCATCGGGAAGGATGGCTTGTTTGGTCACAGACCAGCCCTGGGCTTGGACAAGACCCGCAAGCGCAAGTCCGGAGGTGTCCGGGCGTTCGCCGCGTGCGGATCGGTCAGAGAGAGTCAAAATTCCAAATCGGATCGTCATTGCAATTCTTTTCCATATAGATGGATTTGATCCATATGCTGCCAGCCGCGCTGCCGGTAGAATTCTTCAACTTCAGGATTATCAAGAGTCACCAGCAAATAGGATTTCAGGCAGCCCTTTGCGCGCAATCTCGACTCAACTTCATCCATCAAACGGGAGCCAATTCCCTGTCCGCGCAAGGATGCGACGACAGCCAGATGGTAGATCAGACCACGGCGGCCATCATAGCCGCCAACCACAGACCCGATGATGTCGCCATTCGATTCTGCAACAAGGAACAGGTCGGGGTCGCGTTGGATTTTCTTCCCAATCTCAGCCAATGTATCCGAGCGGCCGATGTGCACGCCTTTTTCAATCGTTCCCCAAAGTTTGTATACTTGTTCATAATCTGCGGGGAAATGAAATTCGCGAATTTGAACTGGCGGAATAATCACAATGGTTCGATAGATTGTTTCAATACGCTGATCAGGTCGTCGGGCATGAACGGCTTGAGCAGGAAGGCGCTCGCGCCGCGGCGTATACATTCATCCTTCACGTTCATACCCGAGGTGATTACAACGCGAACATTAGCCAGGTCTTGATTCCCTCGAATCGATTCGAGAATCTGCATGCCGCTCTGCCCGCCGAGATGCACATCCATTAAAAGAGCGTCGGGCATTTCCCGCTGAACTGCAGCTGGAACATCTGCATTGGCATCCAACGCCACAACATCAAATCCCTCCATTTTGAGGAGAGTTTTCAGAAGGGACACCATGGTTTCATCATCTTCAGCGAGAAGTATTTTTGACATTTGCCTTCGTTTTCCTTGGCGCCGTTTTTTTCCTGGCTTTTGTTTTCGAGCGGGATGGTTTATGATTCGCTTCAAGCGCGGAAGCCAGCACGTCGTCCATTGTTTCTACAAAAATAAATTTCATGGAGTTCTTGATCTCGTCCGGGACATCGTCAATATCCTGCTCGTTACGTTTTGGGATAATGACCGTACGCAAGCCATTACGATGCGCCGCGAGGACTTTTTCCTTGAGGCCGCCGATTGGAAGTACCTGGCCCCTCAACGTGATCTCACCAGTCATCCCGGTATTTGGCTTGACTTTGCGGCCCGACACAAGCGAGACGATTGCGGTCGCCATCGTCACGCCCGCAGAGGGACCATCCTTTGGCTGTGCGCCCGCGGGAATATGTAAATGAAAATCGGAGTGGTTGAAGAACTCTGCGTCAAGGTTGAGTTGTTTTGCGCGCGAACGAACATAGGACAATGCAGCGCGCGCAGACTCGTTCATCACGTTGCCAACCGAGCCGGTGACTTGAAATCCCTTACTGCCGGGCATGCTGGTCGCTTCGACGAACAACACGTCGCCGCCGTAAGGCGTCCATGCCAGACCCGGGACGACGCCGGGAATTGACATGCGCTGGCTGAGTTCCTCGGTGCTTTGATAGATCGGATGATCGAGATATTCTTCGATCAACGCAGGAGAGATCTTGGCCTCCTTGAGTTTACCCTCGGCAATGCGCGTGCCCAGTTTTCGACAGACCGCGCCGATCTTGCGCTCCAAATTCCGAACGCCCGCCTCCCGCGTATATTCGCGGATGATCTTTTGCAGGGCATCATCTGCAAAAATGATTTCATCTTCGCGCAAGCTGTTCTCACGGATCTGGCGCGGGATGAGATAGCCTTTGGCAATCGCGATCTTTTCATTTTCTGTGTAGCCTGAAAGATAGATGATCTCCATGCGGTCGCGCAGGGGACCCGGAATGGTTTCAAGCGTGTTGGCAGTTGTGATGAAGAAAACCTGTGATAAATCATATGCGACTTCAAGATAGTTATCGCGAAACTCGCTGTTCTGCTCGGGGTCGAGCACCTCCAGCAGCGCGGAAGCAGGGTCGCCGTGAAAATCGAAAGTCAACTTGTCAATTTCATCCAGCATGAAAACAGGATTCTTTGATTCGATTCGGCGAAGCGATTGCAAGACGCGCCCCGGCATCGAACCGATATACGTGCGGCGATGACCGCGGATCTCCGCTTCATCACGCACGCCGCCCAAAGAGGCGCGCACGAACTTGCGTCCCATGGCGCGCGCAATGGATTGCCCAAGAGAGGTCTTGCCAACGCCCGGCGGACCGACAAAGCAAAGGATCACGCCTTCGCGTTCGCGGCGTATCTTATCTTCAGAGGGAGCCTTGATCTCATCCTTGCGGTCCAGGCGCAATTTGCGAATGGCAAGAAATTCCAGAATGCGGTCTTTGACATCCTCCAGCCCATAATGGTCTTTATGCAAAATTTCGCGGGCATGACCGATTTCAAGATTATCTTCGGTCGATTTCGACCAGGGCACCGAAACCAGCCAATCGAGATACGTGCGGATGACTCCATATTCTGCCGAGGCAGTCGGCAAACGTGACAGGCGTTCCAGCTCACGTTTTGATTGTTTTTCCGCCTCCTCGGGCATTTTCGCTTCTTCGATCTTTTTGCGGAACTCTTCGGTTTCAGCGGCTTGCTCATCCCTTTCGCCCAGTTCCTTTTGAATGGCTTTCATCTGCTCGCGCAGGAAATATTCGCGCTGCACTTTCTCGATCTCGCCGCGCGCTTCGTTCTGGATCTTCTGGCCCAGTTGCAACACCTCCGCTTCACGCACCAGCAAGCCGATCAGTTTTTTGAGTTTTTCAGAGACAGAGTCAAGCGAAAGGATTTCCTGCGAATCCTTGATATCCATGCGTTGAAAATTCGCAATCGTGTATGCCGTTTGCAGTGGGTCTTCCACTGAGGTGATCGAGCCAGCCAGTTCCTCGGGAAAGGACGGGATCATTTGGGTGATCTGCTGGAATTGATCGCGCGCGTTGCGAGCCAGCGCGTCGATCTCAAGTCCCTCCTCCACCAATTCAGGCGCGAGCTCGATTCGCGCCCTGAGATATGGCTCCTCTGTAATGAACTCGCCCAGCCGAAAACGATCCATGCCCTGCACCAACAAACGGATCGTGCCATCGGGCGCGCGCAACAAACGATGGACGGTGGCAATTGTCCCCACTCGATAAAGATCCGCCGGACCCGGCGCCTCAAGTTCTGGATTTACAGCCGCCACCAGCCCAACAAGTTTATCTCCGCCCACGACTTCATCCACCAACCTGATCGAGCGCGGCTGACCCACCGTCAACGGGACAGCAGTCTGGGGATAGACAACCACGCCGCGCAACGGAAGGATCGGGATGATGTCGGGATACTTTGTTGAATTCGACGTTCGAGGAGAATTAGATTCGGAGGAATTCGAATCTTGTTTTGGAAATCGAGAAAACATGGAAGGCATCATCATGGACAACAGGTCGTTCTCGTCCTCGCCAATCCATTGAAAAAGATCGTTATAGCTGGAATGCCAGCGTGAAGCAGGCATAACTCTTATTTAACCTCGATTTGTTTTGGGTCTGCCTTGGGAAGGTTGATCACCAAGAATCCATCTTTATACTCAGCCACAGCCGTTTCCACATCCACGGGCGCAGGCAACTCAATGGCAATTTCAAACCGCCCAGACCTGATCTCCATTTGATAATATGCGCGCCGCTCACTGAGGTCCGGGCGATTCCCGCCAATGATCAAAACATTATTTTCAACTGCCACTTCAAAATCCTCTTCGCGCATACCAGCGACCTCCACCTTCACAACGAAACTTTGTTCGATTTCATATACATCTGTCGGCGGGCTCCAAATGTTGGAACGCACCTGCCAACTGACGGCGTGGAGGATCTCTCGACGCGTTTCCACGATTGCGGGAAATGACTTACGAACGATGGTAGGCATAAAATATTCTCCTGCTCTTCTTTCATTATACAAAGTTATTCAAGCTTGTGGGCGCAGAGAGCGCCGAGTACGCTAAAAATTGTGCCCCTACCAGGAATCGAACCTGGATCAACGGTTTAGAAGACCGCTACTTTGTCCGTTAAGCTATAGGGGCATATTCATTCAATTACTAAAAGGTCTTATTCCCTTATATATGCGCGCGCTTGCCAAAGTTCGCAAAATGGTCTCAGGCGGGCGATTGAGTCTCGCGCCGAGTTCACCCGAAGTCATGGGGGCATTGCCATTTGTGATGAAAAGGCGGAACACCGCTTCCACCAGCGCAGTGTGACTGGTCAGAAAATCGGGCTGTTTCACGCAATGAGTCATGAGCGCATTTTGAACGCCCTCAACGGGCTTGACCTCGGCAGTGATTGGGTCAACCCAATCAATCGATTCACCTTCTTCGACGTTCGCGAAAGCCTCCTGATGATCGGCGCACAGAAGCGTGCGCAAGTAGACGTGCCAATCGCGTTCGTTCTTCTTCCACCACTCGAAGTCAACGTGAAAGGGAGTATCAACAGTCGGCTTGACAAGACTGAATCGTTTACCTTCGGCCATTTATCTCTCCAACTCACTCAACCGAAAATGCAAATCGCCGACGTGAGCAAATTCGGGATTGCTCGACAGCAGCGCGAACAACGGCGCAGGCGGGACGCGTCTCACAATATTCACGGCGGAATATAACTCTTGCGCGTGGACGTGACCTTGCGGGGTCAGCTTGGACATTTCATGGATCATATCCGCGACCAGTTTCTCGAACGGGCGTTTCTTATCCTGCATCCAGAGTTGGTCGACTGCTTCGGAAGATGGGACGGCGAACGCCATGCGTTCATTGAACTCAGCCGAAATGGATTGCTTCAACATGGCAAACACCATGCCGCCATCCGCGCCGACGATGACCGTGCGTACCCAATCTTTGGTGGCGCGATAGGTGCGCGCTTCAATAATGACTTCGCCGGGATGCTCACCTCGGCGAATACGCACCAGACTGCCGGGCATTAATTCATTTGCCTTATACCATTCGCGCAAGCCATACACGTATCCATGTTCGCGCACGACCCAGCCAGGCATCTTCCGCTTTGTCTTGCCGTCCACCAGCGTAAAACGCACGCGCGGCGATTCGTAAGCAGTTGGAAATAGGGAACGGACGCGCGCTGAGATCGGCAGCGTACCAGCCCGCAGATGCGGGTAAATAAGCGAAACAGTAACCTCTTTGATGCCAGGGTCCTGTTCTGTCGTAATTTCACTCAATTCGTCATCCAACTGGGCTTCGAGCTCAAGCATTTGCGGATCAAGCAAAGCGCGGTCATGCTCGATCGGAGAATAATTCAGGTGGAGCGGCGTCTGGCGAACCTCTTCAGGCTCGAGACGATGCAAACACCACAATATTTCACCCGCAGGACCGACTTCGTCAAAGCGTTTATCTTCTTGCAACGCAAGGTTGAGTGAAAACTCCGCCAGTTTTGGATTCACGCCTTCCGGAAGGGATATATCCTTTAGCAGCGCAGAGGTGGGAAGTGGCTCGCCTATAGACATATCCAAAACTGCCTCCGCTAAATTAAGATGTCCCACATTGATGTCCACCAGTAGCGCGCGTGGAAACCACCGACCGGCAATCCGCACAAGTTCATCATCCTCCCGGAATGAGGATTCGATTTTCTTTTCGAGAGCGTATCCATGCTCGCGCAGAATCGCGTCAGTGTCGAATCCGTCGTCTTGAACGGTAACAGGTTCATCGTTCAGGGCATGATGCGGGAGGCTGGAGGCAAAGAGTCGCTCAGAGCCGCCGTCCAATTCAACAGTCAAGACGTCAAAGGCGCCGATTTCCGGATTTATCCCCGCGCGCGCAGATGTCACCTTACCGTGTTTCCAATTCAGCGCTGGAAAAATAAGTTCGTCGCCTACTTGATAGGATTCTTTGGGAAAGTATGTCCTGCCACCCGCCTCGCGCCGCGTTTGCACTGCGAGACGCTCAACACGAACCCGCTCATGGATGAACACCGTAACAAGTTCACGAGCCGTTAGCGGGGTTTCAAGTTCAAATAGATGGTTGTGGAGATATTCGACGTCTTGTTGTGTGATCTGGAGGGTTGTCCAGTAGTCGATGGAAATGAGAGGGTCGCTTACCATTACACTGCCTTGATATAGTATGGCGCGCGCTTTGTTGCGCGGCGCGGTTATTATACCTTATGATGGCTTGAAGGTTGAAAGATGTATAATCGCAAATATGAATCTTGCACTTACTCAAGCATTGCGTGTGAATTCCTCGCCTTGCATCGCATTCGTCGGCGCGGGAGGAAAGACCACTGCGATGTTTCAAGTTGCAAGACAATTGACACCGCCCGTGATCGTTACTGCAACATCACATCTCGGCGCATGGCAAATTCCATTTGCCGATCAGCACATCATTGCCGGATCGCCTGCGCTCAGTGAAGAAATGGAACACGGATTACAGGGCGTGATTCTTGTCACAGGAGATTTGGATGGGGATAGAACAAAGCCGCTTGACGATCATACTTTGAATTGGCTTCATCAATTTTGCGGCGATCATTCCATCCCATTGCTCATCGAAGCAGATGGGTCACGAGGCAGACCCTTGAAAGCATGGTCAAGTCACGAACCGCCGATCCCATCCTTTGTGGAACTAGTCATACAGGTCGTCGGTCTCACAGGTTTGGGAAAAGCGCTGAATGATGAGTACGTGCATCGGCCCGAAATCTTTTCAAGATTGGGAGGGTTGAATATTGGCGACTCGATTACATCAGACGCGTTGCTGCGCGTCTTGACACATGCAGAAGGCGGACTAAAAAACATCCCTGCAAACGCGCGTGGAGTTGTTCTGCTCAACCAGGCTGATACGCCCGAATTGCAAGCCGTCGCGCATGGATTGGTTCCTACGTTACTTTCCAATTTTCATGCAATCATCGTTTCGAGTTTGGGGCAGGAAAAAATCTTTGCAGTGCACGAACCTATTGCAGGGATTATCCTAGCGGCGGGAGAGTCTGCGCGCTATGGCCAGCCCAAGCAGTTGCTGAATTGGAAAGGCAAGCCGTTTGTCCGGGCGGTTGCGATGACCGCGCTGGAAGCAGGGCTTTCGCCTGTCATTGTTGTGACGGGCGCGAATGCGGGGCGAGTAGAAGGGGCGGTAAAAGATTTGAATGTAAGGGTCGTGATGAATGATGATTGGAAGAGTGGGCAGGGAAGCTCGATCAAGGCTGGGGTTCTCTCCCTCACGAAGCCCCCTCCATTACTGGGTGACATCCCCCCAAAATCCCTCGGGTTTGGGGGAGGCAGGGAGGGGGCGGCAATTTTCCTGCTTACCGACCAGCCGCAGATAACAACATCAATCCTGCGCGCGCTGGTCGAGAAACATGCGGAGGGCTTGTATCCTGTCGTCGCGCCAATGGTTATGGATCGGCGCGCCAATCCAGTTTTGTTTGATCGCGTTACGTTTGGCGATCTGTTGACTCTCGAAGGAGATGTCGGCGGGCGGGCAATCTTCCATAAGCATCGCGTGGAGTATCTGCCCTGGCATGATGATCGTTTGTTGCTGGATGTAGATACGCCGGAAATGTATCAACGGTTGATTGGGAACGAATCTTCATAATCCCAGCCATCATTCCTGCCGCGGGCGAGTCAAAGCGGATGGGGCAGCCGAAGATGATGCTTTGGCTCGCACAACTCATTCCATCCGAATATTGCGGGGTATGAAAAGGTTACAATGAGCGCAGTCGCCTTCACAAAAGAATGTAAAATTGCCAATGTAGACCTTGCGTAATTGATATGTCAATATTGCAAAAACATTTGAACGAGATGTTCGAAATCAGTACAATGAAATTGCATACATTCAGGCACAAGAT
This sequence comes from uncultured Anaerolinea sp., assembly GCA_964543585.1. Taxonomy (GTDB): domain Bacteria; phylum Chloroflexota; class Anaerolineae; order Anaerolineales; family Villigracilaceae; genus Defluviilinea. The sequence goes on along the minus strand of CAZIYY010000004.1, from coordinate 31,506 downwards.
ATGAAAAGCACCAAATTTCTCATTAGCGTTATGCTGGCGATTACCATTCTGGCGGCGCAGGTCGGCGTCGTTTTTGCCGCTTCTGCTCCGATCACCGGCCTGGTGCAGAGCATTACACTCGAAACCGATACCCATACTGCCGTGACAACAGCGCTGATTACTATTTTGGAAAACGGAGCAACGCAAATCGTACGGATTAGCATCGAATCAGCAGAGTCACTTGGACTTGTGATCCTGGATGGGAACGGAAGCCCCATGATAAATGATCTGGCTTTAGGACATCTGATCGAAATTGACCCGACAACCGTTATCCTTGAGGAAGAAAATAATCAACACCCCATTGGAAGCGCCCTTGCCGCGTTCTTCTCAGATATCCTGAACCTGGACTACGATGCGATCATGACAGCGCACGATAAAGGCACTGGCTTCGGCGTCATCGCGCAAGCGTTATGGTTAACCAGGAAAATGGACGGAGATGCGGATGTCTTTCTGGCAATTCTTGAAGCCAGAAAGACCAAGGACTTTAGCGCATTTCTTCTCGAAGATGGCACAACCCCAACCAACTGGGGACAGTTCAAGAAAGCCGTTCTGGATGGCGGCAAAAAAGGCAACCTCGGGGTTATCATGTCCAAGAAAGATAAAGACAAGGGCAATGGAAACGGCAATGGAAACGGCAACGGAAATGGTAATGGAAACGGTAACGACAATGGCAACAATAAGGACAAGGAAAAAGGTAAGGATAAGTAAATAAGCTGAACGCCCGAATCACAAGGCCGGTCGCAACCATGACCTGCCTTGTTTATTTAATCTCAAAAAAATACGCGTTCGTTTCTCGTCTCTGAAACCCCAACGCCTGATACAACTGATTTGCCGCTTCGCGCCGTGGATTGGACGTAAGCGACACACCGCTCGCTCCCGCCTCCCGCGCAAGGTCTATAGCATGATGCAACAACGCTTCCGCAATCCCGCGTCTGCGCAGGTTTTCAACAACAACCACATCTTCGACAATAGAACGGAGCCCCGTTGGGACGCGATAAATCGCCAATACCAGCATACCTGCAACTGCGCTATTTTCGTCGGGGTAGCGCGCGATCAAAAGCGTGGATGATTCTGATTTCACAAGCGCAGTCAACTCGTCCCATGTGGGAGGCGTTTTATGAATCCCAAGTTGCAGGATCAATCGCTATATTGCCTCATAAAGTTCCTCTGTTACATCCGAAACTTTCCCGATATACATCGAAACTTACGCAGATTTGACTGCGCCGATTTTTGGGAACAAACTTAACAGCGCGTAATATGCCACATAAATAAACGAGGCAGGCGCCACCCATTCAGGCACGTTCGGATATTGCAACAATCCCCAAACGCCGACCGCGCCATAAAGATAAGTAAAACCCAATGTGAGTCGGCGCAAGCGCGTATTGCGAGTGGGATAAAGATACTTAACTGGAACAAAAACGAGAATGTTGCAAACTACAAGAGCCGCCAAGTTAATCCATGGATTCAAGCCCAACAACATCATATAGATCACAAGAAAATTCCAAAGGGATGGAAACCCCTTGAAGAAAAAGGATTGGTCGTCTGTTTTCGCGTCGGTTTGCGTGAATTGATATCCCGACGTGAGCAGGATGGATATCGCGCCCGCCATCTCAAAACCATGCGGCAACAAGTTCGGCGCTTTGATCAACAAGAGCGCCGCGACCACAACATAGTTGAGATAATCAATAATGTTATCAAGCAAGCCACCGTCAATCGCTTTGGCATATTCCTTCACATGAAACCAGCGCGCCAGCATCCCATCGAAGCCGTCCACAAACATGGCGACGATCATCCAAACAATTACCATGCGCCAATTCTCTTCAAAGATGGCGAGCAGGGTTAAGAATCCCCAGACCGCGCCCGTTCCCGTGAAAAAATGCACGCTCCAGGCAAGCGTCTTGCGAAGCCAGAGAGGAAGATTTTCAAACAAGGTTCACCTCGTCAAAAATTGTTAGGGGCAATTATAAATGCAAAGGCGCACCTTGCGATGCGCCTTCAAATTTGATTTCATTCTTATTTTTTGACCAACCCGACCTTGACAGTCTCACCGTCAAACGAATCTTCCACAACGGATGAATCTTTTGGCGGACTCGCAAACGCAAGATTAGATGTGAGAGTTTCAGCCGTGATGTAATCCTTATGCGCCTCAATCGCGGACCTCAAGCCTGCTGAGGCTTCGACGAACAGCTCTATGCGATCAGCGACATCCAAATCCGCGCTCTTGCGGAGGTCTTGCACGCGGCGGATAAATTCGCGCGCCAAACCTTCCCGCACGAGTTCAGGTGTCAACTCCGTGACGAGCGCCGCGACATATGGGCCTTCTTCAGCAACTGCAAAACCTTCTTTCGCCTGCGCTTTCACTTCCACTTCTTCCGGCAGGACGTTATATGTTTCACCATTGACTTCAACCCTCAACGACTTGCCTTCCAACAACGGATGCGCGGCTTCCTCTGAATTCATCGCAAGGATTGCCCTTTGTATCGCAGGGAATTTATTGCCATACTTCTGACCTAACTGTTTAGGCAATGGCTTGACCGCGTGCGACACAGCCTCTGTACTCGAATCCAGCAAGCGGACGTGCTTGACATTCAACTCATCCATAAACAATTCGGCATAGGTCTCAACTGCTTTGCGCTCGTTGGCGTTACCGAGCGAGAACGCCGCTTCTGCCAACGGCTGGCGGACTTTGCGATTTGCCTTCTGCCGCGCGGAATGTCCGAGCGAGACAAGTTTCATCACCAAAGCCATATCACGGTTGAGCGATTCATCTATCATCTCAGGCAAGGCTTGGGGCCACTCAGCCAAATGGACAGACTCAGGCGTGGTGTTATCCACCGAACGAACGAGGTTTTGATACAACTCGTCGGCAAGGAAAGGCATGGATGGCGCGAGCAACTTCGAGATTGTGACAAGAGCCGTGTATAAGGTCGAGTACGCGGCTTGTTTATCTGAATCAGATTCAGATTTCCAGAAGCGGCGGCGCGAACGTCTCAAATACCACGTAGACATTTTTTCCACAAACGCTTCGATTGGGCGCGTCGCGTTCGGCACATCATAGTTTTCGTATGCTTCTGTCACATCACGGACAAGCACGTTGAGTTCGGATAACAGCCAGCGATCCAAATCACTTGTCGCTATGGACATCGTGGTCACGGTGGGTTTATCGAGATTGGCGTAGGTCACGAAGAACGAGTAGACGTTCCACAACGTGAGCGTGAAACTACGGATCACCGCACCCACCAAATCGGAAGAGAAGCGGCGCTCCTGTCCTGGCGGAGTTGCCGTATAGAGATACCAGCGGAAGGCGTCCGCGCCATGCACAGCAAGCACATCCCACGGAGCGATGATATTGCCGAGGCTCTTGGACATTTTCTTGCCGTCGCCATCCAGAATCAAACCAAGCGAAAGGACATTCTTGAACGAGACTCTGTCGAAGAGCAAAGTGCTGATGGCATGAAGTGTATAGAACCAACCGCGCGTCTGGTCAACGGCTTCACAGATGTAATCCGCAGGAAATTGCGACTCGAACTTATCCTTGTTCTCAAACGGATAGTGCCACTGCGCCACAGGCATCGAGCCAGAGTCGAACCACACATCAATCAAATCCTTAACGCGCGTCATCTGACCGCCACAATCTGGGCACGCCCAGTGAACGTTATCCACATAAGGACGATGCAGATCAAGTTCGCCTAAATCTCGCCCAGCTTTTTCGGATAATTCTTCGACTGATCCAACACACTCGCGGTAATCACAATTTTCGCACTCCCAAACAGGAAGCGGCGTGCCCCAGTAACGCTCACGCGAAAGCGACCAGTCAATGTTATTAGAAAGCCAGTTTCCGAAACGCCCTTCCCGCGTATGCTCAGGGATCCAATTGATGGTGTTATTCAATTCAACCAGGCGGTCTCGATACGCGCTCGTGCGGATATACCACGAATCACGCGCATAATACATCAAGGGAGTCTTACAGCGCCAGCAAAATGGATAGGCGTGTGTATAGGTTTCGCTGCGGAACATCAAGCCGCGCGTTTGTAAATCCTGAATGATGAGCGGGTCTGCATCCTTGATGTATTGCCCGCGCCATGGGGTGACTTCGGGGATAAACGTGCCATCGGGAAGTACCGTCATTAGCACGGGTAAATCGTATTCTTTCGCCACATCCATGTCTTCCGCGCCGAAGGCAGGAGCGATGTGAACCAAACCTGTTCCATCCTCAGTCGTAACATACTCGGCAAGCGTCACGTAATGCGCTGGCTTCACAGGCGGAACAAAGGTGAAAAGAGGTCGGTACTTTACGCCTTTAAGTTTCTTGCCTTTGAATGTTTCAAGCACCTTTACTTCTTTATCCTTGAAAACTTTTTCTAGCAGGGGTTTTGCGAGAACGAGCTTTTCTTTTGCTCCGCCTTCCAGCGTATGTTCAACTGTCACATAATCGACATCGGGATGCGCGGCAACAGCCACATTTCCTGGCAACGTCCATGGAGTTGTTGTCCAGATCAACAGGGACGTATCAGGTTTGTCAGCAAGAGGCAGGCGCACAAAGACCGAAGGGTCATCTGTGTCCTGAATCGCATCGGGGTAATGCACTTCATGGTCTGAAAGCGGCGTGCCACAGCGCGGGCAATAAGGCACGACCTTATATCTCTTGAAGAGTAGGTCTTTATCCCAGAAGTTTTTCAGGATCCACCAGACCGACTCGATGTAGTCGTTGGTGTATGTCACGTACGCGTCCTCAAGGTCAACCCAGAACGCGATGCGATCGGTGAGTTTTTCCCAATCCTGAATGTAGGTAAAAACGGACTTCTTGCAAAGTTCGTTGAATTTATCGATACCGTATTCCTCGATCTGATGTTTGTTCTTGAAACCAAGCTGCTTCTCCACTTCGATTTCAACGGGCAAGCCGTGTGTGTCCCAGCCGCCGCGGCGCGAGACGTGATAGCCAAGCATGGTTTTGTAACGCGGGAACATATCCTTGAAGGCGCGTGCCAACACATGGTGCACGCCAGGCTTGCCATTCGCGGTCGGCGGTCCTTCATAGAAAACATACTCGGGTCTGCCGGCGCGTTGCTCAACCGTCTTCTTGAATATCCCGCGCTGTTTCCAGAATTTCAGCACGCCTTCTTCCATTGAAGTGACGTTGAGTTTGGATGATACGGGTTTGAACATATTAGTCTCCTAGTCGGTTAGTCGCTAGTGTGTTGGTGGCTTGGTCTCGAAGCCATTTAAAGAAAAACGCTCATCCCAAGCAGGGACGAGCATCGCTCGCGGTACCACCCTGATTTCCCGCACTCGCCATTTGAGGCTCGCAGGACACTCAGTGGACGACAATTCATCGTCCTGTTCTGATAACGAAGAACAACTTCGGCTCGCTTATCGCTTACTTTGATTTCAGCTCACAGCTTCGGGATGATTTTCAACCTGTTTTGTTGACGTGGCTCTCACCGCTTCCACGCTCGCTGACAACCTGCGGCAGATTTACTCTTTCCCATCATCACTTTTGATTTTGCGGATTATGCCACAATTCAATTTGACCGTCAACAAATTAGAAAGGGAAATCGCGTTCATGTCTGAGCCGCACAGTCGTTTCCCTCCACACTGCCTCCCCGAGCCTCTGTTTGATCGGATGTGGCACGCGGAGTAACGAATTGCAAAGAAGGGTGTATTAATTTTATAGCCTATTGACAAGAGTTATTTTTTGAGTATTCTATGTATGCCGATTGCCAGGTTTGGTTTTCAGTCGTGTTGATTCGTCTTCAAGCTATGAAACAAAAGAGAGGAACCTATGACTACTAAAAGAATATTCCAATTGATCGTGGTTGTCGCAATCCTGGTTACATCTTTTGCCTCGACTGGCGGTGCACTGGCAAGGTCTGGTTGCGCAAGCTACATCACTGTCCAATGGGGTGATACCTTGAGCGGTATCGCGGCTCAGTGCGGCACCACTGTCGAAGCCATCCAAGCCGCGAACCCCGGACTTGGCTGGTGGGTTTACGCGGGACAGGTGCTATGCATCCCAACGGGGTATACATCCGCTCCTGTTTCCTACCCAACATACGGCAATACCTATGTGGTGCGGTGGGGAGATACTCTCGGGAAAATTGCGACGAGGTTGGGGGTTAGAGTGAATGACCTACTGGCTGTTAACCCGCAGATCTGGAATCCAAGCTTGATCTATACGGGGCAGGTGATTAATCTGCCCGCTTCTGTTGGTGCTCCCCCTCCCATCTATGATCCTGCTCCTACTTATCCCACCTACCCACCCCCTCCGATTGATTCCTTTTCAAGTCTAAAAATTGCCTATAAGCATGGATTGTATGTTCGAAGCGCGCCCGGCGGAGCCATCATCGCATCGGCTCTTGACAAGACAACATGGCAATACCGACAAAGCTCTGTCTTCATCGATAGTCATTGGAAGGTGTGGGCGGAAGTCTGCCTCAACCCACCCGTAAAAGGATATTCCACGGGCTGGATCTTGGTTAAGGATCAGCTTGGTACATATTTTACTGACCCACAGATCAACAGATGATCCAGTTCAGTTCAAGCGATCAAAGTAGGCACGTATCTGAAACTTATAAAACACAAGCCCCAAAAGAAATCGGGGCTTGTGTTTTGCTTATTCGTGGCGCGGGTGGGCATTTTTAATCAATTTTATCTGCAATCAGGTTGTGTGAATCGCAGCACGGATGCACTTCCAACCGGCGAATGGCTGTCTGCCAATACTGTACTTCCACCCACAACATAAACTGAATTCACGAATACGACAGCACGCGCAAATTTACGGGGGGTTGCAGGTATTAAAATCAAAATCCAAAGGAAGTTAGGTAGAAGATGGAGTTAGGAAAGAGATTGCGAAGCACCTGACGCGTCCTATGCGCGTCCATGCCTGCCTTGATGAAGATGTGCGCCCGATGATGAATAGCGCCTAAAGGGTCTTTAGGATAATTTGATGCCGCTCGCGACGACAGTAAAATCAATTCTTCTCCGTGAGGTAATGAAGCAGGACCAGGCCCAAGCCAAGAAAAAGCGGGATGAAGCCCCCTAGCATCCACGGTCCGAGATGAAGCGGGTATTGATCGCCTGCCGCGAAGCCAATCGGGTATAGTCCGATGGTGAAGGCGATTCCGAGCGCGGTGATCGTGATGCCCCAACGGAGTAGACCTTTTCCATTTTTTTGTTCAGGTTGGGTAAGGCCCTTTTCCGCAAGCGAGATGTTCTCCTTGTAACTGATATATCGCATGATCGTGATAAACCCAAGGACAACTACCAGTATGCCTATGACGCCAATTACAGGAACAAAATCTGAGTTCATAGTTTTTTTCCTTTCTAACATTAAATTGGGCGCAGAGCCAATCCGTGCCCAACTATTTTAATTTGTGACTTTGATGTTGATGTCACCGCTGTTGGCTTGAACAGTGAGTTGCTCGCCTCCGCCGTTAATGCTCCCGCCAATATGTTGGCTGTCTGAATTGGAGCCACTTGTCGTTAATAGGATTGTGATAGGCAGGTCTGATTTGATCGTTCCAAAATCGGTTTTGAGATCGACGTTAAGCTTTGAATCGCTGGGCAGGTTGATATCGATGCCGCCAAAATCGGACTTGATCATGTGCGGACCTTCACCAAAGGAGCCGCTGAATTCCACCGTACCGCTGTTCGTCTCGACATTCAGCGTCACAGACTGCGTATTCTTTATGTTGATGGCGCCAAAATCAGTATCCGCTTTAAGTTTGCCTTTGGCGCCATCCACTGTGATTGAGCCGCTGTTGGTGTGCAGATCGTAGGAAGATGCGAGGGCTTGTTCCAATCCGATCTCGCCGAAATCGTCTTTCACAAAGATTTCCTTGTTAACCTTTACCTTGACTAGCGAGACCGCGCCGCTATTGGTTTCGATGTGGAGCGAATCAGCGGAGCCATTCTCAAATGTCGTATTGCCGAAGTCAGTGTTGGTGGTCAGGTTACCTGTGGCGCGGACTTCGCTTAACGTGATGGCGCCGCTGTTTGAATCGAAAGTTATATCTTTACCACCTGCCTTTTTCAGGGTAACTCCGCCAAAATCTGAGCGCAGTTCAATATTTTCATTGCCCGCCATGATGGATGTGGCATTTACGTCGCCGCTATTCGTCCCAACAGACAAAGCGCCTTCGATGTTTTCAACAGTTACATTACCAAAGTCATTCTTAACGACAACGTTTCCTTTGGTGCCGGCAACGCTGACCTCACCCAGATTGTTGTCTACGTTCACTATGGTTTCATTGGGGACTGTGACAACGAAATCGACGGTATTCAAATTGAAATTAAAGACGGTTGTGTTTGGAAGATCGTAAGTCAGGGTGACAGTGTTGCCAGCCTGGTCGATATCGTATCGAATAGTCTTTACTTCCTCCTCTGCACGCGATTGTGTGGAGGCATGGGCGGTCTTAACCGCTTTCACCTGGACAGTTTCCACGTCCGCGCCGACGATAGTGACACTTCCTGCGTCGTCGATCACTTTCAGGGTGACGGGGTTTTTCGCGTTCACTTTGAGAGTCTTACTTTCCTCTAGTGTGGCGATAGGCCGTGTTCGGCTTGTGAAAAAATTCCCGCTTCTGTCAACGGTAAAGAATATTACCGCGCCAATGCCTGCTAGTACAAGCAACAGCGCCATAACTAACAAACCAATCAATACAGGTCTTTTCATTTTCGTACTCCTTGTTTATGATGTTCTCACTTCGTTTGACAGGCGAGTCTCGAAAAAGTTTCATTTTTTGATATTCGGTGGTCGAGTAGCCTTGAGCGTTTACTGCGAAAGGCGTATCGAGACACCACGTTTTCAAATTCTTCCTTTTTGGCATGAAACTCGTTGGTCTCGATACAGCGGACGAACGCCGCCTACTCGACCAGGGATTTTGAAACTTTTTTCATTTTCCTCTGTCTAACTTCCTGAAGGAACCGTGTGTGGATAACGAACAGGCTCTCATCCAGCGCGCCCAGAAAGGCGATCACGATGCCTTTGCCGCTCTGGTGGATGAACATCAACGCTATGTCTATAACCTTGCTCTGCGCGTCGTGAAAGATGAAAACGAGGCGCTCGACCTGGCACAGGAGACCTTTGTGCGCGCCTGGACTGCGTTACCAAATTTCAAAGGTCAATCCCAGTTCCGCACGTGGCTATATCGTATTGTCACAAATCTTTGCTACAACCGTCTGCCAAACCTGCGCCGTTCATTAAATGATCTTGGTGATGATGTGATGGAACATATTCCAGAACCAGACTTCAATGCCCCTGCAAACGAAATTGAATCAACCGAAACCAGAAAGTATTTGCATCAAGCGATTGAACGTCTGGATGGGAACTTTCGCCTGCTCATCACCCTGCGTTACCAAAACGAACTTTCCTACGACGAGATCGCCGCGGCTCTTAACCTGCCGCTTGGTACGGTGAAAACAGGTATTTTCCGCGCGAAGCACAACTGCGAAACGCGCTCGCGCATCTGGAGGACTCATGGATAACCGCCTAACCCCGCAACAAAAAGATGCGCTCATTGAAGACGTGCTCAAATCTCAATCGCTCGCGCCGATGCCGCGCAGTATCACGCCAAATGTAATGGCGCGCATTCAAACGAATATTCGCCCTGCGCTCGTCACGTGGAATGATTTTGCGTTGAGTCTCGTCATCGCATTATGTATCGGTGCATTGTTCTTTACAATGCAAAGCCTGCCTCCGATCCTGTTGGTGAAGTTCCAGATTCAAAGGATTCTTTTATATCAGGGTATTCTGGTCAATGCGCGCTGGCTGCTGCCGTTGGCAGGTATTTTATTTGGCATGTCGCTGGCGGGATTTGCCTTCCATCAACTTGCCAGACCTCAACGAGGCTAAACAAGAATCTTTTGCAAAGTCGGACATTCCTTCAAGTTAATAAACGTCGTCCTTTTGTATCAATGGCAGTTCGATGGAGGCCTTCATCTGATTAATGATTTCTAATCATATCCAGTTCAATGGGACGGAGACATTTCAGTTTGTCCGCGTTATATTTGCTTGAGGTATTGAGGCTTTCACATGAAAAAACACTTTTCCATCCGATGGTTGATTTCGTCATTCATGTTTGTCGCAACTGCCTGCACTACTGCTCCCGTCGCTACCCAGGCAGCCACTTTTGTTCCATCACAGGAATCATCGCTGACTGTTGCGCCTCTCATCCTGACGCCCGTCGAATCCGCCCTTGCTCCTGGAAGCCCGACAGCCGCCCCACTCGATGACATTTTAGCGTCCCACACTGTTATCTTTGATACAGAAGATGGCGCGAATATCAATGGCGAGCTTTATGGAGCGGGCAAGACCGCCGTTATCTTCTCCGTGATGGGTAACTGCAAACCAGGTTGGCGAGAGTTCGCGCAGCTCACTGCCGCGCAAGGGTATTTGGCGCTAACCTACCAGTGGCGCGGGTGCAGGGCTGGCTCAGTGGATGAAGAGTTGATTCAAAAATTTCTTGAGGATACCCGCGCTGCAATTGCATTCATGCGCGAACAAGGCGCCGAAAAAATCATTCTAGTTGGCGCGAGTCTGGGAGGCTGCGCGTCTGCGAAACTTGCTGTTGAGTCTCGAGCGAGTGGAATCATCGTGCTCGCTTCGCCTCCATCTATTGCAGAATGGGACTTTGAAATTCAAGCTGCTGATCTTGATACAGATATTCCAAAACTGTTCATCACCGCTGAAAATGACAATACCGTGCCCGCCGAAGCGACGCGCGCTTTATACGATTTAGCCGCTGAGCCCAAAGACTGGCAGACTTATCCAGGTTCTGCGCACGGCACCGATCTGTTTGATCGGGAGAGTGGCGCAGAATTACAACAGCGCATTCTGGCTTTTATTCAGACGATTGCCACCGAGTAGTTTCAGAACAAGTTTTACAACGCTTGCAGGATATGACTGACAGCGGTGGATGCAGGACCGCCGAGACTTTGAATCAACGCGGTCTTTACATTCGGGATTTGATTCGCCTCAGCGCGACCCTGTAGCTGGATCGTTGCTTCGACAGCCTGATACACGCCTGAAGCGCCTCCCGCGAATCCGCGCGCTTTCATGCCTCCCATCGTCGCGCAGGGGATTCTGCCTTTTATGCCTATCCCGCCGTCCGCGGCGAGACGCCAGCCCATACCTCTACTTGCAAACCCAACCGCTTCGAGTTGTAACGCGGCATAGATGCTGAATACATCATGATATTCAAACAGGTTGATATTATCTAAAACAACACCTGCTTGTTTCATCGCTTTGCTTGCGGAAATATGCGCAGTGTCGAAGTACAACATATCTTTTCTATCATGTAACGCCAATGTGTCAGACGAAGCGGCGGAGCCAGAAATCTTCACGAGTGGACGCAGAGCGTTTAGATCGGACGGGAGCAACTCGCGACGAGTCAGAACGAGCGCGGCGGCGCCATCCGCATTGGGAGCCATGTCGAACATGTTGAGTGGTTCACTGACCATTTCCGCTTTCTTATAAGTCTCAGGCTTGATGGCTTTTCTAAACATCGCATTCTTATTTGCCACGCCATTTGCATGCGCGGTTAATGCGAAACCTGCAAATCCATCAGTGGGGACTTGATACTCGTGCATGTAACGCCTCATCAAGAGCGCGGCTTGCGCGGTGGATGTCATTCCTTGCACAGCTTCAAAATCTGAATCGCTGGCAGTGGACAACGCCTCTTCCACCCCCGCGCCCACCTTATCTGTGAACTTCTCCACGCCAACAACAAGCGCGACATCCACCATGCCGCTTGCCACCGCGAGATAACCCTGACGCAACGCCGCCGCTCCCGACGCGCCCGCGGCTTCAATGGTTATTGCTTCGATGCCCAGCAGACCTGCGTAGTCCGCAAGCAATACGCCGACATGCGCCTGGTTAGATAGATTCGGCGCGAGCATATTGCCGACGAATAACGATTGCGGTTTGAGTCCGCCCGCGTCTTTGAGCGCTTCTTGAATTGCGGCGAACGCGAGATCGCGCAAGCCAATCTCCCAATGTTCGCCAACTGCTGTTTGTCCGATACCTGCGATAACGATGTCTGTCATATGGTTTCACTTTACTGAAAAAAGAAATTTTTTGGATTCGCTTGTATCTGGTGAATAGGTGATTTCTGAAGGTCCAACCAATTTCAATGTGCTGTTTTTGGGCGCTTCCATGCGCAACGTCACAGGATATTCCACGCCGCCTGGGATGATGATAAAAGCATATCCCGATTCATCGGTTTTGTCCCCAAACTCACCTCCGCCTTGGAGGGTTACAATGAATGCAGCATTTGCCAGTGGTTTGTCTTCGGTATCAATTTGACCATTGCCATTCGTGTCTAGAAATGCCTGCGCTGAGAAGAAGGAATCGGTGATGACGTGTATCGTAGGTGTCCGGATGACAGGTTCTGTAGGCTTTGAGGCACAGCCCGCTAACACTGATAAGAGAAAAATTGCGGTCGCAGGGACAAGGTGGCCCAGGCCAAGGATCCAATGCTTACTGACCTCTGTATGTCCGATCCGGGCGATAACGACGTCTGTCATAAATTTCCATTAACTCGTCAACATCATGCTTTGGCGGAAAGTCTTTGCTTGTTGAAAATTATCCGTGCAGATTCTTGGTATTTCCAGTTCTGCCGCTGTCTTGAGTGCCTGTTCATCATTCACATCCCACGCATGGACTTGTATTCCTTGTTTGTGAATTTCAGACACAACTTCACGCGTAAGTTGTGATGGATGTAAATGTACCGCCCGCGCTTGTGCTAATCTGGAACGTTGTATTGCCAAATATGTGATGATGTCTGATTTCATCCAATCTTCGGAACGCGGGAAGAGTAAATCTGTTGGAATATCAAGGCGCTCCTTTTGAAACCCACGCAGCAGCGAAGGCTCATACGATGTGATTTCAATGGTATGCCAAATGCTATTGTAACCAGAAAGCGCGTTCGCAATAATCTTTGCAGATTCAGGTTCAGGACCCTTGATTTCGATTTCCAATTCTATCTTTCCGCCGATGGTCTCCAAAATTTCAGACAAAGTTGAAATCTTTGATTTGACTTTTCCACTCCTGCCGCTGACCTCAACGGTTTTGAGTTGCTCAAAAGAGTAATCGAAAACCGTCCCGCGAATTGACGTCATCTCATTGAGATAAAAGTAGTGAAACACGATTGGGATTTTGTCCGCCGTCAGTCTAATGTCGAGTTCAACAGCATCCGCGCCAAGGTCGATGGCGCGCTGGAAGGCGGGAATTGTATTCTCTGGATATTCGTCAGGGACGCCGCGATGCGCGACAATTTCAAAGGGCTTCATTTACTGGGAATTGAACTCTCTTGTCAATCTCTTCCATCGCTCATCATTCTCACCAACCACGAAGGGACTGTACAACGTCAGCCTGTCTGCAATTCCATCATATCGTTTCTTCAATTCATCTGCCAATTTATCTTCCTCCGTCACCAAACAAAATTGACTCAACATCTCATCCGTGATCAACAACGGCATCTCAGTCCATTCGCCGCGCGCCGCGTGGACGGACAACTTCTCCGCCGTGCCGCCCCAGCCGTGCAAATCCATGACGGAGCGATAGGAAGGCGTGGAGGCGTAGAATGATATTTGCGCGCGGGCGAAGTTCATCTCTTCGGACGTGGTTGCAACGAACGCGGTCACTGAGACTGCGATATCTTTCCTCCCTTCGACTCGGCCCAGGGTAAACTTTCTTCCTCCTTTGATTGCGCCTTCCTCAATCGCAGGCAGCATCACCTCTTTCAAATAGCGCGGGCTATGAAACGGGTGGGCATGGAATCCATCACAGATTTCGCCTGCAAGTTTTGCCAAACCTGTATTCACTCCCGCAATATAAATCGGGATATTTGGATGGTCGATTGCCCCTGCGTTGAAGAAGGGAGACATAAGGGTTATCTTGTAATACTCCCCGCGATAATTCAATTTCGTTCCATTTTGCCAGCAATCCCAAAACGCGCGCATGACTTGAATCTGCTCGCGCAATTTGCCCGTCACAGACTGGGGCCATTGCATTCCAAAGCGGCGCTCGATATGCGCCTTGACCTGGGTGCCGAGTCCCAAAATGAATCGGCCTTTGGATTGCGCCGCCAGGTCCCAGGCGGTGTAGGCGATGTTCGCGGGGGAACGCGCGAAGGTAACAGCAACAGCCGTCCCGAGGCGCAGATGCGTTGTATGTTCGGCGATCAACGCGCAAGGCAGGAACGGGTCATGTTGAGTCTCCTGAGTCCACAGCGCGTCGAATCCAATTTCCTGCGCAGCTTTTGCAAGCGCGGGCACGTCTCTCAATCCAACAAGGGGAAGCGCGGCGTCGAGTTTCATGATCCTTCGAAAGTCGATTACACCACGCTCTTCGCGACCTGCTCGCCATATCCCAACAATGCCTTGACCATCTCGTGCGTTCTTCCCTCGGCATACACGCGCAGGACAGGCTCCGTGCCTGATGGACGAATCAACAACCATGAATCATCAGCCATGATGTATTTGACTCCATCGCGCCGACTGATAAACTCCACGCTCTGATCCCCGATCTCTTTTGGGGCCTGATGGAGGAGGAACTCGGTCATTTCCTCTTTGGCAACGGGACGGCTCAGGCGCAAGTCCACGCGTTCATAGAAGGCAGGACCCACATCCGCAAGCAAATCTTCCACCAAACCATGTAACGTCTTGCCCGATTCTGCGATCATCTCAACCAGCAATAATCCCATGATCGGACCGTCGCCTTCGGGAATATGTCCCTTGAATGAGATGCCGCCCGATTCTTCGCCGCCGATCAACACATCTTCTGTCATCATGTAATCGGCGATGTGATTGAACCCGACCGGTGTTTCATATATCTTGACTCCATATCGTTTTGCCAGACGATCAATCATGCGCGTGGTGGAAACTGTGCGAACGACTGCGCCTGTCCAGCCGCGTTTTTCAACGAGGTACTTCAATGACAAAGCCATGATCTTATGCGGGTCAACGAATGCGCCACGCTCGTCCATTGCGCCGATGCGGTCTGCATCGCCATCGGTCACAACGCCGAAGTTGCCCATCCCTGAACTCACGGCAGATGCCAGCGCGCCGAGATATTTTGAAATCGGTTCGGGATGCACGCCGCCAAAACCAGGGTTCAGCTCGCCGCGAATTTCCGCGATCTCGCAACCCGTGCCTTGCAGGAAAGATTTGATTACGCCGCGTCCCGATCCGTACATCGCATCTACGACGAAGCGTTGGGGATTCTCGGCGATGGTGTCTGTGTTGATCAGCGTCCGCAGGTGATCGAAATAGACAGGTAATGGATTGAACCTTTGGATCAAGCCCGCATCACGCGCCTTTTTGAAATCCATCAGGTTGGGTCCGCGCGCCTGCTCTTCGTTGTCGGTGATATAGACTTCCACGCGGCGGCATTGTTCAGGCAGGGCAGATCCGCCGAACGCGCCCTTGAGTTTGACTCCGTTATAACGCGGTGCGTTATGCGACGCGGTGATCATCACACCGGCAATGGCGCGTTGATGCTTGACAGCATATGAGATCGCGGGAGTCGGCGCGTCGGACTGCGTCAACAGGACGGTGAATCCGTTTGCCGCGAGGACGCGCGCAACTTCACCTGCGAATCTATCCGAGAGGAAACGCGTATCGAAGCCTACCACGATCTTGTTCGGATCCGGTGCCAGCTCGCCATTCCCGGACTTGTCCCAATGCTCCGACCCAACTGCATCTGCAATGGCTTGCGTAACAATGCGCAGGTTATCGAATGTAAATGAGTCTGAGATCACGGCTCTCCAGCCGTCGGTTCCAAAGTGAATGGGCATAAGGTTTCCTTTTTTGGGATAAACTCCGGAGTTCGGACAGCAAGCTGTCCGCAGTGCAGGAGCAAGCTCCCGCACTCCAGAATTTTGATTTATGGCGTAGGTGAAGGCTGCCAATCTGCAACGGGGGTGGCAGTTAGTAACACCGATTGGATCATCCACCCCTCAACGCGCACGTCGTTAAGCACCGCAAAAACGTGCACCCAGATCACTTTATTCACATCCTGCAAATCATTTGGGATGATGGTGACCGTCGAGCCATTGCCGAGTGTGGCCACCACTTTTCCGCCTGGTTTTTCGCGAATGAAAGCGCCGCCTCCTTCAGAGGCTCTGATGAGCGCGATGATGGGAGTGGGTTCGGCGGTGATCGTGGAGGTGGGTGTTTCAGTCGGAGGCAGAGTTGCCGCGGGTGTGCGGCTCGGTGCGTGCGAAGGAGTCAGTGTTGGAACTCCGATGAGGGCAGTCGCCTGCTCAGGTCTGGGCGACGACGTGACCGTTGGAATCGGTGCGGGCGCGGATTCAGTTGATACGGCGATGCCCGGCGCGGGCGTGATAAGCCCCGCCTGTTCCATTGTCCATTTACCGAAGCCAGTAAAGGATGTCACTACTACAATCAAAATAATGAACGTGAGTCCAGTAAAGGCTAATCCGCCAAGCGACGCCGGATAGAAGCGCAGGAAGAAAAGCGTGACGATGCCGAAGAAGGTCGCCCAGGCGAGATGGACGAGGAATACAAACAACCCTTGCGGCCAGATTTCGCTTACGCCGCTTCCCAAGCCGAAGCCAGCCGCGCAAAGCGGAAGAAAAAGTTCATACGTAAGCAATGCGCTCGGCAGGTATGGGCGCTCCTCCGAACGGACAAATGAAATGGTGAGAATGACGGATGCGATGGTGAGCGCGGCGAGGTCGGGCCACCAAAGGCGACTGTGTGTGAATGCCTCGTTGAAGGTCAGTGGGCCAAATGTGCGCGATGCAAAGCCCGCCAGCAAGCCGCTCAAGAGAATGAGTAATGAACTGACGAAGAGCGCAGTGATGGTTTGCGCAAAGAAGCGCGCCGATCCCGCGACAATCGCAAGCGACATGCCGATCCATGGCGTCATCAAAGGCGCAACAAGAACGCCAAAGATGAACAATGCCTGCGAGTTGACGAAATAGCCAAGCCCTAATATCGCGCCGCTGACGAGCGCGAATACGAATAGTTCATAGGATGGATATGCGCGTCGCGCGAGATGAGCGAACAATGCAGCGCGCCCTTCTTCATCCGTTGGGAAGTAGGCGCGTCGCTGGGCGCGCCGCCGTCGTGCGCGCGCGGAAACAAATTCTCGCGACTGTTCAGGGTCGGGTTGTGAGGAGGGTTCTGAATAATTCATTCAAGTTACGCTGATGATTCAATTATACAGGGATAAAGGCGATGAGGGAGGACGTGTTGATTATTCCCTCACCCTGTCTTCTCACGAAAGGAGAGGATGCGCATCACTTTATTGACACGTATTCTCATTCGAGTATAATTCCCGTCCGCACGACGGCAGAGCAACTGACTTTTAATCAGTTGGTCTAAACGGCTCCGTAGCTCAATGGCAGAGCAAGCGCCTCTTAAGCGTTAGGTTCTCG
This sequence comes from uncultured Anaerolinea sp., assembly GCA_964543585.1. Classification (GTDB taxonomy): domain Bacteria; phylum Chloroflexota; class Anaerolineae; order Anaerolineales; family Villigracilaceae; genus Defluviilinea. The sequence goes on along the minus strand of CAZIYY010000004.1, from coordinate 14,062 downwards.
GTTCGACCCCGAGCGGAGTCACTCATATTCAGAGTCTGATCGCACAAAATTACCTGCGCGTCAGACTCTTGGATTTTAAAATCCAAGTAAGAAGATGATATTCAAGTCCCTCAACAAATCAAGACACGGACATTTGCGTCAGTCGCAAATGTCCGTGTCTAAGCTGCTTGAAAATCAGATTCGGGTAATCTATCTTTGCTGTATTGTTATTGGTTGAAGAATTGTTGCATGTAGTCTTCATAGTTCGCGCAATACACTGATCCAGCACTCAATGTACAGGATTGGACTTTCAAAGCGATATTGTCACAGGTCGAGTCCGAGCCCCAACCGTGGCTGCAATTGCCCGCCCAATACGACACATCTGAGGCAAATGAGACGGTAGCATTGCTGTAAACGCCGCTATTCTGTAGTGTCCCCAAGGCGCCGTTGATGGAATTGTAGAGACTGGCGTTCAGCGGTCCCAGGATTACGATGGCGCCGATCAACACAACGGAAACCAAAATGGACATGGAATCACCCATGACCTGCCTTTTTTCCTGCTTCGAAGAGAACGTTGCCATTTTGAAAATCTCCTTTTAATTTTGATGTATTCATAATACTTCCTGCCTCATTCCTGGTAAACATTTGCGAGGTATTTGTCCCTTGCAGATCGGTAATTTTCAGACGACCTATCAAAATGGCAAGTAGTTTACGGGAAGCGATTTGGATTCTGGCGGGATTTGATAGCCCTATACGGGCGGCAGCGGGCAATCTTTGTGAATGATTCGGCATCAAATCGGGCGCGCCGCCCGTGCATAAAAACATGGTAAAATCTCCGCGCCTGGAGGGATGGCCGAGCGGCTGAAGGCGCATGTCTTGAAAACATGTTTGGGTCACACCAACGTGGGTTCGAATCCCACTCCCTCCGCACGATCGATGATTGACGATTTTAGATTGATGATTAGATGTTACAATCGTAAATCGTCAATCTAAAATCAACGATCGAATTGGGGAGGTGCCAGAGTGGCTGAATGGGCTCGCCTGCTAAGTGAGTGCCGGGTTAAACCGGTCGCGGGTTCGAATCCCGCCCTCCCCGCCACAAGAAAAACGCGTTCTATTAGGAGCGCGTTTTTGTTTTAAACCGCAAAAGGCGAAGGACGGGAAGAAAAATGCGTGAAGGATTATTTCAGATTTAACTTCATTCCTAGATGTGCTCCTTTGAATCCCAACCTCTCGTAAAAACGATGTGCGTCTGCACGTGACCTGTGAGTTGTCAACTGAACAATATGCGCGCCGCGTTCTTGCGCGCGTTCGATCCCCCATTCATCATTTCGCTTCCAATGCCCTGACCTTGATATCGAGCGCCCACGCGCACCGATTCGATTTGCGCCCGTAACCCACCTTGATAACTGATGGAGGGAAGAAACATCAGGTGAAGAGTCCCGATCACTTCCCCGTTTAATTCAGCCACGATCAATTCATGATTCGGGTCTATGTCGATTTGTTCGTACGCTGCGTAATAGGATTCGGGCAATGGGTCTTCGCATCGCTCGCGCTGACTGCCCAGGTCATCATCCGCAAGCAGGCGGACAATGGATGGCAAGTCCGCGCGCATGGCAATACGAAAAACGATTTCTTTCCCGTTCATATGCCTGTGCGCTGTTTCATCAAGTCGGCATACTTTGGGTTCCTGCGAATATACGCGGCGACATACGAACACATGGGGATCACCCGCAATGACTTTTCCTTTGCATACTCAAGCCCGACCTGAGTCAATTTACCCGCGACTCCCCGTCCTCTGTGGTCGGGATTAACGCCGACATGAGTCATGACGATGGTATCGCCATCCTGCATGTAATCCAACTTTGATAGTTGATCGTCAATCCACGTTTCAAAGCGATTCTCAGATTCGTTGTGGATTACTTCAAGTTTATCGATATTGATGTCCATGGGATTTTCCTTTTCGTTATTGTATCGCATATCGTCTTAAACAAAAACGGACAGTGGCAGATTGCCACTGTCCGTTCGCTCAAAATAGCATGACCTATTTTGAATTGATGAAAGCGATCAACGCTTCGATCTCGGCATCGGACAATTCCAGTTTAGGCATTTTCGTATCGGACTTCACCGATGATGGGTCATTCAATCTCATCCGCAGCACATCAGGGTGCGCTGAAAATTTCGAGAGATTGGGTGCGCCCGTTTCAATGGTCCAATATTCGGATGCGCGCGCAGCCTTGCTATTGACGTGACAAGTGATGCAGCCTTTGGCGATAAACAACTGCCGCCCCAACTCGATTTGCGAGATGGCTATATCGCTTAACGCTTCGGAAGACGACTTGCTCTGCGCTTCAACTCCTGACCCTTCGACCCGGCTCAAGGCAAGCGTTTGGCTTGTTCCTGTTATGAAAGAAGCCAGTCCAACCAACAAGCAGAATGCCGTCAAAGCCATAGCCCAGCGACTCTTGCGTCGAAACGCCACGACCAAGCCGACCAGCCCAATTGCCAAAGCCAACACGCGGACAATCAACAACGGCGAGATGGATGCTGTCTCTAGCTCGGTCTTCATTGCAGGCTGACTTGCAGATACAACTACTGGCGCGCCGACACTTATAACAGGCATCGCCTGATCCATCGTGAATGCCTGAATGGACCATCGCCACTTCCCTTCCTTTGGAAAGGTGAGAGTTGCAGTGTAATGCCCAGACTTGCCTTCGGGTTCGGCGTTGACGACAATCTCTTTTTCCTTATACAAATTAGTGGTGATAGTCGGGTGAAGATCGGTCATTGGCGTTTTGCCGTGTTGCAAAACGGTGAATCCAATTGTGAGCGGCTCACCTGCTACAACACCTGTCGGCAATTCGTCGAGGGTGATAACCGCCCATCCCCCTGCAAAAACAGGGACAGCGAACACAAAGGCTAACAGCAGAGTCAGACCAAGTGCAATACGAAATCGAGAAAACATGTCAGCCTCCATTAAGTGGATATTTGAACGATTTGTTTGATTACACCATCCACGTTTGGTTGGTTCCCATATGAGATCTAAAAGGACAACTTCCCATTTGGGAGATCAGAGAATTAGAGATTGAGCATGATCTCGTTGGGCAGGTTAGGGAATAGGTTGGAGTGATTCCGCGATCTTTAGGGCTTCTTCGAGAGGCAGTTTCGTCTCAAGGCGATAAGTAATGTCTCCATCTGTCCAGATCAACACGTTACCGTCAATCAGCCGCGTGTATTGTATATCGCCGTTGGAAAGTATCAAGGGATACGGTCCCACGGCCCATATCGCGCGTTGACCGTTGACCTCCGTTTCTTCAATGACTGTGGGTTCAATTTTGCGAACAGCCCAACTTCCCGATGGGACGAAATGCAGGCTCATGGATATTTGCTCAGGCTGTCTAGGATCGAACCAAACGAGAATTGTCATTGCGCCTTCTGCATCTTGAACGAAGACATAACTGGGTTGACCTAGATCAGGCGGATAGGCTGGCAAAAGGATTGGGTAGTTCGCTTTCTGTTGTGCATCAGCAAGGGTCGTTTCACCCGCGATCCTACTCAAAGCAGGAATCAAAGTAGATGCGGGTAAAGATGGCGTTGCCGTCATTGGGACGATGGATTCGGGTATCGCCGTGCGGATCACTTCAACTGTCGGCTCCACGGAGCGAGGGAAGATGCGGACAATTCCAATTTGGATAAATTCCAAGATCGCGGCGCGCGCGGGAGGGATGAGCATAAGGCTTGAGAACACAACCAGGATGATGGTCAGCGACCAGGCTAATTTCCTTGAAAAGAAGCCAGGACGAGTCGACGGGCGGAGGCGCGTCTTCACGCGTACGCGTCCCACAATGTTCGGCGTGCGCGGATAGTCGAATCCCTTTGCGATTGCAGATAATCTTTCCTCAAAGAGTTCGCGTTCCAACTCACTCATGCATCACGTCCTTCATGCCTTTCGGCAAAAACAGGAAATTCCCGTTTAATAATCGCTCGCAATTTTTCTAGCGCGCGGCTCAAGCGTGATTTGACTGTGCCTTCCGCCACCTGCATCACTTCAGCAGTTTCCGCGACAGATAGTTCCAGGAAATAGCGCAGGTACACAATTTGCTGGTCGGGCAAATTGAGGTTTTGCACAGCCTTCCAGAGTTCGCTGGCTGCTGTGTGTTGCGCGCTTTTTTCTTCGATGCTAGCCGGGGCTGGCTCATCCCGAAAGGCGCGCGTCAATGCCGCTAGATATCGCCCAGCCGAACGGCGGCGATTACGAGATAAATTTGCGGCAATGCTCAAGAGCCAGGGACGCAGAGGGCGCGTCTGATCAAAGCGCCTGAGACTCCGCCAGGCGCGCAGGAAGGTTTCCTGGGCAATGTCTTCCGCGTCGTCAGCATCGCCGAGGAGCAGATATGCCAGCCGAAAAACCGCCTGCTGATGCGCCAGCGCCAGCGGTTCCCAAGCCGACGCGTCGCCGTTTGCGGCGTGTCGAATTAGAGTGGGTTCATCCAATCAAGACTCTCTGCAGAGATCGTGGTTTCATACTTTATACGCCGTTAAAGGTTTTGAGGTTCCGTGTTTTCAGACTTTCAATGTTTTCTTTACCGCCG
>CAZIYY010000004.1:0-9481 GCA_964543585.1 uncultured Anaerolinea sp. | reverse complement strand
CTGGAGGGTAGTTGTGTTAACTCACCTTACGCAGTCACGCTCAGAGGCGGTCTGTGACCGCCGTATTTTGCAGAGAAGCCGCAGGGTCAAAGACGCTGAGGGAGCATTAAGGTGTGTAGGTAAGGTGACATAATAATTCACTTCTGAGCCTTCGCCAGGTCTCCGCGAAACTGCTTGAGCAAGTGATACAATATCACCGAGGACGGGGCGTCAACATCCAAATGAACGCGTTACATCCATTTCAGGAAGAGAAAGATAAACATGCTGCCAATAATGACCATCGCAATTATCAGCGAACGCGCTACCCGAGGGGGTGAGATCGTTGTCGCTGTTTCCACAATATTAACCATGACGTACCTTACTGTAAAGCCGGTCTCAACGGACAACACGTGTAGAGAGGAACTCATAAACGCGTGCCGGGTAATGATCCGTAACGGGACCCCAAAAAAATATGTGGGAAGAATTGCAAATCCATCTTCATTAAATGCCGAATACGCGGACTTCTGGCTGGCGTTTGACAAAAAGGGCGAAGAGACGGCAAAGCGAATTATGCAGAAGTTCGGAAGATCCGTTGTAAAAGGGAAATATGATTTTCCTGGGATGGTCCATTTATTTGAACATAAGGTTCCTGATCCTCCGGATAATGGCGATCTAAAGGCATGGGTAGGCTTGCTTGCCAGCCAATTGGAGCCCTGGAAGGAAAGGATCAGAAAGATACATTCGGGCTATTCCTAGTCAAGGAACATATCCGCGTGCAGGAATTCCAAATTGAGCAAGAATCGGGTTGGGCTTCCACTCCTTTGAAAATAAACTATCACCTCAAAGGAGAAAATTATGCACCAAACGATTGAACCAAAGATATTGTATTTCGGCACGCCCGTCGTGCTCATCAGCACTTCGAATGAGGACGGCTCGACAAATCTCGCGCCCATGTCTTCTGCCTGGTGGCTTGACCAATCCTGTATGCTTGGCATGGGTTCACGTTCCAAGACAGTTGAAAACCTTCTGCGGGAAAGAGAATGCGTCCTGAATTTGCCTTCCGCAAACCTGGTCGGCGCAGTGGATCGTTTAGCCCTGACCACAGGCAAAAATCCCATCCCCGGCTACAAGATCAACATGGGATTTCAGTATGTGCCGGATAAATTTACTCATGCGGGGCTAACTCCAATTCCATCGGACTTAGTTCGTCCACCACGCGTGGCTGAGTGCGCCGTCCAGTTGGAGGCAATTGTAGAGAAATTTCACCAGTTCAGTGAACCAGAGGATTTCAGCATGGCAATCGAGGCTCGAATTATCCGCGTTCATATTGACGAGGCGATTTTGAATTCTGAAAAACGACATTACATCGATGCCGATAAATGGAATCCACTCATCATGAGTTTCTGTGAATTCTATGGATTAGGCGAAAATGTCCATTCATCCAGGCTGGCAAAAGTTTATTAAGATCATAAGGTGTACAGTCCCGCCCCCTTCTCAACCAACTCGTCGAAAGATCGTGTATGATTGGGCGCGAGATTAGCACGACTAACCAGGAAATCATTGATCGAATTACTACCAGTCTCGCAAAAGCACTTGCCCATTTAATCAATCCATGAAGAATATTTTGAACCAGGAGACTATACCATGAAAATGCGGACTCTCTTTTTCGCCAATGCGGTGATCCAATTCCTCTTTGGGGTAGGATTCATGTTCGCCCCGGTTGTGCTGCTCGGTTTATTTGGGACCCAGAGCGATACAACAGGAATTACACTCGCACATGTTGCTGGCGGAGTCATTCTCAGCTTGTCCATTATTTCGTGGTTGGGAAAAGATGTCGAGCCCGGCCCGGCGCAGGATGCGATTGCCTGGGGGAGCGTCTTTTTTGCGCATTTTCAGGCTGGCATCTTTACCTTGCTAGCCATCCTGAACGGAACCTTCAATGCCTTGGCCTGGTCAGCCGTAATAATGGATGCATTCTTTACTGTCGCTTTCTTCTGGGTGCGCGGAAGTAAAGTCCAATAGGGCCTGGCCGCTTTTAGAGGATATCCGCTTGAACAACACAGACCTTCAACATCTCCGAACTGCGATAGATATTGCAAGGCAAGCGCGCGAACATGGTAATCATCCCTTTGGCGCGTTGTTGGTGGATAAAGAGAATAAAGTTATGTTGCAAGCAGAAAATACAGTGGTCACCGGACATGATTGCACGGGTCATGCTGAGACCAATCTTATTCGCCTTGCCACTCAGCATTACTCATCCGAAGAACTTGAATTCTGTACACTTTACACGAGCACGGAACCGTGCGCCATGTGCGCGGGTGCGATCTATTGGGGCAATGTCCGACGCGTCGTATATGCTCTGAGTGAGGTTGATCTATATCAACTCACTGGTCCTTCTCCAGAGCATCTACTGCTTCCGTGCCGCGAGGTGTTTGCGCGCAGTCAACGTCATGTCGAGGTGGTCGGTCCTGCACTGGAACTCGACGTGGAAGCTCGCGCCGTACATGAGGGTTTCTGGTAAATATACTGACCCGTCATGAAAAGCTTCGACATTACGCGTCTACGCCTCCACAATCAGCGACTCTCTACAACTACATTTACAAATCCAGGTGAGGTGGTGGAATGGTTTGGCGCTGTCCAGGCGCAGGATTATGCAGGGGCGAAATGGGCGCTCGGTCAGCGAATCAAGAACACCACCGATGCCGCGATGGAACAGTCTTTCAACGAAGGAGCGATCCTTCGCACGCATGTCATGCGTCCTACGTGGCATTTTGTCAAACCCGAAGATATCCGCTGGATGCTGGCTCTCACAGCGCCGCGCGTAAATGCCGTTAGTGCCACATATTATCGTAAGCTCGAGCTTGACAAGGCCATTTTCAAGCGCAGTAACGCTGTGCTCACAAAGGCATTACGGGGCGGGAAGCAACTCACTCGCACAGAACTTACGTCCCTGCTTCAGAAAAACGGTATTGCCAGCGGTGATCTATTACGATTCACCTATCTGATTGTACGCGCCGAACAGGATGGGATCGTCTGTAGCGGCGCAAGACTCGGCAGGCAGTTCACCTATGCTTTGCTGGATGAACGGGCGCCACACTCGCGGACCCTGGAACGGGACGAGGCATGGGCAGAACTCGCCAAACGATACTTCGTCAGTCACGGGCCAGCGACGTTGCAGGATTTTGTGTGGTGGTCAGGGCTGACAACGGCTGATGCCCGCAAAGGACTCGACTCGATTAAATCCAATCTCATCCATGAAGTTGAAAACGGACAAACTTATTGGTTTGCGGACTCCACACTCACAAGAATTCCATCTCCAACGGTTCACCTGCTGCCAGATTATGATGAATACACTGTCGGCTATACAGACCGCAAAGCCATATTTGATGTTTCAAATACGAATAAATTGGATTCGCGTGGAAGTGAACTTGCTCAATATACGATCTTACTGGATGGTCACATCGCAGGCACCTGGAGGCGCATAATAAAGAAGAGCGAAGTCGTCATTGAATTGGCGCTCTTCAGGGCACTAACGAAAGCCGAAAAACATGCCGTTGCTGATGCGGCAGAGCGCTATGGCAAATTTCTTGGATTGTCAATCCGGCTTACGTAGGAGAATTTTTCCATCATGGCGCAAATACAGATCCTTGCAATTCCCTCAGCCTCTTTTGAACCTGCCTCCTCAACCCAGGCGGACGAATAGCGGCAACGTCAATTTTCTTCGCCTCCACAAACTTCGCAAAGCGAATCAATCCACGCGCCAGCGCGTCGGCAAATTCAACATCTTTCACAGGCGCGTCGTCCTCGTGCCAGAAGCCTTTGATCTCCAATGTCATCGTCGTGCGGTCGAGTTTTGGGTCGAGCCGAGCCACCAGGTCATCGCCATATAAAATGGGCAGGACGTAATAACCCCAGCGACGCTTATGCGCGGGCACATACACCTCCCACTTATAGTCGAAATCAAATAACTTCATCGCCCGTCCGCGCGCGCTCACAATATCCAACGACGCCAGAAACGTGACTTCCTCCAACGTGGTCGTCTCTTTAGGATTCCATCCCTTGGGGACTTTCCCTTCCTCAAGCGAGTCCAACGCCGGAACATCCTCTTTCAAAACCAGATACGTCTCGCGTCCGCCCTCGATTTGAACCTGCTCAAGCACGCCGAGCGCTTTCTGCTGCTCGAGCATTTTCTTCATCGCGTCGGGAGGGTAATCCCTGCGCATGTAATAGTTCAATTCAGGACCCATTTTTGTTTCGCTCTTCAATCCCATGAATGAAACTGTCTTGCGCGCAAAAAATTCCTCCGCTTCTTTTTCACTCGCGACATAATCAAACTCTTTCGGTGCAATGTTCTCGCGAAAATCATAGACGCGGCTAAATCCCTCGCGATGATGCATCATCAACTCACCCGAAAGCCACATATCAAATAATACTAGCGATGTTTCCTTGCGCCCGCGATAATTCCACGCACCAACCCGATTTCCAGTGAAGTCCCGATTCCCCAACGGACCGCGCTCTCTTAACACCGCACGCACCTGCTCGAACAATTCTGGATTCGATAACACAAAATCTTCCACGCGCTTTTGGTGACTGCGTCTCTCCATGTGCACGCGCCAATATGGCAGTTCAGACATGGGATAAACAGCCAGCCAGCCCCCGTAATCAAAAAACCCTCTCTCCTTATACATCACGTCATAAAGATAATCGGGCTTGTAATCGAGCACACGGCTGTGCAAAACAATATCCTGACTCCGCGCGGCAACATTCAACGGATCCAGTTGCACGGCTTCACACGCGCGTATGGCGGTAGCGGTTCCCGCTTTGCCCTTCCAGCGACGACCGGGCCAGAGTCCTTGTTTGCCAAGAACAAAACGACGTGCAGTTTGTTTTGAGATGGTAATAGGTGTCATACGTCTATACGGTCGCCTCGGGTGGGTGGGGTTGAGATCACCAGAAAATGCACGTCTGCTTTCGATTGATTTTTGAATTGATGTTTGACCTGCGGATCGATTTCAAGCCCCTGCCCTTTTTTCAAAATCATTTCACGATCCTCGAAGATCATCGTCCCCTCGCCTTCGAGAATATAAAAGAATTGTCGCGCTACTTCATGATAATGCATCACCTCCGCACCGCCCGCAGGGACCCGTTCTTGAATCACACTAATGCCATCGTGCTTGAGCAAATGCCAGCCGTCACAGATCCCGCCCCAAACATAATGTTCTGCATTTTCAATGGAAATTACCATACTATACCTATATTGGCTCTGTGCACCTGAAGCCTATATATGTCGAAGGTGTTGACATTCTGAAGCCCAAAGCAACCAGGAAATTTCTCTTATTCTAGCACAAATATTCTAAGAAAGTGTCTGAAAAGTCAAAAAATAATATTGCGCCATGTCATTCTGAGCCGCGGAGCGGCGAAGAATCTCTGATTTGTAGGGAAGATTTCAAACGGGAGGAGAGATTCTTCGCTCCTTTCAGTCGCTCAGAATGACATGTACCATAGTTTTCAGACACTCTCTAAGAAAGAAATACGCCCCCAAAAGCAAATAGCATAATTGATAAACCAACCCTAGGAAGCAGGGACAGTGTTAACCTTTTCCATAGTCCTGCAAAACGAACAGAGATCGCTTGTCGATGTGGGCTGTCCGCACTTGGGACAGGGATGCAAATGTGTTCGCTCCTCGTTTTTCTCGATGAACAAATTCCCACTTTTTCGCGCTTCAAGGAAACGCAGATAGAAAGTGAGCTTCGCGCCGGGGCGCGCGGTTTCGAGTTGATTGAGCAATTCCTTGTAATAAATGGATTGCGATCCTTCCGCGAACGGACATTCTTCGTAGATATATTCAATTCCACGCGCGATGGAATAAGCCGCCATCTCGCGTTCGTAAAAACGACACAACGGCTTGACCTTGCGCGCCAACCCATCAGAAGCGGGGAGAACGGGTCCCTGCCGCAAAAGATATTCACCCGACCAATTCAAAGTGTTTCCAAATAGCACCGCGGCTTCGTCGTCGAGATTATGGCCCGTCGCAAGCACAGCATAACCAAGGTCGCGCGCGATGCGGTTCATCTCATGGCGCTTTGTCAATCCGCACACCGCACACGGTTTGCCGTATCCGCGATGGGAAATTTCCGAAAGCATGGGAATGGGTTGTCCGTATTCTTTTTCAATATCAACAATGTGAAGTTTGAGGTTGTGCTCGTTCGCAAATTTTTTGGTGAGGCGCTGCGACTCATGCGAGTAATTAATTCCCCCGTCAATGCCGAGACCCAGATATAGTCCATCCGCCTGATAGCCTAGGCGGATGAGAATATCCCACAGCGCGAGCGAATCCTTGCCGCCCGAAACCGCGACCAAGATTTTCTCAGCGTGGGTGAACATGTTGTACTTTTTGATAAAGCGCTCGGTCTGCTCGGGCACCCATTCAAGATAATGCTCTTTGCACAAAGCCAGTTTGTGCTGGCGCATGTTCACAGAGGCTTTAGCCCCGCATTTACGACATTTCATAATTATTTCTCTGTCATTTCCGCGCCGCGCGGCGGGTGTTATCTTCCATATCCAGCAGGATCAACAGGACCTTCGATACTGCCTGCAAGCCAAAAAAGTAAAACACCCCGGGCAAAGGCTGTAAAAAATATGGCATAAAAATATTGATGGCATTCAGGAACGTCATTCCTTTATCAAAGAACAGACCACTCATATACTGCCCGATGAACAGCAGAAGAGAGAGCGCCCACGACACGAGGTAAAGGGTCAGGACGATCCATCCAAGAGTCTCCGACCAGCGCGACAGGCGCATGACTGAGTCACGGTCGAAATACGTTCCTAGAAAGGCTGCTTGTTTTTCATTTGATTCGCTCATCAGAACCTCCATCTGAATTATACTTCGCCCTTTGTTATAATTGTCGAAATTAAGACGCCCACCCTCTTAATTTGTTCCAGAATCTCCCCGCAGAACATAATCAATGATCTCTGTGTCTCTGCAGCAAAAAGGCAGCCCAATGACAGAAGAAACCAAGCCAACAGACTTCATCCGCGAAGCCGTCGCGGAAGATTTGAAGAACGGACGCTTCAACTACGTCCGTACGCGCCTGCCGCCTGAGCCGAATGGTTATCTTCACATCGGACACGTCAAGGCGTTCATGATTGATTATCTCATCGCGAAGGAAAACAATGGCGAGGTGATCCTGCGCTTCGACGATACCAACCCCACCAAGGAGGAAACGGAATTTGTGGAAGCCATTGAGGAAGATATGCGCTGGCTTGGTATTAAATGGGTAAAGGTCACCTACGCTTCCGACTATTTTGATGAACTGTATGAATGGGCTAAGAAACTTGTCTTGATGAGCAAGGCTTATGTGGATGACCAGACACCCGAAGAAGTGAGCGCCAATCGCGGCACGCTCACTGAGCCAGGCAAGGATTCTCCTTACCGCGACCGTGATGTGGAAGATAATCTGGATCTGCTCGAACGCATGAAGAACGGCGAATTCCCGAATGGCTCGCGAATTCTACGCGCCAGGATAGACATGGCTCATCCCAACATCAATATGCGTGACCCCGCCATGTATCGTATCATCCACGAGCCGCCGCATCATCGCACAGGAGATAAGTGGAAAATTTATCCCATGTACGATTGGGCGCATGGACAAAACGATTCAATGGAAGGCATCACGCACTCCTTGTGTTCAATCGAATACGAAAATCATCGCCCGCTGTATGAGTGGTTCCCCGAACAATTGGGTGTCTTCAAACCGCGCCAGATCGAATTTGCGCGCCTCAACATGAATTACACTGTAATGAGCAAACGCAAACTAAGGCGTCTCGTTGAAGAGAATCATGTGAACGGCTGGGATGATCCGCGTATGCCCACCTTACGCGGTATGCGCCGCCGCGGCTACACTTCGGAAGCGATCCATGATTTCATTCGCCGGGTTGGGGTCGCCAAGAATTACAGCGTGAGCGATGTCTCCCTGCTTGAAGCATGTGTGCGCGATGATCTCAACAAACATTCCCTTCGCCGCATGGCTGTGCTTCATCCCCTCAAAGTTGTGATTGACAATTATCCCGATGGTCTCATCGAAGAGATGGACGCCGTCAACAACCCCGAAGATACGAACGCGGGCACGCGCAAAATCCCTTTCGCGAAAGTCCTCTACATCGAGCAGGATGATTTCCGCGAAACGCCGGCGCCAAAATATTACCGTCTCTTCCCGGGCAACGAGGTACGATTGCGATACGCATATTTCATTAAATGCACGCACGTTATCAAAGATGCGAAGGGGGAAGTCGTTGAAGTGCATTGCACTTATGATCCCGCGACACGCGGTGGCGATTCGCCGGACCGTCGAAAGGTGAAATCCACCATTCACTGGGTATCCGCGGCACATGCGAAAGAGGCCGAGATCCGTATGTATGATCGCCTCTTTACGAAGGAGGATCCCGAAGAGGGTGAAGAAGGATTCCTCGCGTGTTTGAATCCAAATTCATTAACCGTTCTTACAGGATACGTGGAGCCGCTTCTCGCGCAGACCAAGCCCGGGGGCCGCTTCCAATTCGAACGCCAGGGATACTTTTGCACTGACCTCGACTCCGCTGACGATAAACCCGTATTCAATTTGACCGTCCCGTTGAAAGACGCGTGGGCGAAGATCGAGAAGAAAACGAAGTAGTCGGATGGTCTAATTGAGTTTTTTCTGCTCCCCAGCAGAGTCCACGCCCGCCCACCAGCGGGTAGCGCCAGTCGTTGGGCGTTTAATCCTCATTTGAGTTAGGAATATTTCAACAATGGAAAAATCTTTCAAACTTACACTCAGAGTAGTTTGGTGGGTGCTAATTTTTCAGATACTTTTTGCACTTCCTTTTACAATTGGCTCGATTTTCATCCTACTCGCAATTGTTCAAGGTTCTGTAAAATCTATAATTGTTTTTATTTTGTTTGGTTTCCTTGCGTTTTTAGGCTGGGCTAATGCACTATCTACTATTCAAATTACTGAAAAAAGCGTTACCGTCACCGTTTTTCATGGTCGTTATCGTATTAATTGGGATGAAGTTCAAAAAATAATACGTCAAGGTTCACTAATAGCATTGATAGGAAACGACAAGAGAGTAGTTCTTGCACTGCAATTAATGGATAAAAATAAAAACAAGGTGTTTGAATATTTTTCGCAACAAATAGAGGAACGAAAAATTGAATTCACAACAACTGAACAAGTTCCTCTTACTCAACATAATGCGAGAGTGTAAATTTTGGGAAAGTTTTTATAATGGGCATGCTTAGATCTTTTTCATATCCAGATTTTTTTCGTCCCAAATGGTGAATATCTGTCACCCAGCGCCCAACACAGCGTTCTAAGAAACAAGAACACGAGAGATTTCCCTCTTTTTGCGTCGTTTTGCCCTTCCGTGCTTAAGACAAAAAAGGATGTCGCCTTTCATTTTTTGTGGCTCATGATTAGAAAGAGTGAATAGCCGCGAGATTTGAAATGAACACAGGCGA
>CAZIYY010000003.1:68504-76041 GCA_964543585.1 uncultured Anaerolinea sp. | reverse complement strand
AATATCCAGTACAACATTTGTGTCACCGCCTATTGTCAAACGAGGGATCACAAGTACTACTTTGATTTTCTTATCGGGCTTGGATGATTTATCTGCGTTGCTCATAGATTCCTTATTGGAGCCCCTGACTATAGCACATTCCAAATGGCTTTCTTAACAGCAAGAATTGTTTTGTCAAGAGCTTGATCGGTATTGATTTTGTAAACATGCGCCTTTTCGAATTCCAGATTGGAACTTTGAGCATGCCGCAGACGGACAAAATCCTCCGGTTCCACTTTGCCGCGGTTTTTATTTCTTAGAATAGCCACTTCCACAGGAACCGTAAGAAGAACTACAAGGTCTGGGGGTGGTATTTCCTCATAGATTTGTTTCTCAAGACGGCTTAGCCAAAATTGAATCGGATATTGATCCGCAGAAATGGGAAATTGTGACAATTGAGGACCATCAGGGGATCCAAGAGACAAGGATGGATATCGATCACACAACACAATACTTCCGTTGCTGGCCCGCGCGAATGCACGGATGAGCAATGCCCGCCGATCATAAGCGAGGAGGGCAGCGCGAATCGCAGATACGAGCGGATATACCTTTTGCGATTTTTTTTCTTGTGCATCCGCTGCATTCTGGGTCTCGATGTGACTTGATCGATAGGTCGGAAGGACAAAGCGCAAGGCTGGTACTAATAAACTCGGGATAAAGGTCAGCAAAGTGGATTTAGGTTTACCGGCATGGATCTGAGAGACAGCGAAATGTTCACCCAACCATTTTCTCATCTCAGCCAGCAGGGTGGATTTGCCGGTCGCCTCGGGACCCACAATTGCAATGACAGCGCCTCCCGACTGTGGAGACACTCCCCGCTGCGATCGAATTACGCGGCGGATTCCCATCGTCAAAAAGATCCTGATCCCACTCAACCATGCCCTAAGATGGGAATGTCTGGCATAAATACGAAGCGACGAACGCAGTCGAATGCCAAGTGCTATGCGGCGGACGAGGGATGCAGGAGAATTTAAGGCATGAATACATTCAGAAAAAAGGCCGGTATTCACAGAAGGAAGCCAGTAATGGACCAAATTAATTGTTTCATTGATCGGGTCGGCTTCCAACAACCACTGGATTTCTCGCTTTACCTGCTTCCAATCCCTTGCAAGCAGAAAAAGTTCGATCAATGAAGTATGCTTTATCATCATCCGCAATGTAAAAATGACAAGTTCAGCGCTCCTGGCAGGAAGATGGATGGATTCTATCTCCCGCGTATTTTCCAGCAACATCGCTTCGATAGGCAGGCGATAATTCTTGACAAGGCTTTCTCCGGTAATCACGCGAAAATAGGCATGAACATGAACAATATCCCCGGTTTCTTCATCGAGGGCAAAATAATGTTCCACGGATGGAAAGGCAGCAACATCGTTGGCCACAGCAGGCCGGAAGCCCAATTGACTCACCGTAGTCCGGAATGAATCGGCATCCTTCCGGCTGATTAACAAATCAACATCGGTTCGGCCGGATAACGCCTCTGAAAGCGACAGATTGCTCTTCCAGTGACAATATCGCAGGTCTTTGGCATTCAGGTTTTCAGTGAGTTCTCGAATTTTGGTAAGCATGTCGTATCCAAATTAGATCGTATGGGTCTTATAAACCCGCGACTTATGATTTAGAATGGAAGCGGCGATATCATTCACAACTTTTTCATGTTCCGCTTTGGTGAGATCAGGGTTATCCACGACCAGGAGGCGGCTTCGGATTTTCTCATTTTCAATGAGCCGATCGAAAATTGAAACCGCTTTCTTCACATATTTCTCAGTCGTGGACGGGTCGTTAGTGTCCATTTCCCTAGGCGGATCAAGTCGTCCCAATGTGCGCCTTACCAGCACATCAACCGGGGCTTTGATATACACAATGAGATCCGGCAACGGGAGCAATTCAGCAAAAGTGGCAAATTCCAGGGTGGTGACGAGAGAATGGGCGAACACAAAAATGTGTGCGGCAAGTATTGGTCCTTCATCCACCAAGATAATTCTATCCCGGTTATGGCGTTTGGCAATTTCATACATGCCAATCTTCCGTTCGAGACTCCTGAGATTATTTATCGTATGAATTGAAAATTTTGTATCACGCGAAAAAGTTCTGATCGTATGAGCAAGAAATTTTCCATACCGATTCAGTGAACCGATAAAAAAAGGAAACCCAGCAAGTTCCTGGATCAGATTTTGTGCAGTTGGATGGGTTACGCCGCGTAAGCCCAGAGGCGCTGCAATCAAATCAAAGGAAGTTGTCACTGATACTGTTTGGGCCAGTTGATGATGGATTTTTGAGATCAGAGATGTTTTCCCTGCACCGGTACTGCCAATGAATTCAACAATCATCTAGGAAGTTTTTTCCTTACGTGGTTTTTCATTTCTCCAACTGCTCAAATCAATCTGCATACATTTTTCCAGTTCTTCAAATTCATCATAATATTTCTGGCTAAGCCGTTTCTTCAATTCTGGATTCAGCGGCTCGAGTGGATCCCCTTTTGACAGGAATCGCTGAATGCCAAGTCGCATTACGAAATCAACCACCGGCTCCAAATTTCTTTTGCGAAGTTTTCGCCCGGTCTTTACGACGAAACCGTAAAGGGACTGGTGTGTTGGCACTGTGCTCGCATTAACTTTTCCGCTATCATCAAATACAGGAAATTTACCCGCGCCAATTTCCAGAAAATCCGCTATCGTGTTTTTCGTCCTGGATAAATCAACAAAAACATTCTCAAATAACAATGGCAGGAATTGTTTTCTATCAAAAAAGCGGAGATATTGCTTTAGGTATCGACTATAAAATCCTTTTTCCAATGCTCTTGGCCGCGTTGCCAGAAAATCCTCAAACGATCCTTTATAATTCCTTCTCTGGACATTAAAACCATACTGCGAATACGCCCGGCTAATGGGATGCCTTAACATAATTATCATTTTGACGTTGGGAAATGTATTGAAAATTCTTTCCGGACACTCCTCACACTCATAATATTCCGGTGAGATTTCTCCAAGAGCCTTGTATCTCCCGGCCTCCTCCGGTGCACAAAAAAAGTCCTCGTACCAGCCAAGACCATGGTCATAATATCGGTCAAAAAAACGAATTTCCTTACGACGCGTCGGCATAAATACGTCTGGGTGGCTGGCCAGCAGCGTGTGCAGCCATGTGGAGCCACCCCGTTGTACGCCGATGCCTAAGAATGTAGGTAATGTCATTTATCTTTCCTCTCTACAAGAGTCTTACTACGGCAGAGATTAATGATATGCCTTCAAGAAGGTTTCATTATCTGCTCCGATGGCTAGGACGAGTTATTTCCCATTAAGCCAGATCGACAAATCCCGTCCCAATAGTTCCTCCAACTTGAGGATGTCTTCCCTGTAAAGATTCATTAATTCCGCCCGAAGATCTGGGGGCAACTTCGGAGACGTCGTAAGGTTCAATTCACGAATTTGTTTCAGCATCCCTTGCATACTCTCAGGAAGCACTGATTTGGTCATGTCAATCAACCGTGGGTTATAGAACAACTTATTGAACAATCTAACTTTTGGAACTGCGCCAGGGTTATATGTTACGGATGTATCTGGCGCGAAGCTTGTATCGACACCGAGGAAATTGTAGAGGTCTACAACAGTTCCCGCCGCATCCTTCTTGAATTCCTCGAAGATGTAGATTTTGATTTGCTCTTTTGGAAATAGATCCAAATATCTTTTCAGTCGGCGATAGTAAAACCCTTCTTTTACATGACTTGAATCCAGCGTTAATTCTTCGTAAAAGCCTTTTACTGCCTCACCTCGTCGTGTGCGCATCATAAAGCCGGAAAAAGCTCGATCCGCCGGGTTTCGCAGGCTCAACACCAGCTTCACATCTGGAGCATATTCGTAGATTCGGCGCGCCGCAGTGGGGCAGCGGAAATACTGAGGCGAAACCTCCCCAACTACAATTTCATTGGATGCTTTCTCGAACACCTCTTCATAGGCCTCAAGGGTTCTTATCGGAAAGTTCTGGAGCAACGGGGCATCGCCTTCGTCTGCCCATTTCCAATCACGCGCATCTTCATATCCGAAATAGTTGGTTGCCTTGATTTCACACATGAAAATCTGAGGATGCTGGTCAAGATAGCGGAAGAAGGAAGTCGTTCCCGCTTTGGCAACTCCAATCATCATAAAATTTGGCTTGGTCATAATGATATACCTCGTTTCCCTAAGCAAATATAAATCAACTTAAATAACTCGTCGAGCCTAAGAGGATGAGACATGGTTCTTTGATATTTGGGAATAAATTTCTGCATAACCTGCATGCATTACCGGCAGGCTGAATTGATCCTCAACAAGTTTTCGGCACTTCTCGCCAATTGCTTCTCTCTCTGAGGATGACATTTCCATATACTTCTTTATGGCCCGGGCAAACCCAGTCACATCATCCGGCTTGATCAGTGGGATAAAATCAATATCCTTCACAATTTCTCTATGAGGCGGAATATCAGAAAGTATCACCGGGCGGCGGCACGCCATGGCTTCCAAGACCGCTACTGGAAGACCTTCGCCTCTGGACGCAGAGACGAATACATCGGAGAGTGCAAAATACTCAAATACCCTATCTCTAGGGATCATACCTGTCAGCTCTACATGTTTCTGTATTCCGGATGATACTATCTTTTGAGTGAGACTGGGCCGCAATGTCCCTTCACCCAGAAACAATAATTTACCGCGGTGGTTGTCAGATTGAACAAATGCATCCAGGACAGTAAATGGATTCTTGATCTCAATCAAGCCTACCGTGGTAATCGTGAAATTGCCATTTTGGGCCGCATGCTTATTTTCCGTTAATCGATTGATACGATCGAGATCCACCGCGTTTTGCACAACTCGTATTCTGTCACCGGCCAACCGCTTGTAAAAACCAGGAAAACTCTCGTAACTGGCATTGCCGCAAAAGACCATATATCGAAAAAAGGCGAAGCTCGGAATAAACAATAACTTGTTCCTAAGCTTGAAGTTTTCGAATGAATTCTGCACTGTGTGCACTGTGGATGGTATCAGTTTTTTGTAGAGGCCAGACATAAGCAGGGTTAACAATAACAAGACACCAGCGTGTGGAGTGTGGACGTGGATAACATCGTAATCCCTTTTCGCAAGAGCGGCTCGCAATGTACGAAAAAGACCCATCACAGTATTGTCGCCGTCAAACAAGGTTATTTGATCTGGTAGCATAATATCTGATTTAAAGTAGGTGCAAATAGTGATATCACGCTCATCCATCAATGGCAAACAATGCTCGTTATATTGACCATTAGTTGGTTTCAATGCGAGAATGATATGCAAAATACTTAAACGATGATCTGATTGGGACATTTTATGTCATACCTCTTCGGTCTTTGATCTAGGGTAACGATTACCATTGCAGACTCGCAATCCTTCCGGAAATAGAGAAAAATACCCAATATCTACTCGACAATCCATTTGACTAATTCTCAAAAAGCAATTTAACATATTGGTTTACCACGTTTTCCAGGTCATAAGGTCGCCAACTTTCGGGAGGCGGGCTTGATGCCTTGCGATCCAGAGTATTTTCAATCGCCCCGGCCAGCGCACTTATATCACCAACTGGAACCAGCTGGCCATATTCCCCGTCCTTTAGAATTTCCCGAGGACCACTAGGACAATCTGTTGAAACCACTGGCGTGCCACAGCAAAGCGCCTCGATTAAGACAGTAGGCAATCCCTCCCACCTTGATGATAGGACAAAAAGTGAGGCACGAGCCATATAAGCGTAAGGATTCATGACAAAGCCCGGCAGACTCACATCGTCCTCGAGACCAAGTTTCTTGATCAGTTCCTCAAGAGGTTGCCGTTCCCTCCCTTCGCCTAAAATTAGGAGCTTTGCTGTCCGCTTCTTCCTCACCTGCGCGAAGGCATGCAGCAGGGTTGGAAGATCCTTTTGCATCTGTAAACGGCCAACTGCAACTAAGACGGGAGGTTGATCAGGTTTGAACCAGGGATGATCCAAGGGAGCTTGTGCCTTCTCCAATACTTCCGCTCTTACCACTGAAGGGTTGTAGATTACCGTGATACGTTCCTTCGGGATATTCGTCAGTTGAGCCATATCATCGCGGACACCATGGGAAACCACTACTATGCCATCTGCCCACGGGTAAAACCGCTTCATCAGCCACGGTACCAACCGCCCGCGCCAGGTAGATGCATTTCCAGATTCAAACGAAACTGTATTCTGTTCGTTCAATAATAATCGTGTGGGGACACCCGCCAAACGCCAAGCCCATGAGGCGACAATGTTAACATAACCAAACACCGAAAGCAAAGCCTCAGGCTGCTCAGTTCGTAGATAACGTACAAGGGCTGGAAGACTTGTCAGGGCTCGAGACGCTTTCAGATCCACTACACGTACTGGCTCTCTTACCTCTTCTAAAAAAGGTCCTTCCACCTGGGCTAATACCAAATCCACAGCATAGCCAGATTCGGTCATGCCATGCGCCAGGTTGACCATAGAGCGTTGACCGCCTCCGCCGAACAAACTTGGCATAAAGATGGCAACTCGTTTTTGTGATTTCAACATTCTTTAAACTCTCCGGTATAAACTTAACTCAATCTATCAGCTACTAGTTCTTTTTGTTTAGCGGTCCTATGATGCATAGGTCCTGTAAATCGAGTGGGAGCGTACTCCGGTTCTTCTCGATAAGTATTTAGGGCCGAACTCACGATGACAAAACTCAGAAACAGCCAAGTTGATTTCCTAGCTTCCCAAGTCAAAGTAGACGCCCCAATGCCCCAAACTGTAAGAACAGTGAGCCAGAACCATGATTGCCATTTAGGTTGGCGCCATGCCTGGACAAATGTAATTGCCAATATAATGGCGAATATTACAAACCCGATCAGCCCAAGTTCAACCAGAACAGAGACATAGGAATTGTGGCCCACTTTGCCTGACGCATTCTTAGCCAGACTATTTATAGAGCGATACATATTACCACCAACACCTAATAACGGATGTTGTTCAAAGGAAGCAAGTCCCTCGCTCCAATTATTTGTGCGATTATTGAGATCTCCTGAAGCGAGTTCATCAGCCGTAGTACCGAGGCGCTGGAATGATTCCAGAGACTGAACATAAGGCAATCCGATAAAGATGACCGAAACCAAAAGCAGAAAAATCGCAATCCGAGTCGCAAGTCGCAGGCGGGTAAGTGAAGCAAGCCCAAATGCCGTACCAACTAACGAACCAATCAGGGCTGTACGAGTACCTGATAGGGCAATGCCCAGAAAAGCTGCCGGGATATAAGCGTAGTTTACGAACCTCAACCAGAGGCTGAATTTACCGGTATTGTTCGAAGCGGCAAGATACCATGCCAGAGGCATGCCCATCGCCAGGATAAACCCAAATCCATCAGGGTTGGTATCACCGGGACTAAAGCGTTGAAGGTTAGTGTAATAAGCGGCACCGGTAAAGAAATTATGTAATGCACTGCCAATCGCTACATAGGCACCAAGGATATATGCTTGAAGTCCGGCCA
>CAZIYY010000003.1:14786-68494 GCA_964543585.1 uncultured Anaerolinea sp. | reverse complement strand
TGAGAGATGCTTGCGTAGTGTAAAGATCCCACAGAATAAAAACCAGAAAGAGCATTTGGAGCCATGTCTTGGCGTGATCGAACGACTTGTAAGGACTCGCGCTCCAAAAAACGCTGACGGCGTTCCATAGCACAAAGAGACAAACCATAAGGTGAAAGGGGCCAAGTTTGCGAAATTGGCGCGTGATCAGAACTGTCGCGAACCAAAAAACCGCCACCATCTGGCCCACAATACTGGCGCCTGTACCCAAACCGGGAAGCCGGACCACGCCTTCCCATGGAATAATAAAGATAAAGACCAGGGATAATATAAGGGCTATTTTTCGCATGCTTGACATCTTCCAAGAAAAAAGCTAAATCGAATCATTAAAGTCTCCATTACTTCAAATTATGTTCATTCCAGTAAACTGGCAAATTTCGAATTCGCAACTGCATTCTTGACCTGGTCATAATTACTGATCATGTCACGATGCGCGCCTTTTCTGATCTTGGTGAGAGGAGATTGGGGCATTTGTTCGTCTGCATTAAGTGAAAGAAAATCCCGGATGATTTGAAAATAATGAACCTGGTCGCGGACCAGATCTTCATATATGACTTCCACGTGAGGCAACCCACACCATGCTAAAAGTTTTCGCGCCATATCTTGTTGTTTTTGTAACCATGCCAACTGTCTGACAAGGTTTTTAGTATCTAGTTCGACCTGTAATTCATCTGGCGCGGATTGCCCTACCAACAGATGTGCCCGGCCTATTTTCGCCTTGACCGCGTAAGAAACCATAACATCCAAGTGGTTGCGACGAACGAGATGGAGTGCGCGAATCCGGTGCCTCATAAAATATGCCAAAATTTCGGGATATAGGCCAATTTGCTTGTACATCAATTTGAATCCAACTTTTCCGGGCATGCTATAAAGAGTATTCAAATAGGAGAAGACAGAAAAAGGGCGAAAGGTCAAACCCTTGAATTTGGTTTCAATGAATCGAGTGTAGGCAAAATCCGCATCCCACTTCTCATCGAGAATTCTTGGCCTCGGAAGGAATAATTCTCCGTGCGCAGATACACTTGGAAAGTTATTCAGGGTGCTGATTATCCACTCTGATCCACTTCTGTTTGTAGTAAGCACTACAAAATTAGCATTAACCATCATATCTAAATTCTCCTAAATTTTCCGAAATTTCAATTTCGGCAAAACAAGACTGACAAGTTCCAACAGTTCCTGATAAAGCTGCCGTGCTATCAATCCTATAACCAATGCATAGGTCAGCACACCAGTCAATACATAAATTGAGAACTCCAGATACAAATTCAACGCTAAATCCCTGAACAGGTATTTCATTCCCATTATCGAAGCAACCATGACTAGAGAGGCAGTTAATGGGGAGACAAACTGCCAGAGATATGTTTTAAAATCAATTTGAATGAGCTTGCGCAAAGCGATATAGGACACTGGAGCGACCAGATAGCTGACAATGACGAACGATGCCGCAACTGCTACAATTCCCCTTCCTGAACGTACAGCAACCAGGAAACCAAGTACATTGAAAACAGTATTGAGGAGCATGATGCCAAATTCCCACAATGGTTTGCCGGAGGCCCTGATAACGCTGGCGTTAAAGAAAAACACAGATTGAAGAATACCAATCATCGCCAGGATTTGCATTACGGGAATGCTTGGCGCCCATTTTTCACCAAAAAACGCCGGGACCAATTCCGGAGCCAAGACAGCCAAACCGATGAAGATCGGAAAAGCCAACAGGCTCGTATATTGTGTGACGCTGTAAAAGGCGCGCCGCATTCGTTCCGGTTCGCGCTGAAGGCGAGAGAATGCCGGAAAAGCCACAGTATTGGTAACTTCAGTAACCAGTCTTATGATAACCAACAGCAGTTGATAACCTATCGTATAGAAGCCCAGTAAAGTTGGACCCAAGTAATAACCTATTAAGAGATCATCGGAACGACGAAGCAGGATGTTAAGAGCATTATTACCAACTACGGAAACACCAAAAGTGAACATTTCCTTGTAATGCCTGGCAGATACATTTAGCCCCGGTCGCCAATCACTCGACCTCCATAGCACAACAACACCAGCTAAACCGCTCGCAATATCCTGCCCCACCAGGCTCCAAACTCCAAACCCTGTGAAGGCCATACCAAGACCAACTACGCCTCCCACTGTTGTAGCCGTCAGTGAGCGGACCGCAAGGCTTTTGAATGCCAGCCTGCGTTGGAGAATCGCAACCTGGGTGCTACTCAAAGCGCTGATCAGAAAAGTGATTGATAACAGGCGCAGGACTGGAGCCAGACGAGGTTCATCAAAAAAACCCGCAATTAATCCCGACGCTGCTATCCCTCCTACTGTCATAAACAGACCCGTCAGTATATTGATCCAGAACGCTGTGTCCAGATGGTCTGGCTCAAGTTCGGCTCGTTGCACAATGGCAGCACTAAAACCCTGGTCCAGAAAAATTTCTACAAAGGTTGTGAAGACAGTAGCCAATGCGACTAATCCAAATGCTTCTGGATCCAACAGGCGCGAAAGGATAATGAAGGTAACCACCGAAATACCAGCTCTCCCCCACTTTTGTATGACTGACCAAAAAACGCCTTGAGCCGCCTTTTGCCGCAAATTCATAACTTTAATTAAAACTCCTTTTAAAGACGCTTCTGGTTTTTCGACCAGAAAGAGACGGAATTTGTTCGACAATACTCATCATACGGCGGCGATGCCCCTTCGGTGGAGATAAAGCAAGGGCTTATAGATCAAATACTGCTTCATACGAGATAAAGTGATGTTCCGTGTATTAAAACTTAGATCTCGATTATTTTGATAAGCCGCCAAATCCGTTACAAGACGCGGCCCATATTCTCGCTGAAAAGACGGGAATAACTCTTTTTTAACGAAGTCATAAAGTTCCAGATCGGCCTGGTTTGCTTCAACAAGCATCCGCCTAGTGCTTTCAGTTGAGAGCAGACGTTCTGCCAAGGCATTTTTTCGGGCCACATTTACCGGCTGATAAGAGATATTCAAATTATTGGCCAGCAAAGTTTTCAACAGCAGCATTGACTCGTCAAATCGCTCAGTCAGTCCAACAAAAATCTTCTTATCCTTAATAGTTTGGATTGCCTTTTTTACATCTGGTACGCCTGCAAACATTTTCGTCTGGTGGTTGCGCGTCCAATCCTTTTGTATCCATTCTTCAAATACAAGGTTCTTTTTCTTCCTATATTGAATATTATATTGAAAACGAGACGCACATGTCTTCAGAGGGTCGCGCATGAAAGAGAAATACTTGAAGTCCGTACCCCTTTCGCTTAAGTCAACGTAGCCGGTTACACGATGCCCGGCAATGCTTTCCAAATGTGGGTACAGTTTGCGTAGGCGCTGCAAATCTGGCATCGAAAAGGGTGGGTCTATCCAGGGTGCATGCCAAGGCTCCACTTCGCAATGATTAACGCCAAAAGTACTTCGCAAGATATAGCGAACTGTGCTCCCAGCAGTTTTATTGATATGGATAAATACAAGCACAAATATCTCCTAAAAAATAGCGTGCATCGAAAAGTGGTAGTTCTGTTTATAAGACGGTAATATCTGGCGAAGGGTACAGGCGTTTGTTCTCCAGAATTGGTTTAGAGCCTCAGGGCTGCAACATTGATAGTCGAAAGTATTTCGTCTGCTACTTGCTCAATAGATATACGGCTGGTATCGAATTGAAGTAGAAGCGGTCCTCCATTGATCTTCAATTTTCCCAGTATCTGGTTATAAGAAGTTCGATAACGGGCCAGGAAATGAACGACTTCCGCTCCCGTCTTACCTTTGACCAAATGGCGTTGATCTCGTGAATTGATACGCTTCTCGAGAACGAGATCCGGGGCATCAAGCCAGACCACAACATCCAAAGTTGAAGCCCACTGTTTGAACATGGTACTCCACCATGTCTCAAACCCTTCGGTTTTCAGCCTTTCAGGCCCAAATTCATTCAGAGTAGCCAGCTTAAATACAGGGCCATGATCTAAAAGAATCGTTGCATTACCTGTTGCGGCCTCCTGTCTCAAAACTGCGGGCCATCCTTTCAAATAGACCAGCGCTTTAATCTCATCCCACGTGAACCGTCGACCATATCGAAGTTTTCGCAGAAAAATTGGCAATAATGATAAAGTATTGCGCACAATAACCGGAATATACTTTATTTTTCGAAGTTCAATGTCAGAACCTACTTGAATTATTGCGCTCCTATGATCCAGGACTCGTGCAAGAGTCGTTTTTCCTGCGCCAGCGGGGCCCACTAATTCCATTATCAATAAAGGTTTTGGCATAAGCGTATTACCAGGTAGAATCTTCGTCATTTACAATCTTGACCAGATTAGCGTCTTAAGTTCTGATGCCACCTCGTTTTTAGATTTGCTCGCGTCAACCACATGAGCATCGGATTTTTCCCAATTCAGTTGCCATATTTCCGTAGATCGCTTTTCGACTGAGGCCGAATCCTCATCAGTTTTTCTTTGAACGGCAATCGCCGGATTTACCTTGAGTACAATCAATATTTCAGGCAAAACAATTTGATCGTAGTAGCTTTCCTCCAGCCTTACCAGAAACCTTGCCAGCCAACTATCCAGACGTGGAGTCAAAAACCGCTTTGCTTGGGGTCCGTCATTTAGCTTGCGGATAAATTGCTCTGCTTGTGCGCCGTCCATAAGTTGGATTTGAGGCAGAGGGAAACGATCAAGGATTACCAAACTACCCTCAGCAGCCAAACGTCGAGCCTTGATATACGTCCAGTAGCGATCTCGTGCCCTGCAAACTTCTCTTATTAAATAAGGAAATCCCGGTGATACTGGAGATTTTTGATCAATCGTCTCGTCAAAAGATGCCTCCAATGGATAAAGACCAAATATTTGGCCAACCTTCAAGATTGACCTGATCGTAATGGTTGTCCACGACCAATCTGGTTTTCCCATGTGTATCTTGGTTGATTCAAAGTTCTTCGAAAGCCAGGCGTGGAGTGCATCGATTGCAGTTGATTTGCCGGCCCCATCACCTCCAACAATGGCAATCATTGCGCCGCCAATTTCAGGGCTATACTTTGAGGAAGATCTAAATATGCGAGAGCGGATCATCATACTGACCCGGCGCCACAGCTTCAAAAAAGTATCAATTGGTATGGGGTGATAGGCGTTTGCCCTGAGTCGAGTTTGTAACTCCTGACCCGTCCGCATCCGAGTCCAGATGGTGCAACCAGATTGCAGAGCGAGTACACAGTTCTTAAATAGATCCTCATTAATATAAGGCAAATGATCCTTCAATATGGCATTAACCCGGGCCTGGTTTATATTGTTCTGCAAGTAAGTCAGCTCTTTTTGCTCGCTCGTTTTTAATTTTCCCTGCCGGCTAAGGATGGCATCCCATGTCGAATGTTTCAGTACCATGCGGATGACAAATACAACAAATTCAAATTCAACTGCGGGTACTTTGAAAATGCCATTCCAGAGAACCGACTCAAGATACGGCTCTTCAATCGCAAAGCGAAAGTTTTTGGTCATATCATCACCCATGATGAGTTGATAATGGGCATGAACATGAACCCATTTATCGGACTGTTCATCATAACCGTAATAATCCAATACTCCAGGCATCTGTTTATCCGCAGGAACCCTGACTTGTCTAAATCCGAAGCGATATAAGAGCTCTGAAAATCGTCCTGCATCCACGCGGCTGATCAGGAGATCAATATCATTTTCGCCATTGGCCGAACGGTCAAGCGCATTATTGCTTTTCCAGTGACAATAATTTATGTCTTCTTCTCTCAGTGCCTGACATAGACTTAATATCAAATTAAGAGCCGGCTGAGTTCCATCTGAAAGCAAATCGTCTGAGTGGTTTGGCATATTAGGCTGATGATCAATTTGCTGCATTGTGGGTGACAACCGCGAATGTTCCATTGTTTTACCTTAATTCGATTCGATCGGACTTGCCTTTTGCATGATCGCGACACTACCATCATCTCTGCCATCAGACAAAAGGCAGGGTTTTGGCGACGATGTTAGCCTGATTCTTCGGAGTCTGCCAATTTATAAACCACACGATCTTTACTTCTAACATCCTCAATTGAAAAATATAACTCAGCAGAAATTTCCCTGGATGCATTTATCAACCAAACTGTATGAGTGGATCGATCATATTCAAAGACTTTATTCCAGCTTATTCCATGATCTGCTGAATACATTAATAGGCATTTTGTGTTTACTGTGGAGAAGGGCAGATTCGCCCAAATCTCGTTCCCGTTCCTCGATTTCCTGAGAATCATATTATCTATCGGACTTCTTCGATAGGGATCAGGCACGATCTTTTTGGTAATCTTCTTGCCATCCGTCGTCTCAACAATAAAATTAGTCCCTCCCTGATAATCAGTGCCAAAAAATATTTTTCCGTTGCTTTCTACTACTGAGGTATAGCCGCCCATCTGTATGTGAAATTGATTGACGGGCTTCCAGTTAGGGCTCTCAAAATCTGGAGCACCCTGTGGGTCGCTCAACCACAGTCTCTTGTAGTTATCGCCGTCCGCGACCATTATTCTATTTAATAATCTGCTATACATCACAATGTGAACGTGTTTATTAGTTCCCTGCTGAATTAAGAAATCAGATTTTTTCCACGTTTTTCCGTCATCAGAACTCATATAGAGGTAGGCAAGTTTCCTCCAACCGCTTTTATCCCAAATGTTGCCATATTCCCCTGCCCACAAAATCTTATTCGGTGTTTCCGTCATTGCATTATTAAATCGAAAGAAACTTATTGGTGAGCCAAGGTCCAACGTCTTTTCGAATGAATTTCCCTGATTCGAACTCTTATAGACAGTGCCTTTCAGGCATACGAAAATGGTGTTTTGGCTTGAGATAAATATGGACTTGATTCTTTCCGGGAATCGATTGACGAAAACGACTGTTTTTCCACCGTCTGTGCTCTTATAGAGGTCGCAATCATCCGGATACAAACATCCAAAAATCTCTCCATTATGAAAATATAAAATTTTCCAATTAAGATCGCACCTTTCGGAGTGGATCCCTCTGCCAGCGAAAAACCGGGTCATTGTGGCATCAAATTCTGAATTGACCAGGTTTTTGCCGTCTAGTTTTATCGCTTCGCGCTGGTTGAATACTAAATAATCTCTCTTTGGAAACAATCCAAATTTATAGAAAATCTCCCAAACGATGAAGGAAACGATTTCACGCGACTTCCCCGATTTATAAACGTCTTGAACAAATGAAAACAGCCTTTTCATTCCCTTTTTTTCAAACAATGTTGAATATTGTTTTGTCAAATCACTCGTTAAATCACGTCCCATAATCACCTTCAATTCGCGTGGACTGTATTCTATCTTACAGGGGTAAAAATCTTAAGTATAAATTTGTATAAATTGCTAAGCAGGTTAAGTAATGGTCATATCTTTCAATCGAACCAATTACATATATTGACTAGATTATTGCGTCCATGACGATAACATTAAGAAAAAGTTACAATCGAAAGGCTGTATAAGTAGTCATTAGCGCCCGAATAACTATCCTCGGCGGTGAATGACCGCCGAGGACATCAGTTTGTGAAGCGAATTCAGTGGAAGTTTATGAACAATCAGGCTAAGGACCAATATAAGTCTGACGCCGCGACTCGAAGGCATCGAAGAAGTAGGAGGAGGTGACGCTAATAGTTCCAGCGTCTATACCGGTCAGTGCACCCAGCCGCGCACGATCAATCCGTCGGGTGTCGTTGTCAATTCCTGTCAAATCCTGCTGTTGAATGCCATTTGTCCATAAGGTCAAGCCGCCATTATTCGCGCCGACTGCCGTCGCCCCACGCCAATCCAACTCGATAACGTTGATTGCATCACTTAAGGGGTACCAATTGGTGTTGACCCAAGTAGTGCCATCGTCCAATAGCGCAGCTCTGATCTGGTAACCACCCGCCGATTTACCGAATTCTAACCGCAATACTTCAGTAGAAGTACCTAGAAAGCCTTTGAAGATGTAATGAGCATCACCACTCGTCATCGGGATCGAGTTCGGGTCGAAATAGAAGCGGGCGCGATAACGCGGCTCAACATTGGGATTATCGTCAGTAACATAAATGGTGTTGGCGTCATCAATCAATGCTTGCATGCCCCGACTGCCCATCAATGCAGCCGCAGCGCTCACACTTAGATCACCCACGTCATTCGTGTTAGAAGTCCAAGCTGAGAGATTGCCCAACTCGAAGCCATCGGCAAAGATCAAATCCGATACGCCTGATGTGTTTGTCGCAGTGGGCGTATTTGAAGCAGTGGGGGTACTCGTTGGTGTAAATGTGACTGTCGCGGTTGGCGTTGGTGTCCGCGTATTTGTTGGGGTGGGCGAGGGACCCGCTGTGGGAGTATTCGTAGCTGTGAAAGTAGGTGTAGACGTATATGTGTTTGTTGGTGTCGGGTTCGGACCTGTTGACGACAAATTGAAGGCGTCTACATCGTTGATGTCCAGCCCCCAAGTGCTGCCATCGAAGTAAAGCGCGGGGGAGTAGTTGCAGGCTGTGTTAGATCCCAATGAGGTGGGTGAGCAGATAAAGACATCCTCATCGAAACCGGCAACGCTCGTTACGCTGAAATCTCCCAAAGTTGAGAGGTAAATGTTTCCATTGCTGTCAACGTCAAGGGCGTCGACATCCTCCATGCCGGTATCAGCCAGACCGACGTCCGAACCGTCGAAGTAGAGCGCCCAAGTACCAGTGGTGACAGCGCCGAATGTGCCTGTAAATTGCAGAATATCTTCATCAGCAAGTCCGGAAAGACCAGGAACTACCGGATTGCCTCGAGTTGAGATTAGCAACTTGCCATCTGGAAGAATATCAATCCCGTCAATATAATCGGTGGAGGCATCCAAGCCAACGTCTGCACCATTAAAGTACATACTGAATGTACCGCCGGTAGTGGCACCAAACGTACCATCAAACTGTGCTATATCTGTGGGGGCAAACGTTGTGGTGCCAATGGTGATTGTATTGTTGAATGACAGCAGGATCCTGTTTGCATTCACATAATAAAAGGCAAATACATCCACAGAGCCCACGCCAACATCCGAACCGTCGAAGAACAGGCTCCAAGTGGCGCCGTTGAATTGTAGAATGTCTTCGTCGGCGAACGTAACACCGCCCACGCTGCCGTTATCTGCAAACGAAGCGTAGAACACACTACCGGACGACGAGAAGGTCGGAGTGATTGTGGGGGTAAGTGTATGAGTGCTTGTAGGGGTAGAAGTGGGCGATGGACCGGCTGTGGGTGTGTTGGTAGGTGTCGCAGTAGCAGAACCAGAGATATTGACTTCCCATACTTTCCCATCGTTCTCATTCGGATTGTTGTTGTTATCAACGCCGCGGCTGACGATATAGAGATTCTTGATGGCCGGGTTTTGACTGCTGGGAGCATACGATACATCAGATCTTAAGTTGCCGGTAGTGCCCATAAATGACAGGTTATAAGCTTGGAGAAGCGTCCCGGAGGTTGTCGTTTCCCCCAGATAATTCTGATTACCCTGAGTACTGACAATAAAGAGCGTGCCGGCGTCCGAATTGTAATCAATCCCTTCGAGATCATTGAAACCGAGGATGGCAGTATCAAAATGGGTCATGGCTCCATCATCACCCCCGCCTAATACTCCATTGGGTCCAAGCGGTATTCTATATACCTCCGCGTTAATACCGTCAGAGATAAAAACGGTATTGTTCCCGTAAGCCACATCCTCAGCATCGGTTGCTCCAACTAGAGCGGCAACATTCGTTATGGTGAAGGTATCGTCCGCTGTACAATAGACTTCATCTGGTCCCACATTAACTTCTGTGACCTTATCGTTGGCACCATCGTCATCTGAAAAAAAGATATGATTATTATCCGTATTGGTGGACAATCCCGATGGCTCATGTGAGAAGGCGAGTGTATCGCAGGTGCTGACCAGCATACCGGTTGTTGTTGTTTGATATACATTTTTCCCTGTAAAAATCGGCATCTCATCCACTTCGCTATCGCTGATCAGTAGATTGCCGGTCAAGGGCCAGTAGTCAATGCCAGACGGATCTGGGGAGGAGGGATTCCACGCCGCATTGGAAGTGTCAATTGTATGTACCAGCGTGGCAGGCAGCAGCGTAGTTCCAGGGGGGAGCACCGTTGGAGCAAGAAGTGATAATTCAATAATTTGACCGTCAGGCAGTGCGGTTTGTTGCCTAGTGCTGGTAAAAGAAAATAATCCTGTTTTCGCTGTCTGTCCATCATCAAGAACAAAGAGATCGTAGATGTTTGGATCATCCGTGTTATCCACGCTCGGCGCGAATGTCATGGCGGATGGATTGTTAATTCCCAATGAAGCAAAATCAAAGGTGGATACAATTTCACCAGTCTGTGTCAACTCATATAATTTCTTCTGGGCAGGTTCTGAAACAAATAAATGCCCGGTGGCTGGGTTATATGCTAATCCTCGGAATGTGCCTGTTCCAAGTTTTTTCAACGAAATTCGCTGGACTTTGTTGGAGCGAATTGCCTCATCCGCATCAAAGCCGAGCGTTGGATGTGGAACCACAGACACGATCTGCGATTTACCCGCATCGAGAATGAATAAGCGTCCATTGTCGGCGTCAAAAGCCATACCCTGCGGGTCTTTTAAATTAAAACCTTTTGCAGAATCCCGGGCGGTTGAAGCGGCATTCGGCAAGCCCTTGCCATCTGCTTTAATTTTGACCAGTTCAGCCCTGCCTCGGTTGAACACAAATAAACTACCCGATTTTTTATCAAAAGCCATATTCAACGGGTCAGATTGCGCTTCAGGGAGACTTTGACTACCTGCATTGTCTTCACTCATTGTAATCAGGGCAATATTTGCGCTCCCGTCCAGGACAAAAAATGTGTTGGCTATGGGGGAAAATGCCAACCCTTTTGGTGCACCCACCCCGAATTCACTTGTATAAAGGGAACGGATAATTCTAAGCGGCGCCATATTACTCTGCGCAAACGCCCCTGTCTTGGCAGGAATCGAAGGTGTGAATACAACACCGACGAGAATCAACAGGCGTAATATTAATCCTCTGGATTTGAAAAAGCGTGACATAAGTTCTCTCCTCTTCTACCTGATATAAATGATTTAAAGCGATCAAAAAATTATTGCAGTGTCAAGCGATATTTGTTGTTCTAAGAGTTAGGGCCCTGCTTCTATCCACTCTTCAATTTAAATTAATACACAGACTATTGGGCAGTTCCGCTATACAACAGGACGCCAGCAGGATTGAAAAGTTACAATTCTGCAAGGTGGGCCGAAAAATGGATGACGACGAATTAACGCGTCAGCGCCTTGACCTGAGGCTGGTTCAAGCAATTCGCGGGGTCTAATCCCAAAGTTTCTCAGCGATCTATTTCACGATCTGATGCGCTTGCTTTCGGGCGCGTAATTATTCAGTTTTTCCCACACTGATTCTTATCCCTGTAATTCTGGCTTAAATGTCAACCCAAGTTGCGCGAGCAAACTAACACCGTCTTCTTCGCCCCAATGTTCAATGATTTTGCCGTTTGCGATTCGCGCGATATAAATTCCAGTAAACTCGACATGTTTCCCTGTTGCAGGAATACCCATAAATGTTCCCGTGTGCGTGCCAGTCATCGTGATGCGCGCCGCGACTTTATCTCCCTCGGCAATCAAGTCATCAATGACTGTTTGATAATCGGGAAATCCCCTCAACATGATTTGATGCGCGGCTTTGGCGCCTTCAATTCCATGCAGGATACCAGGCATGATCTTCGGAGTGAGTAAATCTACTGATACGACTTCAAGCAAAGCATCCAACTGATTGCTATTGTATATTTCCTGATAACGGCGGACGATGTTTTTATTTTCTTCGATGGACATGATGATTCTCCTCTGTTTAAGAAAACGACTCTAAAGCATCAACTTTTGGACACGCGGTTGACTCAAAAACGAGTCGCGGAGTTCAATCTCGCGCAGGGATTCGGCGATCTGCTCGACGATCTTACGCGCTTCTTTGCGATTTGATTCTGCTTCTTTACGATTACCAAGTTTTGAGTTGACATCCGCAAGGCTTGCTAATATGGACCAAAGCTGAGGTTTCGAATCCATTGCTTTTGCCAGTGAGCAGGCTTGAGCTAGGACTTGAAGCGCTTCGTCAAGTTGATCCAATCCCATTAAAGCGATCCCCTTCCAGCGCAGAACATCGGGAACATCCACACGCGTGAGGGGCGCCGTTTCATCCAATAATTTTTCGGTCAGTGAAAGCGCCTTGTCGTATTCGCCTTTTGCAACTGCCAATTCAATATTCGCAAGGCAAACAAAAATTGTATAGCGCGCATACGGGATGGACGTGGGTTGAATTATTTCGTTCCCTGCAGTTTGTTCGGCAGATTGAAGATCACCTTCCAGTAAGTGCATTCGCACTTTGATTGCCTGTGGAAATGTCTTCCAGGCAGGTTGCTTCGCTGCAGCGACCTGCAAAGCCTGCTCAATTAACGGATAGGCTTTTTCAGGCGCGCCGCAATGTGTGTATACCAACGCCAATTCCGAGCGCAGACTGATACTGCTGGCGATCAAGCCTGCCTGATCTGCAAGTTGAACGCTCTGCTCTGCCAGTTGAATACCGCGCCCCAATTGGCCGCTTTCAAAACAAACAAATGCCATGAGCATACGATCATAGGATTGTCCCCATAGATTATTTATCTCCTCACTAATTTGTAATCCCTGTTGACTACATTCCAGGGATTGTGGGTATTCTCCTGCATTGAAATATGCCTCCGCCTCCGAGCCAAAGCTATCCGCCAGCATCACTTGATGATCCAAGGACCGCCATAACTCACGCGCTTCGCGTATGACAATATGAGCCTTTTCAAATTCCCCTCGGCAAGTATATAGACGACATAGATCGTTCAAGACAAAAGCCAGTTGTTCCTTGTCATCCGACTCACGCGCCAGAGCCAAAGCGACTTCACCATACTCAAGCGCTGGATCGAGCCGCTTCGAGAAAAGAAAGGTGATCATCAGATTCCAGTTTAGTTTCGCCTGCGTGACGCGGTCTCCAATCTCACGGGAGATTTCCAACGCCTGAATTAACATCTGCTCACTGAGCGTCGAATTATGCAACTGCGAAAAGATCGAATAGATGGTGGCTTTTGCCATCAACGCCTTCATTTCAACCGAGCGGATTCCATTTTCCATGCCAAAGGATTTCATATCATCATATGTCGCCAGCGCCTGTTCAAAACGACTGCTCAGTTCAAGCGTCGAACCCAATTGAGTGTAGAGGCGGGTTATTTGCTCAGATTCAACATGAGTATGTTTGGCAACTTCGAGCGCGCGGCTGAAGTGAGTCGCGGCTTCGGCATTGGCATATAAGCGCGCGGCTTTCTCGCCCGCGAGCACGTCATATTTGAGGGAGCGCGAATCCTGCGCGGTGTAAAAATGGTATGCTAACAGCGGAGCAAACTCTTCGATACGGTCGGCATGAAGTTCTTCCAGCGTTTCCCCGATTTGACGATGAAGTTCGGCGCGATTCTTGATCAGGATGGAATCATACGCGGCTTCCTGAATCAACACATGGCGGAACATATATTCATCGCGCGCTGGCTCGATCAGAGTCGCCTCTTTCAAATATTGGATGTGCGCGTCGAGTCCGCCATTCAAACTGGTCAATCGTTTCAGGATGCGTAAATCGAACAGACGACCAATCACTGCGGCATCCTGTAGAACATGCTTGGGTGTTTCAGGCAGGCGGTCGATGCGGGCATTTAATACGCCGCGCAATGTGTTCGGCAAGGAGACATTTGCCGTTTCGCTCACCGCTTTCCAATGACTGTTCTCGCGCACGATTTGTTTTGTTTCGATCAATGAGCGAATCAACTCCTCAATGAAAAACGGATTCCCATCCCCTTTCTCGACTATCAAATCCCGAATGTATTTCGGCAAATCCTTCACGCCAAGCAGGTTTGTCAACATCACATCTGTCTGTTCGGCATGTAAGGGCTCGAGCAGAACGGAATCGAATCGCCTTTTCAATTGTTCCTGTATCTTTTCAATGGAGACCCAACCAGGCACGGTCTTATCGGGGCGCAACATACAAATAAAAAACATGGGATATGACTCTGCCAGGTCCGAAAGGTTGAGCAGCAAATTCAAAGAGGCCTCGTCAGCCCAGTGCAAGTCGTCAAATACAAGTACAAGCGGACCTTCCATCGCAATGCCGCATAGATAGCCGCGTGTGGCATCCGCCATTTTCTGGATGAGCGCGTCGCCCTGAACTCCCGTTACAACCTGCAAACTCGCCTCGTTTTCGACGGCAAGCATCGCCTCGAGGAACGGAATATCGCCCCCGGGAACCGCACAACACTCGCACTTGTAACGCAATTTTTCACGAACCTCAACAGGGGAATCGATCTCATGCGCGTTAATGGATTGGCGGATGATCTGCCTCCAAGGAAAATAACTGATGGAGCGCGCATACGATAACGCGTCGCCTCTCAGCCATTGAAAGCCTGAACTCATATTCGAATTCTTCAACTCAGCAATCAACGTGGATTTCCCAAGCCCCGCCTCACCAATCACAGCGACAAATGATCCTGCTCCTTTCTTCAAGCGCCTCAATTTTCGATTGAGCAGAGTCAGTTGCGCATCGCGTCCCACCAGTGGAGAAGTCAATCCCTTCAGTCCGCGCAAATGACCAGGCGTGGATTTCACTCCCAATACGCGATACGTTTTGATGCGAGCAGATTTCCCCTTTACTTCGACCTCACCTAATGATTCGAGCTCGAAGAATGGCGAAACTAATTTATACGTATCATCAGATATCTGAATCGTCCCCACTGCGGCAGTCTGCTCCATGCGCGCGGCTAGATTGATCGCATCGCCGATGGCGGTATATTCCATGCGCAGATCAGAACCAATTTCACCGACAACGACCAAGCCAGTATTAATTCCAACGCGCAGACCAAACTCAAGTCCATGTTTGAGGCGGATCTCTTCCGCATACGTTTTGATGCCCTCTTGAATTTCGAGTCCCGCCAGTACCGCGCGTTGCGGGTCATCTTCATGTGTGATCGGCGCGCCAAAGAATGCAAGGATGGCGTCGCCCATCAAGCGCGGTACGAGCCCTTCGTATTTATAGATCGGGCGGATCATGTATTCGAACACGCCGTTCATAATGTCCGTCCAGACTTCGGGGTCAACTTTTTCGGCGGCGGCAGTCGAACCTTTGACATCGCAGAACAACATCGTAATAACACGCCGCTCGCCCACCATCGAATTGCGCGAGCGCACAGCTTCGAGTTTTGTCACCAACTCCTGCGGGAGGTAACGATCAAGGTTGAATTGAGATTTTGTTGATGTAGTTTCCCCGAACACAATTGAATCCAAACGACTCCCACAGTTCATGCAAAACTTTGCTTGCTCCGGGTTAACCGTTTGGCAATTTGGACAATTCATGGTTTGTCAATAATCCTTGACCGATTCTAGCATACTCCATCTACGGTAAAATTCCATATCCGTGTCATCTTCGCGGCATATCCACCGAGTTCGCCCTAAGTTCAACGCCACTCGTTTACAATATCAGCCATCCCTGAACAAAAGGAAACACTTTGAGAAATCTCTTTGAAAAACTAAAATCGCTATCCAGAGTCCAACTGATCGCATTCTTTTTGATCGCATTCGGGGCGGCGCTCATGATTCCAAAAGCGATGGGAATGTTTAATTTTTACAAGGAGGTGCAATTCGCTGTCGAGAACGATTTTGCCAGCGGGAACCTCTCGCCCGATTTACTGCGCCCATGGATGACCATTCGTTATATTTCATCGGCTTATGCCGTCCCTCAACAGTATCTCTTCGATACGGCAAAGATCCAACCTAGGAGGGAAACCAGCCTGATCTCACTTGAACGTCTAAACCGGCAAATGAAACTCGGGCAGGTGAATGACCAGCCTGCATTGATGACTATCATCCGCGGTGCCATCATAGCATATCGCGCCAACCCAGTCGCCACCGGGTTGATCGAGCAACATGTGGAAGATTGGATGACTGTCCAATATATTGCCAACAGTACCGGCATCCCGGCGGAAACCCTTCTGCGAAGCGTTGATATTCCCACGAAAGGAAACACCTATAAGCCGCTCGGTTATTTGAGTGAAGAAGTCAACTACCCGGGAGGCACGAAGGCGCTCGTTGCCGCCATTCAAGCAATTGTTGACGCCCAGGGCGTAAAACCGGTAATTCCATGAGCATTGATATTTCATCCCTTGCGCTCAGTTGGATTGCCACCTACGGCGCTCCCATGGTGGCTGCCTTGCTCTATCTGTGCGGACTGGGGATACCCATGCCTGGAACATTATTAGTGCTCGCATCCGGCGCGTTCATTCGGCAAAACCTGCTCGACACCTTTTCGACACTCATTCTTGGATATCTTGGAACAATTGCGGGAGATACATCACTCTATGCAATTGGTTATTTTGCCAGCGGCTGGATCGAAGCACGTTTCGGTCAGACTACAGCTTGGAAAAACGCGCGCGGCCTCTTCGACCGGCGCGGAGGCATCGCCATCTACCTGACCCGTTGGCTGCTAACCGCCCTGGCGTTCCCTATTACACTCATTGCAGGTAGTAGCGGATATCGCTTTCAAAAATTCTTTATTTTTGATATCTTGGGTGAATTAACCTGGTTTGTGATCTTTGGCGGGCTGGGGTATACATTTGGTAGGCAGTGGGAGTTAATCAACGAATTCATCTCCAACTTCAGCGGCTTCATTCTTGGCGCGGTGACACTTGGGATTGGCGTTTATTTGCTTGTAAAGTTTGGCAGGAAGCAGAAGGCATAACCCTGATAAAGATTTGGAACAGCCATTTCAGGCTAAATTGTGTATTGACCAACTGCACTTCCTCCCGTACAATCCCCACTCATAAATTATATATAATTCGAAAGGTAGCTATGGCAAAATATCGCATTATGTATTGGAAGCACATCCCGCAATCATTTACCGTTGAAGGTGATGGGCGCACGATCAAGAAACAACTCTCGCAAAAAATCCAGGATAAGATTGACGCCTACGCAATGGCAGTTGGCGCAACTTCCACAACGGATTACGCGAGTCAATTCAAACGCGGGGATTGGATCGAACGCGACGGCGCGCCTGAAGAGGTTGCTGAAACGCTTCTCGCGCAACTGGAAACTGAGTTCGCCAAGATAGAGATTCCGCGCCGAGAGGCATAATCCGTTTAAACGCAAAGGGCACGACGAGACACATAGGTTTCTAAAAAATCCGTGTTGTCTGAGAAACCCGTGTACAAAATTTATGACCCAAAAACACAACATCATCCTCCAACCCTCTGGCAGGCGTGGACAAGTGGACGAAGGCATGTCCATCCGCGCGGCGGCGCGCGACTTGGGCGTGGAGATCGAGTCAATATGCGCGGAGAATGCCACTTGCGGCAAGTGCATGATATTAATAGAAGAGGGTCGCTTCGAGAAATACAACATTGACTCGAAGCGCGGGCACCTCTCCCCTGTTGGAGGTGAAGAAGCCGCCTACTTTGCGCGCAGACCCAAGTTATTAAAAGATAAAGGCTGGGAAGTTGGACAAGTCCGTTTATCGTGTCAATGCAAAGTGCTCGGCGATGTGCTTATCAACGTTCCCGAAGAGAGCCGCGGCAACAAACAGATCGTTCGCAAATCGGCGCGGGAGCGGGCAATTGAGATCAAACCATCCGTCCGAAAATACTACGTTTCGATGACTCCGCCCAACCTCGAACGTCCCATCGCAGATTGGGAACGTCTCGCAAAGGGACTCGAAACATCAATAGGACTTGTCCGCCGCGGGGAGGAGAATCTGCCGCGCTGGTTTGACCTGGATATTGATTATCAATGCCTGCGAACTTTATCTTCTACATTGCGACAAGCAAAATGGAATGTGACTGTTTCAGTATGGCAGGATAAGGAAGTGATCGAAGTCCAGTCTGGTTACGTGGAAGATAGTTACGGCGCGGCAGTGGATATCGGCTCAACAACTGTTGCGCTGTATTTATGCAATTTACGAACAGGCGAAATGCTCGCGGCCGAATCCGAAATGAATCCGCAGATCGTCTATGGCGAAGATGTGATGTCCCGTATTCAATATTCCATTGAACATAAAGATGGTCTGGAGAAACTACACAAAGCCATCATCTCGACATTGAACAAACTTCTCAAGCAAGCCGCGCATACTGCGAGCATCAAAACAAGTGAAATCCTTGAGATGGTATTGGTCGGCAATTCAACTATGCATCACCTGTTGTTGAATTTACATCCAAAGGATTTGGGACTTGCGCCGTTCGTGCCTGCCATTCATAAATCGGTGGATGTGAAAGCGCGCGAACTTGGTTTACAAATCAATTCATCTGGTAATATTCACGTCCTTCCCACGATCGCGTCCTTTGTTGGAGCGGATACCAGCGCCATGATCGTTGCAGAAGAACCGCACAAGCAGGATGAGAACTGGCTGTTGATCGACGTTGGCACGAACGCTGAACTCATTCTCGGCAATCGTAAACGCCTGGTTTGTACATCCACACCAACAGGTCCTGCACTCGAAGGCGCGCACGTGGAATATGGTATGCGCGCAGCGCCAGGCGCGTTGGAACGCATCCATATTGATGAGAATACGCTTGAGCCGAAATATAAAGTGATTGGTGTGGAAGGCTGGAACACTGATCACGCCGAGTTCAAAGGTCAGGTCAAAGGGATTTGTGGATCCGCCATCATCGACGGAGTGGCAGAATTATTCCGGGCGGGGATCATCGATTCTCGGGGCAAGTTCAAGAAAAATCTGGAGTCGAAGCGTGTACGGGAGGGCGAGAAGGGCTGGGAGTATGTCATCGCCTGGGCTGAGGAAACTTCCATCGGGCGGGACATCCCAATGACCCAGCAGGATGTGCGGCAGATCCAACTGGCAAAAGCCGCGTTGTTCACAGCTGCGCGCACCTTGTTGAAGCGCAGTGGTTTGCAAAGCCCTGATAAAATTATTCTGGCTGGCGGCTTTGGAAGTTATATTGACAAGGAAAAGGCCATGCTCATTGGGTTGATCCCTGATTGCCCCCTCGAAAATGTTTATGCGGTTGGGAACGCGGCGGGAGACGGCGCGCGTATTGCCCTGTTGAATGTTGAAAAAAGGAAAGAGATCGAGTCCGTAACGCGTCGAGTTGAAAGATTCGAATTGCCAACCGACCCCGAATTTCAAAATCAGTTCATGCTGGCGACAAGTTTCCCGCATATGAGCGAACCCTTTGAGCATATCGCGCATCTGATCCCGAATCGGGTCGCGGATCCGATGGCGAAGAATTTTATGAAGTAATATACTCTGGCGGTCGAGTAGCCTGAGGCGATGGCCGAAGGCGTATCGAGACCACCATGTAAGCAAAACAATTTTTGTTAATTGGTGGTCTCGATACGTTCCTCACTGTCGTTCGGAACTACTCGACCACCGATAGTATCAAATAAGGAAAAACAATGAACAAATTTCTTGAACGATTAAACAGCGGTGAAATCCTGGTTGCCGATGGCGCGACGGGTTCCAATTTACAGAAGATGGGATTGAAACCTGGCAAGCCGCCTGAAGACCTCATCATTGATGACCCTGAT
This sequence comes from uncultured Anaerolinea sp., assembly GCA_964543585.1. Lineage (GTDB taxonomy): Bacteria > Chloroflexota > Anaerolineae > Anaerolineales > Villigracilaceae > Defluviilinea. The sequence continues at coordinate 48,839 of CAZIYY010000003.1, read as the reverse complement.
ACAATTTTGAAACTGGCAAGTTCCTTTGCTGAGGCAGGCTCGGATATTATCCTCACCTGCACGTTTGGCGGCACACGCATGAGGATGAAGGATTCAAAATATCAGGACCGCACACCAGAAGTAAACATGCGCGCGGCCGAAATTGCACGAAAAGCTGCATCCATCAATGCTGGTCTAGTAGCTGGTTCGATGGGACCCGTCGGCGCTTTGATCAAGCCGTATGGTCCGCTTGAAGCAGATGATGTCAAAGCGACATTTGCTGAACAGGCAAAAGCGCTCGCCGATGGCGGCGTAGATTTGTTGTTGATCGAGACCATGTTTTCCTTTGAAGAGACCACCGCCGCGTTCGAAGGCGCGAAGTCTGTAACTGATTTGCCGATTGTCGTGTCGTTCAGTTATGACCGCGGCACGCGCTCCATGATGGGAGTCAAACCGAAGGATGTCATGAAACGATATAGCGAGATGGGTGCAACTCTTGTCGGCGCGAACTGTGGGTCAACGCTTGAAAATATGGAACTTGTCGTCAAGGAATACGCGGCGACTGTTCCTAATTTCCCCTTGTGGGTGAAGCCGAACGCGGGAGTCCCGCACATGGATATTGAAACCGAGCAGGGCGTCTACGACATGGATCCCGAAGATATGGCAAAGTTTTCGCAGAGATATGTTGAGTTGGGCGCGAAGGTCGTTGGCGGGTGTTGCGGGAATACAGCGGAACATATCGCCGCGATTGTGAAAGCGGTGAAGCAGGTGACAGTGAGCAGTAATCAGTGAACATTGTTGCGTGGTGCGTACTGCGTAAAATATGAATGATCGCGAAGAGATTCTCGATTTATTATCTGGAAAAAAGATTTCGAGCAAGCCGTCATTTAGCGGGCTGATTCATATTACACCAGAGGGATTGGAACGCGAAGGGCTGGTCTTTCACGAAATCCACAAAGACGCGCAGAAGATGGCGAAAGCCGCGGCGAGCACTTTCCGATTGACGGGAATGCCTTCCGCGGCTTTACCTTTGGATCTTTGCGCGCCCGCAGAAGCACTGGGAGCAGAATTGAAATATTACGAGCAGGGGGATTATCAATTCCCACAACCTGCCAAACCGTTGTTTGCTTCAGCAAAATATCTAACTACTGCTTATATGGATAGCGCGGATTTTGTCAACAAAGGCAGAATTCAAATCGTTTGTGAGGCAATTCAACGATTGAAGGAAGATGTTGGCGACGAGGTGGTAATTAGTGGGATCATCCCAGGACCTTATACTTTGCTTTTATATTTGATCGAACCTGGTGGCTTGTTCGCCGAAATGAAACGTGAACCAGACGCAGTAACAGAAGCGCTCTTTCATCTTTCCACTTTCCTCGCCCAAATTGGCGACGCGTATAAAAACGCGGGCGCGGACTTTATCACGATACACGATATGGGCGGCTCGCCAGGATTTATCGGACCAGCAAAGTATGAGCAGTTTGTTTTCCCTGCCGAAAAAAAGTTGATTGAAGATTTACCGAAGCCGTGCGTGTTATCAGTATGTGGGAACGCGAACAAATCTCTGCATTTGCTTGCTGAAACAGGAGCAGATGCAATTTCTGTTGATCAATTGACTGATCTCGCTACGGCGCGTGAGGCTTTGAAAGACACTTTGCTGTTTGGGAACATTGATCCCGTCGCAACACTGTATCGGGGAGACAGGGCCCAAGTCGCGGAGGCAGTTTCAAAGGCGCGAGAGGCGGGGGCGGACGCCATCTGGCCCGGCTGTGATCTGGTTCCTAATACGCCGGTCAAAAATATCCGGGCGATGATAAGGTAGTATGAAAATTGAGGGCGATCCCGCCGTTAGGTGCTCCTCACCCAGCGGCGGGATCATTTAATGGGGAGATATTACTTAAGCACAATGCGCGGGATGCTTCTCACGATAAATTGCCTTGACGTAGTAAAATCGTCTGTATTCACATTCCTCATGATAAAGCCCCAGCGCTCCATTTTCCAGTCGTTGAACATACAGCCCGGTGAAGAGCGGGTTGTAGGATTATTGTTGGGATTATCAAGCCTGGTGAGCCTGGCGCGGATATTCAATACTACTGCCTCCAGCACCCTCTTCCTCCTGAAATTCAACGCATCCATCCTTCCATACAGTTATATATCGATGGCGGTCGTTGCACCGCTGATTGGTCTGCTTAACACGCGCTTCGAAAAACGTGTTCCCTTTGCGCGCCTTCATCTCTATAACATTATTGCTTATCTCCTGATCCTCAGCGCATTGCGCCTTGCCATGTCTCTGACAGATGCCGGATGGCCGGCCTTTATTTACTTTATTTGGTCAGAGATCGGCTGGATATTATTGAACCTGATGTTATGGGGGCTGGCTGGCCGTCTACTGACGGTCCGTCAGGCTAAGCGGCTGTTTGGATTGATCGCCGCTGGCGGGGGGCTGGCTACGATCAGTGTGGGATTCTTCATTGCAGGCATCGTACGCGGGATAGGTGTACCGAATTTGCTGTTGCTGGTGATGATTGCTCTGGCTGGCGTAATCGGATTGCTCGTCCTGATAGGCCGGTCCTATTCGGGACAATTAGCGGATACCACTGCCGAAGAAGAAGATGCTACGGCTCCGACCTCTGCCTGGCAAACTCCGCGCAAATATATCAACATGTTGATCCTGATGGCAATGGTGGCTGAAGCATCCTTCTACTTTGTGGACATCATATTCTACAAGCAGGTACAGATCCAATATTCTTCACAGGATAAGCTGGAAAACTATCCAGCTGCAGAGCTCAGAAAGGAAGAGGGCCTTATCAAGGTCCCAGAATCCTCAGATGTTGAGCTGGCAAGCTTTATGGGTAAATACCTGGCGGTCATGAATTTGCTCGTTTTATTAAGCAACTTCTTCCTGGTCGCGCCTCTGATCGGTAAATTAGGGATGCGCCTGGGTCTCTTAATGATGCCGGCTCTGACAGGATTGGTGGCGCTGGTCTTTGGAATTGGCGGTTGGATGCTGGCGCCAACACTATTCCTGTTTAGGGTGGCAACGTTTAACAGTATGCTGGACTGGGTCTTGCGTGATACGGTGTCCCGCTCTGCGGTTCTCATTCTGTACCAGCCTCTGCCCCCATCTGCGCGCTCGCGGACACAAACGCAGGTGGAAAGTATTGCCATGCCCTATGCACAGGGGATAGCTGGTCTCGCGCTGGCCGGCCTGGGTGCCCTGGGATTTGCCAGTTTGCAGATCAATTGGATCTTACTGGCCCTCTTGGCCGGATCGATGTTCCTGGCCTTCTCGCTTGGACGCGCTTACGGACCTGTACTTCTCGAAGTTTTATCACGGCGCGTCCTAAAGCTGAGTGAGCAATCTTTGGCCTTGAATGATCCAGCTACGCGCGCGCTATTGCTGCGTGAGCTACACAGCCCATATCCCGAGGCGGTAACATACGCGTTGAACACACTGGAAGCAATGGAATATCCCATTCAGGATGAATTGCCGGCGCTGCTGGAGCACTCAGCGCCCGCGGTCCGTCGGGACACCCTGATGCGGATTGCGCGTTTGAAGCCGCCTGCAATGATCGATTCGGTTCGACAGGCATTAGCGCATGAGGAGAACGCCACTGTAAAAGTCGCTGGTTTTCATGCGCTTTCGGCGCTATCGGATGAGCAGGAGGCCGGAGACCTGGAATTACACCTCGACACCAAAGACCCAACGCTTTTTATTGGTGCGATGGTCAATTTGATCCGCAAAGATGGCAAGCGCAAAGACCTGGCAGACCGTTTGAGTGCGGTGCTTGTTTCAAGGAATCCGAAAGAGCGCAGCGCAGGGTTGCAGATCGTCGCTGAATTGGGACACGGGGAAAGGTATGCCAGCCTCGTCAGCCAGGCAATCCATGACGAAATATATGATGTGCGCCGCAACGCGATATGGACCGCTGTCCAGCTGGATCAGGCCGATTTATGGGACGCCGTTTTCGAGTCCCTGAACGATGCGCACCTGCGCGCCACCACAATGGGAGCGCTGGTGTCCAAGAAGGAAATTATCCTTCCGCTGATGCATCAATATTTATTAAAACCATCCATATCTCACACGGCGCGGGTCGCCTGTCTGCGTGCGCTGGCGCGTTTACGGAATCCCGAGGCAATCCCCGATCTGCTGACTCATCTGGAGAGCAAAGACGTCGAGTTTAGGCATGATGCCCTGCTTGCTCTACACCGCTGTGGCTATCGGTTCGACACACGCAATCTCGGTCGCTTCAAGAAGGCGCTTTATATGGAAATTGCAGACGCGATCCAAACTTCCTCTCTGCAGACTGATGTTGAAGCAATGGATAACCCTATGCTCTTGCATGATGGCTTGGAGATCGCATGGGCACATCATCGCGAGAGATTGTTTTTGATGTTGCGCATGCTTTATGATCCTTCTGTCATTCAACGCGTCCGTGATAACGTTGAATTGGGATCGCGTGAAAAGCGGGCTTACGCGCTCGAGGTGCTGGATAACGTCCTGGCGGATGAATTCAAGCCGCTGGTTTTTCCTTTGCTGGAAGATATCGGTATTGCGCGGCGGCTTGATCTTTGGAATCGATCCTTCCCTGTGCTTGGAATTTCGAACCCAATCAAGATAGAGTCGATTCTGGAAGCTCCTGCTGACTATAGCACGGAGAGCCGCACGCCCTGGATCAAAAGTTGCGTTATTCAGGCGCTCGTTAATGACTCGCGCTATAAGATGAAGATCGGGAGTTTAAGAGATGAAAATGGACTGGTTCAAAATACGCTGGAATGGGCGCAGGCGTTCCTTTCTTCAAAGAAGGAGAAGAAAATGCTCTCTATGATCGAACGTGTCATGATTCTGAAAACAGTCAGTATTTTCGGCGAAACCCCCGATCACTTACTGGCTGAAGTTGCCGACTTGCTTGAAGAACAACATCTTCAAGCGGGAGAGACTTTCATTTCAAAAGGCGACCCCGCGACTTGCATGTATATTATTGTAAACGGGGAGGTAAGCATCCATGATGGCGACCGTGAATTGAATCGGCTCGGACCACGCGATATAGTCGGCGAGATGGCTGTTCTCGACCCCGCGCCGCGTTCCGCCTCGGTGACAACGGCTGTGCCAACGCACCTGCTGAAACTGGACCGCCCGCCTTTATTCGAGTTGATTGCTGACCGCGCCGAAGTGGCACAGGGAATTATCCGTGTGCTGGCTGGAAGATTGAGGAATGCGCTGAACCCAGTGGGGAGGTAGGTTAACTCAAATTGAGACCTTCACGATTGTTCACCGCATATTTGGATGGCGCAGGAGCCTGGAGGCAGGATCGTCGTCTGTCGCGGCGAGACGAGCGACACGGCTTATCTCATTTTGAAGGGAAGCGCCGCGGCGGGCTATATCAAGTATGATGACTTTGTGAGCGCAAATATCACGCAGGAGGGCGGTTTCTTCGGAGAGATCGCCGCGCTGGCAGGCGCAACGCCTACTGCCAATATCATCACGGAAAAGGAAAGCGAGTTCCTACTCATCCCATCGAAGGTCATGCGGCAACTGGCGAAACAATACGATGGACTGCGGCAAGTGTTTTATACGACGATGGCGCAGAGATTGAGCAGGACCGAACTGCCGCACGGCACGCTGCTCGATCAACAATTATTGCGCGAGTTGCATACCAACACGCCAGCAATGGATGACGAATAAGAAACAAGGAGTTCATTTGCCACGAAGACTTTGCCGTTCGCGAACATCGATCCCGTTGCAACATTGTGGCGTGGAGATGAGGCTGATATGACTGAGGCAGTTCGCAAGGCGAAAGAGGCAGGCGCGCGCCTTCCGGCCCGGGTACGAGACTCCGATGGAGAATATCAAGGCGATGATGGGCGCTTTCTTGATTGAACGTGTGCTACTTTTGTCATATGGCGGGGTTATCTACTTAAGAACTTAGAATCTAATGGCTTTGCTGGCAAAGAGGTTCAACTGATGAAATCAAAAGGTAAGGCAATTTCAGAGATATTGGGTTTTCTTGTCAGCATTCCATTGCTTTCAAGATTAAGTGAATCGTCTTTGTTGTCATTAGCCCGGGCCTGCAGGTTCAAGCAGGTAGAGAAAGGGGAGATTTTATTCTTTCAGTCCGATCCTTCTGATTCAGCATATGTCGTTCGCACCGGGAACATATCCATTATCCTGAACAGCCCGGATGGTCGTGAAATGGTAATCAACGAAATGCACAGCGGAGACCTGTTTGGTGAATTGGGTATTCTGACAAGAAAATCGCGTTCCACAAGCGCTATCGCGCGCTTGAATAGCGAGCTGCTTGTGATCCCCCGTCAGTCGTTTCTGACTGTCATTGAAAACGAGCCACAACTCGCGCTGCGCATATTGGAGGTCACCGCCAATCGTTTACAAATGAGCGGCAAACGTGAAGGCGCGCTGGCATTTATGGACGCGCAAGCCCGCCTAGCAAGACTTCTTCTAGAATTGGAAGAACAGGAACAGGACAAAGGTTATGTCACCATATCACAGGAGGAACTGGCTCATCATACCGGCTTGATCCGCCAGACAGTTGCGAAGGCGCTGGGTAAATGGCGTCGCGATGGCTGGTTGATCACAGGGCGCGGACGCATCCTGATTTTGAACAGGAAGGCGCTTGAGGATTTGGAAGACAATTTATTGGTTTGATCGTTATGTCGCCAAAGTGACAGACGGACCAGAAACAAAGTTGTATAGTAAGGGCAACGAAAATCAAAAACCAAAACAACAGGAGATAAAAAATGAAAACAACCCAGAAGAAAGCTTCCGCCAGATTGTTCAAGAAATTGTCCGCATTGCGCGCCACGCTATCCAATGAAGAACGCGCTATTCTGGACAGTCTCATTGTTGCTAACGAAGTTAAAGCTCACAGGATGGTTGGGAAGGCTGTCAGTAAGGCAGCAGGAAAATCCGCCGACAAAGCCTATCAAGTTACTGCGCACAAGATGACCAACAGGGCCGTCAGTAAAGCAGCAGGGAAATCCGCTGACAAAGCCTATCAAGTTACTGCACACAAGATGACCAACAGGGCCGTCAGTAAGGCAGCTGGGAAATCCGCCGACAAAGCTGTTCAAGTTACCGCGCACAAGATGACCAACAGGGCCGTCAGTAAGGCAGCTGGGAAATCCGCTGACAAAGCCTATCAAGTTACCGCGCACAAGATGATCAATAGGGCTGTCAGTAAGGCAGCTGGGAAATCCGCCGACAAAGCTGTTCAAGTTACTGCACACCAAATGAAAAAGAGGGCTGTCAGTAAGGCATCGGGCCGGGCCGCTACCAAGGCAAATAACAAAGCCAAACTCCACATTGCGTTCGACCCCAACTCCGAAGAGTATAAAATTCAGGACTAACGCTCAAGCGCAACCATAAAAGTGGATTTTCTGCGGTAAACCTTATTGCAGAAAATCCACTTTTCAATATATACTCAGCCGGTTACAACAGCGCGTACTGCGCGGTTTTCGTTAACTGCTAATTCACCTAATGCAGTAAGGGCGACCCTTCAAGATCACCAGAGTGGCTTGCTACCTCTAGGCGGGTCGCCCCTACAGTATATAAAATTAAAAGCGCGCAAGGTAAGTTAATAACCATATGGATGGCAGGCCCTATGAACCCAGACAAAAATATAAACGAAGAGAAATTGTCCGAGCAATTGCAGCGTTTGCTGATTTCCATCGAAGCGAGCGGACGGGCAATATTACCGAAATCCAACGATGTGCTGTTGAAATCCATTGTGGATGCGGCGGCGCGGATTTTTGGCGCGGCGGCGGCTTCTATTTTGTTGGTCAACGAAGAAGAGGAAGCATTGGAGTTCAAGGTATCCACCGGCGAAGCGGACCATGACTTGGTCGGCACCAAGTTTCCCTACGATCGGGGCATTGCCGGTTATGTGTTCATGACCGGTCAGCCGATTGCCACATCCAATGTGCGCGAGGACAAGCGTTTTAATCAGGATTTTGCCAAAAGCACCGGCTATGTTCCAGATTCAATCCTAGCCACTCCCCTCATCCTATCCGATGACCGCATTATCGGCGTGATGGAAGTATTGGACAAAATCGACGCGACCTCTTTCAACATGCACGATATGGAATTGATGGGCATGTTCGCCCAACAAGCCGCCATGGCAATTGACATGTCGCAACAGATCAATAGTATTGAGCAGGCATTGATACGCGGTTTGAAACGCCTTGCCAAGGAAGATAAAACCCAGGATTCGTCTGACTTAAAGTCCGCACTGGATCATGCTCTCAGCGGGAAAAATAGATCTTCAGACCTTCTGGAACTGGCAAACCTGTTCAATGACATCAGCGGACTTGGTGAGGCGGAAAGAAAAGCCTGTATCCAGGTCTTGACCACATTTGCCGAATATCGCAAATCAATTTCAGCGCCCCGCAGGTTCAGATAAATGCCCGAAGAAACATTGCGCCCTGCCTGGTCCCAGCATTTCACTCCAGACGCCATCCAAGAACTGCTGGCACAAGGTCCGTTTGCCAAAATAACGCCCGAGTGGGCATGGGGGAATAGCGCCGGCAAAGGGATTCGCGTGGCCGTGGTGGATAGCGGCGTGGAATACGATCACCCGGCGCTTGAGGGTTGCGTGCGCGGCGGTGTTGTCGTTGAATACGATTCAAAAGCCAGGGATAACTACCGCATCAAACCGGACGATAAGCCGATCGATGTTTCCGGTCACGGGACGGCCTGCGCGGGCATCATCCATTCCATTGCGCCTGAGGCGGAAATTTACAGCGTGCGCGTGCTCGGACGGAACATGGGCGGGCGCGCCATTCAATTTGCCGCCGGTTTGGATTGGACAATCGAAAATAATATGAACGTTGTCAACCTGAGTCTGAGCACTTCGCTCGAGGAATTTTTCGGTCTTTTTCATGATTTGACCGACCAGGCTTATTTCAAGAATATCAATCTGATCTCGGCGGTGAACAACATCCCTGAACCCAGTTATCCATCGTTATATTCTTCCGTGATCTCGGTTGCGGCGCACGAAGGGCACGATCCGTTTACTTATTATTACAATCCGAATCCGCCCGTTGAATTTGGCGCGCCGGGCATTGACGTGGAAGTTGCATGGAACAAGAAGCAATATCTGGTCTGCACCGGCAACAGTTTTGCCGCGCCGCATATTACGGGAATCACGGCGCTCATTCGCGCCAAACACCCGGAACTGACTCCTTTTCAAATGAAGACCGTGTTGCTCGCTTGCGCATCAAATACGAAACGACAGAGTAAATAAACTATCGCCATTGCGAGGAGGGCGTGGCCCGACGAAGCAATCTCCAACACTGTGTAGGAGTTTGCCTCGCCCTGGCGGGCTCGCAATGACAGACATCAGAGGTTATCAATGGAGCAAGTCGAAAAGCCAACCAGGTGGTCATTAAATGACCTGCTCCCGGAGCCGGTCGATCAGGCATTGGAAGAAACTTTCTCGAAACTGGAGCAGGCGCTGGTGACGTTTGAAGCGATGCGAGAAATTCTCACGCCTGAGATCACATCGCAGGATTTCAACAAAGTCCTCAAGTTGCTCGAATCCATTGCCATCCTAAAAAGCAGGGTCGAGGGCTATGTAGACCTTGCCTTTGCGGAGGATACGCAAAATCCTGCGACGTTGAATCTGCGCGACCGCGTGGACCAGGTGTTGACCGACTCAGGTAATCGCGCCTTGTTCTTCGAGATGTGGTTTAAAGAGTTACCTGACGAAGCCGCGCAAAATTTGATCGAACACAGCGGGGATCTGCATTATTTTCTCGAAACCATGACGCGCTTCAAACCGTTCACGCTGACAGAACTCGAAGAACGCATGATCAATCTCAAGGATGTAAATGGCATTGATGCGATGGTCAATCTGTACGAGATGATCACCAATCAATTTGCATTCAAATTGGAAATTGACGGCAAGACCGAAACGCTCACCCGTGATCAATTGGGAAGTTATTTTCAATCGCCCTCCCCTGATGTGCGCGCCAGAGCGTACCAGGAACTGTATCGGGTCTATGTTGAAAACTCAACGGTATTGGCGCAGATGTATATCCACCGCGTGCGCGACTGGCACACCGAAGGGCTTGAACTGCGCGGCTTCTCCTCGCCCATTTCTGCCCAGAACGTGATGAACGATCTGCCTGATGATGTGGTTGACACGCTTCTGGCTGTCTGCCGTAAAAATGCGGATGTGTTCCAGCGTTACTTCAAAATGAAGGCAGAGTGGCTGGGACTCGACAAACTCCGCCGCTATGATATTTATGCCCCATTGACCCCCTCAGAGAAAAAGTTTGATTATGCCGTTGCGAAACAAATGGTCATGGAAAGTTATCGCGCGTTTTCGCCCGAGGTCGCCCAACTGGCACAGCGCGTTTTTGATGAAGACCATCTCGATTCAGAAATACGCGCGGGCAAACGCGGCGGCGCGTTCTGTTATACCGCCATCCCGGAACTGACGCCGTGGGTGCTAATCAATTACGACGGCAACGCCCGCGACATCGCCACACTGGCGCATGAGCTTGGACATGCAGTTCACGCGATGCTTGCGAATCATCATTCGGCTCTTACGCAACAAGCATCCCTGCCATTGGCAGAGACCGCCTCTGTTTTTGCTGAGATGCAATTGACCGATCAATTATTGAAACAGGAGAATGATCCGTCCGTGCGGCGCGACCTGCTTGCCAACGCGCTGGATGATGCCTATATCACGGTCATGCGCCAGGCATATTTCACCATCTTCGAAAGAGACGCGCATGAAATGATCAATGCCAATAAATCATTGGATGAACTGACCGATCACTACATGAACAACCTGCAGGAACAGTTTGGCGAAGCGGTGGAAGTCTCTGATGAATTCAAATGGGAGTGGCTCGCCATTCCACATTTTTATCATTCACCGTTTTACACCTACGCCTATAGTTTTGGTCAATTGTTGGTGCTGGCGCTGTATCAACAATACCGGCTCGAGGGCGAAACGTTCATGCCCAAATATTTAAAAATCCTTTCCTACGGCGGATCGGAAGCGCCGATGAAGATTCTCAGTGAAGCCAGGCTGGATGTGACCTCACCTGCATTCTGGCAGGGCGGCTTTGACGTGATTCAAAACATGATTGCGGAACTGGAAAAATTATCCTGAAGGAGATTTTCGCATGACCAAATCGGCGCCCGCTTCACTCTCCCCGTTTGCTGTTTTTCGGAACCGGAATTTTTCCCTACTCTGGACCGGTCAACTCGTCTCGACGATGGGCAGTGCCCTGACTTCCCTCGCGGCATCCATTTATATCTTTCGATTAACCGGTTCCGCTTTGAGCGTAGGATTGATGCTGATGGCGACCGCCGCTCCCAGCCTTTTAGTGGGACTCTTCGCAGGTGTCTTCGTGGACCGCTATGACCGCAAGAAGATCATGATCACGGCAGATATTCTGCGCGCGGTGTTGATCTTACTCGTCCCGGTCCTCGTTCCATTAAACGTGATCTGGCTGTATGTGGTGGTGATGTTGACAAGCGCGATCGGCCAGTTCTTCGACCCCGCGCATGAAAGTGTCTTGCCCGAAGTGGCCTCCGATGAAGAACTCGCCGCCGCCAATTCATTGATCGCGATCAGTTCATTCGGTTCGACAGCGGTCGGGTTTGCCGCGGCGGGGTTGATCGCTTCGGCGGCGAATATCAATTGGGCTTTTTATTTCGATGCCGCGTCATTTATTTTTTCAGCGGGTTGCGTTTATCTGATCAGTGTGAAGCCGATTCAAGCCGAGGAAGATACCAGTGTTGCAGTGGTGATCAAAAACCTGCGCGCCGGTGTGCGTCAGCTTTTCGGCACGCCCATTCTGCGTTCGTTATTCTCAATTCAGGTCGTGGTACTAATTTCATTTGGTTTGTCGAACACCCTGCTATTGCCATTCGCATTGAAGGCATTAAAGGCAACGGAATTTGAATACGGCTTGCAGGAGGGACTCACCTCGATTGGCTTCGTGGTTGGAAGTTTGTTCATGGCAAAGATATTTGATCGCTTGCAGGCTGGCGCATGGCTGGCAATCAGTTTTCTGGGCATGGCAGTTGTGGGCATCATCTATTCATCCCTTCGTTCGGTTCCATTGGCGATTCTCTTTATTGCATTTTCCGGTTTCTTCAATGCGCCCTCTTCGATCGGACGACGTTTGATCGTTCAGCGCAATACGCCCAGTGAAATGCGCGGACGCGTGAGCAGTGTATTCTTTGTGGCGCGCGATATGCTCTTTCTGATCGGCATGAGCGCGGCCGGCCTCGCGGATCTCATGGACGTACGTCTGCTTTATTTGATCAGCGCGGTGATGTTGTTGCTGGCGGGGCTGGCGATCCTGTTCATGCCTGAGTTGGGACAACCACTCGCGCAGTGGAAGCGGACCTTCGCCCTGCTCAGAGGGGTTGAGGCGGCGCCGAGGCTCGGGGCCGGCAGACCAGCTACAATGGTCGAAGTGGAGCGGTTCATCAGTCGCATGCCAGAGTTGTTGGGACTGAGTCCCAAAGAGCGGGCGCAATTGGCGTCCGATACATTGGTCGCACAAGCACTGGGTGGGAAGGTCGTCGTCTATCGCGGGGAGACGAGCGACGCGGCGTATTTTATTTTGAAAGGTAGTGTCGGCGCGGGGTACATCAAGGATAATGAGTACGTCATCCTGAATTATTTGCGTGAGGGTGATTTCTTCGGCGAGGTGGCCGCGCTGACGGGCATGCAACGCACAGCAAATATCATCACTGAGGAGGATTCAGAGTTCCTGATCATTCCGTCCAAAGTGTTGAAGCAACTGGCAAAGAGACATCCCGGTTTGAACGTGATGTTCTACACCCTCATTGGAGAACGCCTGAGCCAGACCGAACTGCCGCGCGGCACAAGTTTCGACCAGCAGTTATTGCGCGACTTGCGGACGGTGCAACCTGATACGGAAAAAGAACCTGTATCAGCATAAGGTTACAGTATGATTGGTTTTGGAAGAATGCTACTGTAAAATTATCGTAATCACTTTGAGGCATGTCACCCTGAGGGAACGTACTCGTGACCGAAGGGTCTCTGAGACTATCGTAGAGATTCTCACCTGCACTTGCGTGCGGTGCAAGTGTCGCTTCGCTCAGAATGACATAACGGCAAGAGAATACAAACCAGAGGATTGAGGAGCAACGGGCATGACGAAAAAAGCATTACCCGTACGGAAGGCGGTTAAGAAAGTCAGTGATCAGCAAGTAGTGATCAGTGATCAAACTATTGATCGTGTGCGCGAACTGGCGTGGACGGGTCAACACGCGCAGGCGATTGAGCTTGCGTCACAAGAATTAAGCAAGGCGGATTACCAATCCGCCCCACGGCAAATGGATTTGCTCGACCTGCGCGCCGAGTCTTACATCGCGCAAGGCAAACTGGACCTCGCCGCCGAAGACGCGAAGGCGATGATGAAATTAGCGAAGGGTAAGTCGGGTTGGCAACCCGACCTACATGCGCAGGCTTTGAACCGCCTCGCCCTCGTCCAAATGCGGACGGGTGAGTTGAAAGCTGCCGTCAAATTGGCGACTACGGCGGTGAAGACCAAACACACTTCGCCCGCGTTGCGCGCCGAAAGCCTCCTCCGCTTGAGCGAAGCGCAGCACCGCTCAGGACAATACAAAGCCGCTATCGAAACTGCGCAAAAATCCATTCATCTCTTTCAAGCCACAGGCGATAACTCCCGCACGGGGCGCGCTTATTGGTCGATTTCATTTGCCCACTCCCGCCTAGGTCAAGTCGAGGACTCGCGCCGCGCCGCGCAGACCGCATTGGAACTGTGCAAACAGGTCGGAGACCAGTACGGCATCGGCAACGCGCTCAACGTGCTTTCTTTTTACGATGTGGATCTCGCCGAACGCATCGGGCATCTCCAACGAGCATCTCAGGCTTTTGAGACGGCAGGCTACATAGAGCGCCAAGCAACTGCCCTCGGAAATTTGGCTAACGCTTATCGCGATCTCGGTTTGTATCCGCACGCCCGCCGTTTGACAAGCGAAGCCATGGAAGTGGACCGCCGCATGGGCGGGAAAGTGGGCTTGGCTTATGATTTGGGGAATCTATTTACGACAGAAATACTGCTCGGCACGCTCGATGCCGCGCGGGCCCATTTGCAGGAACTTGCCGAACTCGTGCCAGACCTCGGTGACCCCAACATGGATTTAGAACTTGCGGCAGATATGGGATACCTGGCGCTGTTTGAAGGCGATCCCAAGACAGCAGTGCGTCATCACAAATCTGCCGTGCAGATCACTCACCAGGCTGGGTTGGTAAACGAAGAAATCTTTAACCTCGCCTTCCTCGGACTCATGTGTCTGACAAGTGGCGACTTTATCGCCGCCCTCAAAGCCACCACTAAAGCCATAAAGTTGCACCGGGCACAATCCACACCATCGAATGCTTATATTTGGTGGTTTCATACAAAGGCATTGCTCGCCAATAAGAATATAAAAGAATCTCGCGAGGCTTTAAGGCAGGCACATGACGCCCTGCTCAAGGCTATCGCCGGCGTGCGTGATGAAGGCTTGCGCCGTAATTTTCTCAACAAGGTTGCTGTCAATCGTGAACTTCTGCAATATTGGGTAAAGGATGGAACAAGGCGCAAATTACCGAAAGAACAACTCTTCGCACATCTTGCCATCGAGACCAATGTGCGCGAGCCGTTCAAGCGCCTCGCGGATACGGGTCTGCGCTTGAACGCGCTGAAAACCGTCGGTGAGATCCAAACTTTCCTCGTCGAAGAAGCCACCGAACTCAGCGGCGGCGAGCGTGTGATGCTGATCCTTGAAAAAGATGACAAACGCCAGGTGATGGAGTCCTGCCTGCCCATCTCCTCTTACACATCTGGTAAGGGAATCGAAGTCGGAGAAGATCCACAGAACGTTCTGCGCGCCATTGACTCGCATCTCACCCAGGTCCGCCTCACACGGACCGTTCAACTGATCACCCCCCTTTCATCCCCCCAATTATCGAAGAAAAATGGGGGGACAAAGGAGGGCAGTCTCAGCCGAATCACTGCCCCACTCATCGCTCAAAACCAAATCATCGGCTATCTCTACGTGGACATGGACTCGCTCTACGGCATCTTCGACGAGACCGACCGCGACATGCTCGGCATGTTAGCGAATCAAGCCGCCGTCGCTTTGGACAATGCCCAATGGGCGCAGGGACTCGAGCAAAAGGTCGAAGAACGAACCGAAGAATTACAAACATCGAATGCCAATCTTGAACAGCGTAATGCCGAGTTGCAGATCATCAACTCTATCCAGCAGGGACTCGCCGCCGAATTGGACTTCCAAGCCATTGTCGATTTGGTGGGCGATAAATTGCGCGAAGTCTTCAACACACCTGATCTTGGCATCACTTGGTACGATGAAAAAGCCAACCTAGTTCATTATCTCTACAACTACGAACATGACAAACGGCTCTTTCCTCCATCACACACTCCGAACCCGGGCGGAATATACGAGATGGAAATGAAAACCCGGCAACCGCTTGTTCTCAATATTGCTGCCGATTTTGAAAATTTGAATATTCCTTTAATTCCTGGCACTGATCAAAGCAAATCTTCCGTCTCTGTTCCCATCATCGGCAGTGACCGTTTCCTCGGCGACATCAGCATGGAAAACTATGAGCGCGAGAACGCCTACGGCGAATCCGAACTGCGTTTGCTAACCACCATCGCCGCGTCGTTGGGAACCGCGCTCGAAAACGCGCGTCTCTTCGATGAGACCCAACGCCTCTTCAAAGCCGAGCAGGAACGCGTCGCCGAGTTGCAGATCATCAACTCCATCCAGCAGGGACTCGCCGCCGAGTTGGACTTCCAAGCCATTGTGGATCTGGTCGGCGATAAGTTGCGTGAGGTGTTCAATACGCCCAATCTTGGTATCAATTGGTATGATGAAAAAACCAATCTGCTTCACTATCTTTATTCTTATGAACATGGAAAACGACTGGAACTTGAACCTTATCCGCCCAGTTCTGGTGGCATATTGGAGACAATAAAAAAGACACGCCAGCCCCTTGTCTTGAACAATGTTGTGCAAATGGCAAAGTTGAATGCGCTGGCAATTCCAGGAACCGATCAAAGTAAGTCATCTGTCCAAATCCCCATAATCAGTAGTGATCGTGTCCTTGGATATATGAGCATCGAAAACTACGAACGTGAGAACGCTTACGGTGAATCCGAACTGCGTTTGCTGACCACCATCGCCGCTTCGTTGGGAACCGCGCTCGAAAACGCGCGTCTCTTCGACGAGACCCAGCGCCTCTTCAAAGCCGAGCAGGAACGCGTCGCTGAATTGGAGATCATTAACTCCATTCAACAGGGACTCGCCGCCGAGTTGGACTTCCAAGCCATCGTTGATCTGGTCGGCGATAAACTGCGCGAAGTGCTAAACACAGGCGATCTTGGGATTCGTTGGTATGATGAAAAGACCAATCTTCTTCATTATCTGTATGATTTTGAGCATGGAGAACGGCTGACCATCCCGCCAAGGACGCCGCAACCAGGTTCGACATTTGAAAGGATTCTCAAGACGCGCCAACCTGTTATTTGGAATACCAGGAGCGACTACCCAGCGGGGCAACTTCTGCCTGGCACCGATCAAAGCAAATCACTGGCGGCGATTCCCATCATTAGCAGTGACCGCGTGCTCGGTTCGATCAACATTGAAAACCATGAGCGCGAGAACGCCTATGGCGAATCTGAACTGCGCCTGCTGACCACCATCGCAGCATCTTTGGGAACTGCGCTCGAGAATGCGCGTCTGTTCGATGAGACCCAGCAGCGCAATGCCGAACTTGCCATTATCAACGCCGTACAGCAGGCGCTCGCCGCCGAATTGGATATTCAGGGCATTTACGACGCGGTCGGTGAAAAACTACGCGAGATATTTGACGCGCAGACCATCTCGATCTATTCTGCAAATTTGAAAACGAGGATGATGACGGTTGAGTACGCCTTTGAAAAAGGGCAGAAGTATGAGCCAATGAGTGTGCCATTTAACTCTTTGTATGAATATGTCGTTGGGTTGAATGAAACCTTTGTAAAGAATAAGGACTTCCCGCAATTTGCGGCGCAATTTAAAGACTATAAAGTGCCACAAGGTGAAATGCCCAGGTCCCTCATCACCGTGCCTGTTTACAGAAATAAAGAGACTGATTTCTGGGTCGGCGTTTCGATACAAGACATGGATGGCGAAAAAATATTTAGCGAGTCCGATGTGCGTCTGCTGGAGACGCTCGCTAATGCGATGAGCGTCGCGCTCCAGAACGCCCGCCTCTTCGACGAAACCCAACGCCTGCTCAAGATCACCGAAGACCGTGCCGCCGAACTGGCCATCATCAACAGTGTGCAAGCCGCCCTCGCCGCTGAACTCAACATTCAAGGTATTTACGACGCGGTTGGCGATAAGATCCGCGAAATTTTCAATCAAGCCAATGTCGGCATCCGTATTTACGACCCGCAGACAGACATGGTGCATTATCCGTATTATTACGAAAGCGGTCAGCGCATTTCGTTTGAATCTGAACCTTTACCAAAAGGAGGATTTGGTCAGCATGTGATCCGTACGCGCGAGACGTTTGTCGTCAACGAAAATATGGCACAAGAAATGGAAAAGTACGGCAGTTACAACTTGCCGGGCACTGGCATGTCGAAGTCTATTCTGATGGTGCCGCTCGTGGTCGGCGATCAGGCACGCGGAATAATTAATCTCGTGGACAACGAACGCGAACACGCCTACGGCGAAAGCGATGTGCGTTTATTGCAGACCCTCGCCAATGCCATGAGCGTGGCGCTTGAGAACGCACGTCTCTTCGACGAGACCCAGCGCCTGCTCAAAGAGACCGAACAACGCGCGGCTGAACTTGCCATCATCAACAGCGTGCAGGAAGGACTTGCTTCCAAACTGGATATGCAAGCCATCTATGATTTGGTCGGCGATAAGATCCGCGAGATTTTTGAAACGCAGTCCATGTTTATCGCCATCTTTGATCACGAGTCCGGCAAAGACATCATTCCTTACGACTATGAAGAAGGCGTGAGGGAATATCCCGCGCCTGATGATCTTTCCAAGTTTGAACAGCACATTATTAATACGCGCCAATCATTGATGGTCAATGAGAACTTGGAGGCGCGCGCAAAAGAAATTGGCATGACAGTCATCCCCGGTACCGAAATGGCAAAGTCGGGCATGTGGGTTCCGTTGATTTCAGGCGATCTTGTGCGCGGCATGATCAGCATTCAAAATTTAAAAAGTGAAAATGCTTACAGCGATTCTGATTTGCGCTTACTGCAAACGCTGGCAAGTTCGATGAGCGTGGCACTCGAAAACGCGCGTCTCTTCGATGAAACCCAGCGCCTTTTCCATGCCGAACAACAGCGCGCCGCGGAACTTGCCATCATCAACAGCGTGCAACAAGGCGTCTCATCCAATTTGGATTTCCAGACGATCATTGATCTGGTGGGCGATAAACTGCGCGAGATCTTCAACACAGGCGATATGGCCATTCATTGGTATGACGCCAAAGCCAACCTGTCCTATGCAATGTATAGCTACGAACATGGCACCCGATTGACCCCGCCGCCGCCGAATACCCCCCGCTCAAAAGCCTGGTTCAAAATTTTGGAAACGCGCCAGCCGATCGTGGTCAACACGTTAGCGGAATCATTAGCCATGTTTGGTCCTGCCGTCCCTGGCACGGACGAGAGCAAATCCATGGTGCGGGTGCCGATCATCGGCAGTGACCGTGTCATCGGCACGATCAGCGTTGAAAACTTTGAACGCGAATACGGATTCTCCGAATCAGATGTGCGCTTGCTGCAAACTGTGGCTTCGTCCATGGGTGTCGCCCTTGAGAATGCGCGTCTCTTCGATGAGACTCAACAACGTAATGCCGAACTCGCCATCATCAACAGTGTGCAAGCTGCGCTTGCCGCAAAACTCGAGATGCAAGCCATCTATGATGCGGTCGGCGATAAAATCCGCGAGATTTTTGACGCGCATACAGTTAGCATCATGACTTATGATGCAGCCACTGCAATGATATTTGATAGCTACTCGTACGAGAAAGGCGACCGCACACTGGTTGAAGGTTCCATTCCATCTTTCGGCTTTCGCAAACATGTCATTGAAAATAAAAAACCGCTGATTATTAATCGAGACGTGGAGCGACTCTCTGTCGAGTATGGCAATCCCATTCTCTACGGCGAGATGTCAAAATCTTGCATCTTTGTGCCCATGATGGCGGGTGACCATGTCACTGGTGTGATCAGCCTGCAGAACATGGATCGTGAAGATGCCTACAGTGACTCGGATGTACGCCTCCTGCAAACCCTCGCCAATAGTATGAGCATTGCCCTCGAAAACGCGCGACTCTTCGACGAGACGCAGCGCCTGCTCAAAGAGACCGAAGACCGCGCCGCCGAACTCGCCATCATCAACAGCGTGCAGGAGGGGCTCGCATCCAAACTGGATATGCAAGCCATCTACGATTTGGTTGGGGAAAAGATCCATGAGATTTTTGACGCGCAAGCTGTCGTCATCGTCATCTTTGACCACCTGGCGAAGCTGGCTTACTGTACATATAATATGGAAAAGGGAGAACGATTCTATCCACAACCTGTACCATTCACTGATATAAGCAAACATCTGATCCATACACATCGAACGCTTCTTATCAATGATCATTGGGAAGAACGCATGGCTAAACTCGGACTCGTTCCTGTTGAAATTGCAAGCACTTCTTTTGTACCGGACAAATCCTCGCTCTTTGTGCCTCTCATCGTTGGTGATGAGGTTAAAGGCATGGTCAAGCTGGGAAACATTGACCACGAGAATGCCTTCAATGAGGGTGATGTGCGCCTGCTCGAAACCCTCGCCAACTCAATGAGCGTCGCGCTCGAAAACGCGCGTCTCTTCGATGAGACCCAGCGCCTGCTCAAAGAGACCGAGCAACGCGCCGCCGAACTCGCCATCATCAACAGTATTCAACAAGGACTGGCGTCCAAGCTTGAATTTCAATCTATCATAAATCTTGTAGGGGATAAATTACGTGAGGTGCTCAATACAAAAGATATTGGTATTCGCCTTTATGATGAGCAAACCGATCTAATGCATTATCCTTACGAGTATGAACATGGAAAAAGATTTACTACGGCGCCAGCAAAATCCACTAGTATGTTCCAGGAAATGCGTAAAACTCGTTCTTCAATTGTTGGTAACACAATTGAGATCATGCAAA
This sequence comes from uncultured Anaerolinea sp., assembly GCA_964543585.1. Lineage (GTDB taxonomy): Bacteria > Chloroflexota > Anaerolineae > Anaerolineales > Villigracilaceae > Defluviilinea. Next base: position 28,599 of record CAZIYY010000003.1, on the reverse strand, counting down.
GATTCGGAGTGCCCAGCATTCCTGGAAGTGATACTTCAAAATCAATGGTCAACAATCCAATTATTGCAGGCGATAAAGTAATTGGAGCAATTATCATTGAAGATTATGAACGCGAAAATGCATTCAGCGATTCGGATGTGCGCCTAATGCAAACGATTGCTGCTTCCATGGGCGTTGCACTCGAGAACGCGCGTCTCTTCGACGAGACCCAGCGCCTGCTCAAAGAGACTGAACAACACGCCGCTGAACTCGCCATCATCAACAGTGTGGGCGAAGCCATGTCCAAGAATTTGGATGTGCCCACTGTGGTGCGGATCGTGGGCGATAAGGTGCGGGATATTTTCAGCGCCGATGTCACGATGATCAATCTGGCAGAGGTCGAGAAGAATAAGAGCCGCCTGGTCTATGCCTACGATAAGGGCTATTTGGAGGAAATGGTATTCTCGCTCGATGAAGGCTTGAATGCCAGAGTCGTAAAAACACGTCAGCCTTTATTGCTGGGAACGGGCGCAGAGTCTGATGCACTGAGTTCCGTGCAATTGGATGACGCTGAAGGCAATGAAGACCAGACCGAATCCTGGCTGGGCGTCCCCATTGTTGTTGGGGATAAGGTGTTGGGCGTGGTCAGCGTACAGAGCTACAAGCAGTACGCCTACAATGAAGATAGTGTGCGCCTGCTGCAGACCCTATCCGCCAACATGGGTGTTGCCATCGAAAATGCGCGTCTCTTCGAGGAGACCAACCGCCTGCTCAAAGAGACCGAACAGCGCGCGCAGGAACTTGCCATCATCAACAGCGTGCAGGAAGGGCTGGCATCCAAACTGGATATGCAAGCCATCTTCGATCTGGTCGGTGACAAGATCCAAAGCATGTTCAACGCGCAATCGGTCTTGATCAGTTCGTTCGACCATGAGAAACAAGTCTCGCGTTTGGATTACGGTTTTGAAAATGGGGAACGCATATTGGATGATGAGCTGTTGCCATTCAGCCCGATGAACAATCATCTCATCTCCACGCGTCAGCCCGTAGTGATCAACGAAAACAGCGTTGAAGCAACCAAACAATATGGATTAAAAACTGTTGAAGGAACGCAGGCGCCCAAGTCTTTGATCTATGTCCCCTTTGGAACAGGCGCTAAAGTCAATGGATATTTCAGCCTGCAAAACTTTGAACGCGAAAATGCCTTCACCGAATCGGATGTGCGCTTGTTGCAAACATTGGCGGGCAGTATGGGCATTGCGCTCGAGAATGCGCGGCTCTTCAATGCCGAACAACAACGCGTCGCTGAACTCGGCGCCATCAGCACCGTGACCCAGGCCTTGGTGGCGGAAACCGACCTGGATAACATGATCCAGCTGATCGGGAGTCAGATGCAGGAGATCTTCGATGCAGATATCGTCTACGTGGCGTTGCTCGATCCGCAGACGAATCTCATCCACTTCCCGTATCAAGTGGGGCAGGAGCTCACTCCGCTCAAGCTTGGCGAAGGGCTCACGAGCAAGATCATCCAAACTGGCGAGTCACTGCTCATCAACAAGAATGTGGATGAACGAAGCAGGGAAATCGGCGCGACGCGCGTAGGCAGGGAGGCTCTATCCTATCTCGGTGTGCCGATCAAATCAGGCAAAGAGACCATCGGCGTGATCAGCGTACAAAGTACCAAACAGGAAGGCATATTCAACGATGATTCGTTACGCCTGCTGACCACCATCGCCGCCAACGCGGGCTCTGCCATCCACACTGCACAACTGCACGCCGAGACACAACGCCGCGCGCAGGAAATGGCTACACTTGCCGAGATCGGGAATGACATTGCCGCCACACGCGAACTGGAACCCGTACTTGAAAAGATCGCAGCGCATGCTAAAGATATTATGAAAGTCAGTGATATTGCCATTTATCTTCGTGAGAACGAAAATGAAACGTTCCGCGCGCTCGTGGCGCTTGGCAAATATACCGAAGAGATCAAAGCCTCACCGGCTATTTTAGGTAGAGGCATCATCGGCGATATTGCCCGCACGGGCGTTGCTGAATTTATCAACTACCCACAACGCGATGCGCGCGCCTATCATGTTCCTGGAACGCCCGAACCTGAAGAGGAGCAGGAAGGCTTGATGTCCGCTCCGTTGATCTCGCGCGGACAAACCATCGGCATGATCACTGTTTGGCGTCAATGGGCAGATGGGCTCTTCACCCAACCTGAACTGGATTTCCTCATCAGCGTGGCGCGTCAGACCGCCATCGCCATCGAAAGCGCGCGCTTGTATCTGGAAACACAACGCAACGCCTTCCAGATGGCGACCATTGCCAGTGTGGGGCGCGAACTCTCCGCTACGCTTGAATTGGATACAGTCACAAAGACTGTTGTTGAAAACGTACATACCCTTTTCGCTGCGCGCGATACCATTTTGCGCTTTGTAGATGCGGAGGGGAAATCACTGCGCACCGCCCTCGCGCTGGGTCTTTATGCCGATGAAAATTTAGCCGACGTTCTTACACTCGGCGAAGGGATCACAGGCGGCATTGCCCAATCGGGCATCGCCGAAGTGGTGGACAATGTGGAACTCGACCCGCGCGGCGTGCATGTGGCAGGCACACCCGATCAGGAGGAGGTCCCTGAGACCATGATGGTCGCGCCGCTTATTGCCGGCAACCGCACCATCGGCGTAATCTCTGTTTACAAGGACCGTACTGCAGGCACATTCTCACAAGTGGACCTGGACTTCCTGGTGGGACTGGGTCGGCAAGCCGCGATTGCAATCGAGAATTCACGCTTGTTCGATGAAACGCAATCTGCACGCACCGCCGCCGAACAAGCCAACACCGCCAAGAGCGCCTTCCTCGCCAACATGAGTCATGAACTGCGCACACCGCTTAACGCCATCATCGGCTTTACACGCATCGTCCGCCGCAAAGCCGAGGGCGCGCTCCCCGTAAAACAAACCGATAACCTCGATAAGGTTCTCACGAGTGCAGAGCATTTACTCAACCTCATCAACACTGTGCTCGATATTGCCAAGATCGAAGCGGGCCGCATGGATGTGCAGGCGTCCAATTTCAACATCACCGCCCTCGCAGATTTGTGTGCCAACACCGCCGCGCCTTTGCTCAAACCCAATGTGCGCCTGAAAAAGGATATCGATCCCTCGCTCGCCATCGTCCATTCCGACCAGGATAAGATCAAGCAGATTATTCTTAACCTGTTGAGCAACGCGGCGAAGTTCACGCATGAAGGCAAAATCACTTTGCAAATGCGCCGCGCAGAGTCAAACCTGGTCGTGGATGTCGTTGATAGCGGCATCGGCATCAGTGAGGAAGCCCTCGGGCGCATCTTCGAGGAATTCCAGCAGGCTGATACCAGCACTACGCGCCAATATGGCGGAACAGGATTGGGGCTTGCGATCAGCCGCAACCTCGCGCGCTTACTCGGTGGGGAATTATCTGCAACGAGTGAACTTGGCAAGGGCTCGACGTTTACCCTCACCATTCCAATGCAATACGGATATCGATCCGCCTCATCGTCCCCCGGACCTGAATCAACACAACAAGCGACTCATCTGCTGAAAGCGGACGCGTCCAAAAAACTCGTGCTCGTCATTGACGACGATCCCGACGCGGTCTACCTCCTACAGGAAAATCTGAGTCAAGATGAGTTTGAAGTGATCGGCGCGCGCAATGGCATCGAGGGTCATCAAATGGCGCGTGATCTGAAACCACAAGCCATCCTGTTGGATATTCTTATGCCCGATAAGGACGGCTGGCAGGTGTTACACGATCTGAAAGCAGATGAGCTCACCACGGATATCCCTGTCATCTTGCTCACCATTGTGGATAAGAAAGCGTTGGGGTTCCGTCTCGGCGCCGCGGCATATTTGTTGAAGCCGCTCGACCCCGCGGCAGTGCTGGACGCGCTCAAACGGGTCACCGCCCGGGAAGGTGGCACTCTCAAACACATCCTCGTCGTGGATGACGACCCGCATGTGGCAGACATGCTCCATCAACTGCTCCCCGAATCAGATTTCAAATTAGATTCCGCGCAAGATGGCATGGCAGGTTTGGAGGCGATCGAAGTGAATCGCCCCGATGTGATCCTGCTCGACTTGATGATGCCCAAACTCGACGGCTTTGGCGTTATCGAAAGATTGCGCGCAAATCCCGAATTGAGAAACATCCCCATCATTGTCATCAGCGCCAAGGAATTGACGGATGATGAATCCATGACCCTCAAGGAATCCGTTGCCTTCGTGATGAAGAAACAAGGCTTTGATGGAACGAAGTTAATCGAAGAGGTCAATAGCGTGTTGATAAAGAATTAGAACTCTGGAGTCCGACGGCTTGCCGTCGGTGGGAGCATACCCTAACGGGCACACGAGTTCCCACACTCCAAAATAAAACGGAGAAAAAAACTTGAAAACAATATTAATCGTCGAAGACACCGAACTGAACATAGATCTCATCACTCAACTGCTCGAAGATGACTACAACCTGCTTGTCGCAAGAGACGGCGCGCAAGGCGTGGCAATGGCGGAGCAGAACCATCCTGATCTGATCCTGATGGATATTTCATTACCCATCATGGATGGATATGACGCCACACGCCATATCCGCGAAACGCAACCCTCTGTGACGATCATCGGCTTGTCCGCCCATGCCATGAATGGCGACGCGGCAAGAGCGAAGGAAGCGGGCTGTAACGATTACCTTACCAAGCCCGTGGATGAAGACCTGTTGTTGAAAAAATTGAGGGAGTATTTGGGATAACCATGACCAACCGACCCCGCATTCTGATCGTGGACGATGAACCCTTCAATGTGGATTACCTTGAACAGGAACTTGAGGAACTGAATTACGAAACCATCGCCGCCACCAATGGGCAGGAGGCGCTCGATCAAGTTCAATCATCGCCGCCTGATCTGATCCTGCTCGACATCATGATGCCCATTATGGATGGATTCGCCGTGCTGGAACGCCTCAAAGCCAACCCAGCCACGCGCGATATTCCCGTCATTGTCATCTCGGCGAATAACGATCTGCAGAGTGTGGTGAGAGGCATCCAACAGGGGGCGGAGGATTATCTGCCCAAGCCGTTTGAGCCAACCCTGTTACATGCCCGCATTACTGCCAGCCTTGAAAAGAAGTCCCTGCGCGATCAACAGCGCAAGCTTTTACACACCTTTGCCAGCGAGGCAGTCGCCGAGCAGTTAATGGCCAACGGGTTTTCGCTGGGCGGGAAAATGATCAGCGCCAGCATCATGTTCACCGACATTCGCTCCTTTACCGCACTCAGCGAAAAGAGCAGCCCGGCGGATACAATCGAATTGCTCAACAGTTACTTTGCCTCCATGTTCGAACCGATCTCGCGTCATGGCGGCATTGTCAACCAGATCATCGGCGATGGGTTGATGGCGCTCTTTGGAGTCATCGGTAAAAATGAAGAGCACCAGCAGCAATCCGTGCTTGCCGCTCTGGAAATGATGGACACCTTGAAAGCCTTTAACCAAAAACAGGCGGCGGCTGAAAAGGTGCAACTCAAAATCGGGATAGGCATAGCATCGGGCACTGTGATCGCAGGGTACGCAGGCACACGACACCGCGCCACCTACACGTGCGTAGGTGATACGGTCAATCTAGCCTCGCGCATTGAAGCGTATACCAAGGAATCCGGCAGACCCATCCTCTTCGATGCCGAGACCCGCGCCGGTCTGCCGGATTCCATGCGCGTGGATGCGCTTGGAGAGGTTATATTTAAGGGGAAAACCATCCCGGTACAGGTGTACTCGGTATTCTGAGATAAACCACTATAGAGGTAAGCATGGCAAGGAAGTCAGCACCCACGAGCAAGGTTGTCAGGAAAAAAGCGAACGTGCCAAAGGTCAAAAAAGCAGCGAAAAGCAAATCCTCAAAAAGCGTGGCAGTAACGAAGTCCATTCCAGCAGATGTGAAACGCCAGTTGAAAATCCAGAAGGCGTTGTATGAGATCGCGGATGCCGCGAGCGCGGTGCGCGATATGCAGTCGTTCTATAAGAAACTGCACAGGATCGTGGGGAAGTTGATGTATGCGGGGAATTTCTTTATAGCCATTTATGACGAACAAAGCGGGATTCTCAGTTACCCATACTTTGTGGATGAAGAGGATGAAGCGCCTCCCCCACAGCCACTGGCAAACTTTCACAATGCGACCAGTTGGGTCATTCGCACAGGCAAAATGCAGCGACACGGCGCGGAATGGAATGATTTGTTCCTCGAGATGGTCGCAAGGAATGAAATAGAACTGGTAGGTACATTATCGGTGGATGGGATTTCTGTCCCGCTTCAGGCGGACGGCAAAACGCTCGGCGCGATTTTCGTGCAGAGTTATACCCCTGGGATTCACTACACAGATCAAGATGACGAAGTGCTGGCATTCGTGGCGCAACACATCGCCACCGCGTTGACGCGCGCCCTCGCCCTCGAAGCGGAACGCCAGCGCACGGACGAACTCGCCATCCTCAACAGCGTGGGCGAAGCGATGGCACAAACGCTGGATGTCAAGACCGTGACACGCATTGTGGGCGATAAAGTGCGCGACATTTTTAATGCCGAAGCTGTCGCTATTAACCTGGTCGAACAGCAAACCAACCTGATTCACTTTCACTACGTTTACGACAAAGACAAAGGCGGCTATGTAGATTATCTTAAACCGTTCCCACTCGGCAAGGGGTTGACCTCGAAAATCATTCAATCCCGCCAGCCGCTCTTGTTGGGCACTTCTGAAGAACTAATTGCCAACGGCGCGTACATACCGCCCGAAGCGGTAGAAAAAGGGTCGGGGGTTAGTTATCAATCATGGCTTGGCGTTCCGATTGTTGTGAGTGATAAGGTATTAGGCATCGTCCATATTTCCGAATACCGTCAACATGCCTACAACGAGAATCACCTGCGCCTTTTGCAAACGCTCTCCTCCAACATGGGCGTCGCCATCGAGAACGCGCGTCTCTTTGAAGCCGAGGGACAGCGCGTAGCGGAACTGCAGATCATCAGCAGCATCCAGCAGGGACTCGCATCAAAATTGGATTTTCAGTCCATTATTGACCTTGTTGGTGATCAAGTACGCGCTATCACGAAAGCTTATAGTGTCTTTATAGCGCTCTACGATAAAACAACTGAATTAGTCTCATGGCCCTATTGGGTACTTGGCAATGAGCGAATCGAAATTCCATCCGAGCCATTAAGTAAAAATATCACCCGCCGCATTCTTTATGCCACCAAGCCGTTGAATCTTGGCACTGAAGAGGAGATATTGGCGCACGACGCGATCCCGCCTGAAGGGTTTACTGTCGGCAAATCCTTTCTAGGTGTTCCATTTGCAATAGGGAATGCCATGCTCGGTGCGCTCAGTATCCACGATACGGAACACGAGCATGCCTTTACCGAGTCCGATGCGCGGTTGCTACAAACCCTCGCCAACAGCATGAGCGTCGCGCTCGAAAACGCGCGTCTCTTCGATGAGACTCAACAGCATAACGCCGAACTCGCCATCATCAACAGTGTGCAGACCGGTCTTGCCTCCAAGCTGGAAATGCAGGCAATTTACGACCTGGTCAGTGCAAAAATTCGCGAAATTTTCAAAGTACATACTGTTGCCATCGAGACTTACGATTACAGTACCAAAACATCCACCTTGCATCTGGTCTTGGAGAGCGGCGAGCCGATCCGCAAAGTTCCTGAACCATTTAATAAAATTGACGAACAACTTATCCAGACCCGCCGGCCTTTTTTGATAAATGAAAAAGTCGAAGAGACCATGCGCCAGTTCGGAGTTCAGACCGGCACATCCGACAACCAAAAAATGTCCACCATTTGGATACCGCTAATCGTTGGGGATGTTGTGATTGGCAACATTGGCTTACAAAACGATGAGAAGGAATTTGCATTTAACAACTCCGATATACGCCTTCTGACCACGCTCGCTAACAGCATGAGCGTCGCCCTCGAAAACGCCCGTCTCTTTGATGAGACCCAGCGCTTGCTGAAAGAGACCGAGGAGCGCAATGCTGAACTCGCAGTGATTAACAGCGTTCAACAAGGTCTGGCATCCAAACTCGAATTCCAAGCCATCATTGATCTGATCGGCGATAAAGTTCGGGAAATATTTGATGCCCAGGCTACCCTGATCTCTCTCTATAATCCTGCCACCCAGGAGATTGATCACCGCTATTTGATCGAACGCGACCAACGATTGCTTATCAACAAACCTGTACCAATTGACCAATTCCGTCAAAGAGTTGTCGAAACGCGCCAACCTTGGTTGATCAATCAGGGTTACGGGCAACTTGCAACTGAAATGGGGGAAGAACCAATCCTCGAAGGCGAGGAACCCAAATCGCTGCTCTTCGTGCCCATGATCGTTGGCGATGAAGTGACAGGCATAATCAGCCTGCAAAACCTGGATCGTGAAAATGCGTTTAACGATTCAGACGTCCGCCTGCTTTCGACAATCGCCAACAGCATGAGCGTCGCGCTTGAAAACGCGCGTCTCTTCGAAGAGACCCAGCGCCTGCTCAAAGAGACCAATCAACGCGCCGCTGAACTTGCCATCCTCAACGGCGTCGGCGAAGCCATGGCAAAGACGCTGGATGTCAAGACCGTGACACGCAACGTGGGCGATAAAGTGCGCGAGATCTTCAACGCGGAAATTGCGGACATCCTGCTCTACGATCCAAAAACAAGGTTGGTTCATTTAACCTATAGTTATAGCAATGGATACTTTGACGATGAGCCACCCTGGGAATTGGGCGAGGGCGGGCTGACATCAAAGATCATTGTTACGCGCCAGCCTCTGTTGCTGAACAGCGCGCAGGAAATGGATGACAGCGGCGCGGCGGCTTACCTCACTGCGCCGATGGATAATGAGAACGTTCAATCCTATCTGGGTGTGCCCATCATGGTGGGCGATAAAGTATTGGGCGTGGTGGACGTGCAAAGTGTAAGGCGCAACGCCTTTGGTGAAGACAACCTGCGCCTCCTGCAAACACTTTCCGCCAATATGGGTGTGGCGATTGAAAATGCGCGTCTCTTCGACGAGACCCAGCGTCTGCTTAATGAGACCGAGAAACGCGCCGCCGAACTCGCCATCATCAACAGTGTGGGCGAGGATATGTCGAAGCAACTAGACGCGCAAACCATCACCCGCATCGTCGGCGATAAAGTCACCGAAATCTTCAAAGCTGACGCCGCCTCCATTCTCATGTTGGACGCCTCGACCAAAATGATCCTGCCGATCTACGAATGGGATGAGGGAAAATACGTGGAAGATGTTCAGCCGTTCCCGCTCGGGACCGGACTCACTTCGCGCGTCATTACATCCCGCCAGCCGCTGGTGTTGGGGACAGCAGACGAAGCCGCGGCACTGGGCGCGTACTATCCGCCGGAGGCGGCGGAAGTGAATCCCACCGTAACCCAGTCCTACCTTGGCGTGCCGATTATCGTTGGGGATAAAGTCATCGGCGTGGTATCTGTTCACACCTACACTAAATATGCCTATGACCAGAATGGCATTCGCCTGCTCTCCACGCTTGCCTCCAATATGGGCGTCGCCCTCGAAAACGCGCGCCTTTTCGACGAGACCAATCGCCTGCTCAAAGAGACCGAGCAACGCGCGACGGAACTTTCCGCCATCAGCACGGTGAGTCAGGCTCTCGTGGCGGAAACAGAACTGGATTCAATGATCCAACTCATCGGGAGTCAGATGCGGGAGATCTTCGCTGCGGATATCGTCTACGTGGCATTGCTCGATCCGCAGACGAATCTCATCAACTTCCCTTATCAATTCGGCGAAGAGATGGTCCCGCAAAAACTGGGCGAGGGGTTGACGAGCAAGATTATCGAGACCAGCGAACCCTTGCTCATCAACAAGAATATCAAAGAACGCCGAAGGAAGTTAGGCACAAAACTCGTGGGCAAAGAGTCGCTTTCTTATCTGGGTGTGCCGATCAAATCGGGCAAAGAGACCATCGGTGTGTTAAGCGTGCAAAGCACAACCGCGGAGGGTGTTTTCAACGACGACGACCTACGCCTGCTCACCACCATCGCGGCGAACGCGAGCGCGGCAATCCACACCGCGCAACTGCACGCCGAGACCCAGCGCCGAGCGCGTGAGATGGCAACATTGGCGGAGATCGGGAGCGACATCGCCGCCTCGCGTGATCTTGAGCCTGTTCTCGAACGAATCGCAACTCACGCCAAGGAAATCCTGCGCGTGCGCGACATTGCCATTTATATGCGTGATGGTGACGCTTTCCACGCCCCTGTTGCATTGGGCACATTTACCGAAGAAATCAAATCATCCCCAATTCCCTTGGGGCGCGGCATTACAGGGAATATCGCGCAAACAGGCGTGGCTGAGTTTGTAAACCACCCTCAACGCGACCCGCGCCGTTTCCATATTCCGGGAACGACGGAAGAAGACGAGGAAGAAGAGGGCTTGATGTCTGCGCCGTTGATTTCGCGCGGCCAGATCATCGGTCTTATTACTGTTTGGCGTCCCTGGGCAGATGGACTCTTCGGACAACCCGACCTTGATTTTCTCGTCAGTGTCGCGCGTCAAACAGCCATTGCGATTGAAAGCGCGCGTTTGTACCTGGAAACACAGCGGCGCGCCCGTGAAATGTCCGCGCTGGTGGAGGTGGGACGCGATATATCCTCGTCGCTTGAATCATCCACTGTTTTGGAGGGGATCGCTTCGCACGCGAAAGATTTGCTCAACGGCAACCTGAGCGCGCTCTTCCTGCCCGAAGGTGACGGGAAAATATTCCGCGCCATTGCCGCAGTGGGTGAGGAAGCCGAAGAACTTCGCAATGATACGATCAAATTAGGCGAGGGGCTCCTTGGCGATATTGCGCGCACAAAAGTGGGCGAGATCGCAAACGACACAAACGCAGACCCACGCACCGTTCTCATTACAGGCACTGAAGAAGCGCCCGATGAACATTTGATCGCCGTCCCGTTGCTTGCCAATGATGAACTGAAAGGTTTGATGGCTGTCTGGCGCAATGGCAAAGGAAACGAGTTCATCGAAGCCGAGTTGGAATTCCTGAACGGTCTTGCGCGACAGGCTGTAATTGCGGTGCAAAACGCGCAACTCTTTGCCGAGATCACCGAAGCACTGGAACAACAGACCGCCACCAGCGAAATCCTGCGTGTGATCGCCAGTTCGCCTACTGAAATCCGGCCCGTGCTGGAAGCAGTCGCGCAGAATGCGGCGCGGTTGTGTGAAGCAAACGACGTGCAAATCTATAAAGTGGATGGCGACCTGCTTAGCCAGGTTACACACCATGGACCGATCCCAGCCCTGCAAGATGGAGAGACCTTGCCTCTGGCGCGCGGTTTAATCACCGGTCGCGCAGTCATCGAACATAGAACAATTCATATCGAAGATGTACAGCAATTGACCGAATCAGAATATCCAGATAGTATCGCCCTCCAAAAACGCCTCGGACATCGGACTACGCTTGCGACGCCGTTATTGCGCGAGGGAAATGCAATCGGTGCAATTGTTGTCCGCCGGAACGAGGTACATCCATTTTCTCAGAAGCAAATCTCATTATTAGGAACTTTCGCCGATCAAGCCGCCATTGCCATCGAGAACGTGCGCCTCTTCAACGAAACCCAACACCTGCTCAAAGAGACCGAGCAACGCGCCGCGGAGCTCGCCATCATCAACAGCGTTCAACAAGCGCTCGCTTCTCAACTCGATTTGCAAAAACTATATGAATTGATCGGCGAAAAAGTTCGCGCCATCTTTGACGCTCAAATTGCCACCATTGTCACCTACGATTTCACGACAGGCCTGCTGCATCATCAATATTACGCCAAAAAAGGCGAACGGCTGAACATCGATCCGCTTCCATTGACCGACACCGCCCGTCACTTGATTCGCACCAGGCAACCCCTGCTTATTAATGCCAACTGGTTAAACGAGCTGTCCGCCATCGGCATTCAGCCCAAGATCATTGGCGGCGACCAAACTCCCAAAGCCGTCCTCTTTGCCCCGCTTATGACCGGCGATCAGGTTAGGGGCGCGATCAGCCTGCAGAATGTGGATCGCGAAAATGCGTTCAGCGAGTCGGATGTACGCCTGCTCACGACCCTGGCGAACAGTCTAAGCGCCGCCCTCGAAAACGCCCGCCTCTTCGATGAGACCGAGCAACGCGCCGCAGAATTGCAATTCATCAACAACATCGGGCAAACCCTCACCGAAGAACTGGACCTGAATACTATGATCGAACGCGTGGGCGACAAGTTACGCGAATCACTCAAAGTGGAAAATATCGGTATCGGTCTGTATGACGCGAAAACCAATGTCATGCAATCGCCTTACGTTTATCGTCACGGCAAACGTATCGCTCTAAAGCCATTCCCACTGAACAAATTCAATGCGCGCGTCTCAACAAGAGCAGGCAGGTCATTGGTGGTTAACACAAACGCGGAAAAACCCTGGAGAAAACTTGGAGCGATGACAGTAGGAGACGAAATTCCCAAATCCTTTGTCATGGTGCCGCTGCTCGCAGGCAAGGAACTGGTCGGCGGGATCACACTTCAGGACTTTGAAAAGGAAAACGCTTATACAGATCTCTCCATTGGTCTGCTCGAGACAATTGCTTCGAATATGGGAACCGCCATTCAAAACGCGCGGCTCTTCAATGAGACACAACATTTGCTTCAAGAGACCGAACAACGCGCGGCGGAATTGCAGATCATCAACAGTGTGCAGGAGGGCTTGGCATCAAAACTAGACATGCAAGCCATCTATGAGCTGATCGGAAATAAAATCCGAGAAATCTTCGTAACGCAAGCACAGGCTGTATCCATCCGTGTTTTGGATCAGCAGACAAATCTTTTACAGTACCCTTACTATGTTAGCGCGGGGAAGAGCGTCCAAGTTGAGTCACATCCACTCGAAGAAGGTGGATATGGTCCACATGTCATTCGGACAGCCAAGCCTTTGCTTTTGAATCATGCAAACAAGGAAACCGATGAAAAGTACGGTTCTATCACTGTTGGCGATGCTGAGATTCCCGAGATTAACTGGCTCGGCGTGCCATTACTCAGAGGTAAAGAAGCTTGGGGAGCCATCGTTTTGGAGAATATCGTTCACGAAAACATATGGAGCGACTCGGATGTACGCCTCCTGCAAACCCTTGCCAACTCAATGAGTGTTGCTCTTGAAAACGCGCGGCTCTTCGATGAGACCCAGCGTCTGCTCAACGAGACAGAACAACGCGCCGCTGAACTCGGCATTATCAACAGCGTGCAGGAGGGGCTGGCTTCCAAGCTAGATGTGCAAGCGATCTATGATTTGGTCAGCGCGCAAATCCAGAAGATTTTCAATGTCCAAACTGTTGCTATCGAAACCTATGACTATACTACTAGAACGTCCACCCTGCATCTGGTCTGGGAAACCGGCGAACCAGTCCGCAAAGACGCCGAGCCTTTCAATAAAATTGACGAGCATTTGATTACTGCCCGCCAGCCATTGCTGATCAATGAAAATGTAGCAGAAACCATGCACCAGTTTGGGGTCCAAACAAGCGTTCACGAGGATATTAAAATGTCTGTGGTTTGGGTTCCGCTGGTCGTAGGTGAGACTGTTATCGGCAATATCGGCTTGCAAAATATGGAAAAGGAATATGCCTTTAACGACTCCGATATCCGCCTGCTCACTACCCTCGCCAACTCGATGAGCGTCGCGCTCGAAAACGTGCGCCTCTTCAATGAAGCACAGGAAGCGCGCGCCTCAGCCGAACAAGCCAACGAAGCCAAGAGTTCCTTCCTT
>CAZIYY010000003.1:0-14776 GCA_964543585.1 uncultured Anaerolinea sp. | reverse complement strand
ACGATGAGTCACGAGATCCGCACACCGATGAACGCAGTCATCGGTATGAGCGGTCTCTTAATGGACACCGAACTCAACAAGGAACAACGCGACTATGCCGATACCATCCGCAACTCTGGCGACGCCCTGCTCACCATCATCAACGACATCCTGGATTTCTCCAAGATCGAAGCAGGGCGCATGGATATCGAATCACAGCCGTTTGATTTGCGCGAGTGCGTCGAATCCGCGCTGGACCTGGTGACTGCGCGCGCCGTCGAAAAAGGAATCGACACGGCCTACATCATTGACGACGATGTGCCTGTTGGAATCAAAAGCGACGTGACCCGCCTCCGCCAGATATTGATCAACCTGTTCAGCAACGCAATCAAGTTTACGGAGAAGGGTGAGGTAGTTCTCACAGTGAGTGTAGACCAGGAAACAAGTACACACGTAAACCGGTATACAAGTAAACAAGTAAACGCTACATATCTACGTTTCTCCGTCCGTGACACCGGGATTGGTCTCTCACCCGAAGGAATGAACCGCCTGTTCCAATCGTCCTCGCAAGCCGACTCGTCCACCACACGAAAATACGGCGGCACGGGGCTCGGTCTTGCCATCAGCAAACGACTCGCCGAGATGATGGGCGGCGAGATGTGGGCTGAGAGTGAAGGGCTTGGCAAAGGCGCGGTATTTACGTTCAGCATCCTTGCCCCCGTCGCAGAGTTGCCCGCGTCAAATCAGCGCGACTATATCGGCGCGCAGCCCGAACTACAGGGCAAGCGGTTATTGGTCGTTGACGATAACGCCACCAATCGCCGCATCCTCAACGCGCAAACAGCGAAGTGGGGAATGTCGGCGCGCGATACCGAATCGCCTGAAGAAGCTCTGCGCTGGATTCAAAGCGGGGAACAATTCGATCTCGTCATTCTCGACATGCACATGCCTGAAATGGATGGCGTGGAACTGGCGAAACGCATCCGTGCGAGCGACGCGAAAATTCCAATGGTGCTGTTCAGTTCCCTCGGTCGGCGCGAAGCGGGCGCAGAGGCGGATCTCTTCGCAGCGTATCTCACCAAACCCATCAAACAATCCCATTTATTCGATACACTGGCAGGACTCTTTACCGAATCCAAAATGCAGGAGGCGAAATCCGCAGCGGAACGCTTCAAACTGGACCCCGAACTTGCCGCGCGGCATCCGTTGAGAATCCTGCTGGCTGAGGATAACGCCGTCAACCAGAAACTCGCGTTGAGATTGCTCGAGCAAATGGGTTACCGCGCAGACGTGGCATCCAACGGAATCGAAGCGATTGAATCCATCGAACGGCAGACATACGACGTTATATTGATGGATGTGCAAATGCCCGAAATGGACGGCTTGGATGCAACGCGTCGTATCAGAGACCTGACAGGTTTTGGAAACCTGCCGGGCCTTCGGAAACAGCCGCGCATTATTGCCATGACCGCCAACGCCATGCAAGGTGACCGCGAATTGTGCATTGAAGCCGGCATGGATGATTACATCGCCAAACCCATCCGCGTGGACGAGTTGGTGGGCGCGTTGACGAAAACGGAGAAGAAATAGGAATACAATATAACGTGAATTTAGCAGTATATGTTCCTTCGTCGCCAAAGGCTGAGTCACCGCCTTTCAAAAAATTAATCAGAGGAGAAACCGTATGAAAAACAAAGTCTTCGCAGCGCCGATGTCCCTGCCCCAGGTGGTCAACGGCGCGGTCAGTCCGTTTGGTCCGTATTGCATGGGATATTTGAATCCCGGCGCCAGCGGCATGGGTTATATCTCGACGATGAAACTCTCCACCGACATCGTTTCGATGCAGGGTCTGGACTGGGGGACGCAGGGCATTGTCTCCTATGATCGTTGTGAAAAAGACGATGCCTATATCGGCCAGATCAACATGCTGACCGCCTCTTCCTTCTGCGGTTTGAACGGCGCCCTGTGGGGTTACGATCTCGGAGTTGCCGATGAGATCGCCAATGGCACACTCCAGCCGCTCTATTACGAAAATCAAAACGGTGGGCAGATCCCGGTCTACCCGGTCGAGCCATTGTTGGATGCCGCCATGCGCCTCTTCGGTGTTGACGAACAGCGGCGCTTCCCGCCCATGCCGGGCGCGCATGTCGTCTGCGCGAACAAGAGCGCCACGGTGAAGGGACCCACCTGGGTCTGGTCATACATCGCCATCGCCATCGCAGCGGATCGCTCGTATGAATCCAACCTGTTTATCGAAGATGCCGGCAACTACGACAGCCCTTCCGGGCCAAAGGTAAAGTTGTTGCTCGAAATAAACCAACGCAGTGTGACACAAAGCATCATCATGTGCGGGCAGGATCAGGATGTGTTGTTCAGCAAAATATTTGTCGGTTACAAATATCAGTGGGTGCCATCGGGTTATGTGGGTTGCGCGCTGACTTGCGCGCCTTATGTGGTCCTCGCGCAGAACGCAATCCCAAATGGGATGCAAGCCTCGGATATTCTCGGCATGACCATTTCGCAATGGGAACAAAAACTGGGCTTGCCTCCCCTTCCGCCGCTTGTCCAGCGTTCCGTGGAATGGAAGAAGCCCGTAAAGCGAACTACGAAACGAAAGGCAAAGGCAAAAGCGAAACCTGCCGCGCGGGCGAAGGCGAGAGTCAAAGCCGCGGCAAGATCGGCCAGGCGTTCTGCGCGCCGCTAACAGGTTGAAAGACGTAGTGCCGACTTTAGTCGCTTGGCTAAAAAGCGACTGAAGTCGCAACTACGAAACCTTTTTGATAGTAGGTTGAAAGAATAATTCAAATGGAAAACATGATGTCGAAGCGAAGCATAAGTTCATTGAGTGCTACCAATATGGTTTCCCTGGTTGCAGTCGCGTTGATTTTGTCCGCCTGCGCGGGAGGAGCCGCTCAAACTGCCGCGCCGACCGAAGCTGCGACGCAGGCTCCGGCTGAGTCTGAACAGACGTTGGATTTCCACAACTGGGAGACGTATATTGATCCAACGATATTGAGCGACTTTGAAAAGAAGTTCAATGTAAAGATCAACTACACCACCTATTCCAGCAACGAGCAACTGCTGGAGGATGTTCACGCCAACCCGGGCGCTTATGACCTGGTCGTGCCGAGCGATTACATGCTTACGGTCATGCGGCGGGAAAATCTGGTTGCGCCGCTCAATAAAGACAACGTTCCCAACATGAAGAATATTGATCCGTCTTTTCTCAACCTGCCTTTCGACCCGGGCAATCGCTACTGTGTGCCGTATCAATGGGGCACCGGGGGCATCGGTTATAACATCAAGAAGACGGGACGTGAGATAACGAAGTGGGCTGATCTCTTCGACCCAGCCTTTGCAGGACGCGTGTCGCTGCTGGACGATCCGCGCATGTCGCTGGCGGCTGTGTTGTTATATTTGGGCTACAGTCCCAACACCACCAACCATGCCGAAATCGAACAGGCGCGTGATTTCCTCATCGATCACACAGATCAGATCAAGACTTACACGCTGAATGCAGGGCAGGATTTGCTGAAAAATGGCGATGTGGATATTACTGTTGAATGGAGCGGGGACATATACCAGGTGATGACTGACCATCCCGACCTGCGTTATGCCATCCCTGAAGAAGGCACAATCGTATGGGTGGATAATATTTGCGTGATGGCTGACGGGTCGCATCCGCAACTGGCGGAGAAGTTCATCAACTATTTGCTGGAGCCTGAGGTGGGCGCGGCTCTTTCCAATTTCATCCGCTATGCGTCTCCCAACCAAGCCTCCCTGCCGTTCATCAGTAAAGAGGATCTCAACAATCCGTCTCTTTATCCGCCGGAAGCCACGCGCCGACTCATGTTTTTTCTCGCTGACCTAGGACCGGATGATACCGACTTTTATAACGCCGCCTGGGATGCAGTGATAAAGGCGCACAAATAAATATTTTCGGGCAATGCCCAGACCCTAAAGGTTCTCCTGCAAAATGAAACGATGGATTTGCAAGGAAATTATACGCAACGGGAATATTTGATTGCTATGGAACCCTTTAGGGTCCTACATAAAAAAGTTGCTTTATTTGAAGGATGCTTCTTATGCGCGCTCCAATGATCGGAAAATCCATTCGCCCTCTTTCTTCCATCCGTAGCCTGCTGGTTCTCGGCTTCGGGCTGATACTTTTGCTCAACCTTGTCAGCGCTGTCATCGGGTATCGCAGTCTGCGCCAGATGGAAACAAATATGCGGACGACGCTGGAGGAGGCAAACCGCATTCGCGAGTTGAGCCTGCAAGCGCAAAGCGAATTCCTGCTGGCGCGTCAAAGCGAAGCGAATTTTCTCGATAACTGGCGCACACTGGGGTTTGACGCCGCTTATGAAGAATACGCGACGGATAATCAAAAACACATTGCGCTCGCCCGCCAGGACATTAATGAACTGGACGCTCTTGCACAAGCCAGCCAGGATCAAGACATGCAGAACCTGGCAGCCCAAACCGACAAGGCGCGCCCGTTGCTTGGGAGCTACGAAATATATTTTGCGGCGACTGTTGACAAGATCCGCGAGCGGGGCCGCGCCGACGGCTTGGAAACGGAGTTGAAGAATCAACTGGATTTGATCGAAGCCGACGTTGCGCCCCTGAGCGATTCCAATCTTCACGCTCTCGTATTGCAGATCCGCGCTGAGGAACAGGGCTATTTCAACACAAGCCGGGCGGAATACATTGACGGGGTAACATTATTGGTAAACAGGTTTGACAAGTTAGCGAACTCCTATACACCGGAGGAACTGGCAACCGGCAACCAAGCCCTAGCAGCCCCCGATTTGATCAAACGCCTCGATGAATACCACGCAAACTTCGCCGAACTGGTTTCATTGGACCAGGAAGTGAGGACCAACACCACCGTCTTCCGCGATATTACGAAGGATATCAATACAATCACAGCGCAGATCGGAAATGAAAGCGAGCTGGGCGTTGCGCGCGTTCGCACGCAAATGGAGGCTGCCAGCAAAGAGCAGACTGCGGCCCTGATCATCACCTCCCTGTTAGCGCTTGGTATGGCAATCATCGCCGCATTGTATCTGGCGCGCCGCATCCTCCGTCCGTTGGGTCAGTTAAGCCAGGCATCCCGGGAAATCGGAAAGGGACATTTCGATCAAATGGTGCCGGTTGTTGGTCAGGATGAATTTGCCATACTGGGCGATGTCTTCAATACCATGACCGCCCATCTGCGGGATTTGATCGGCTCGCTCGAACAGAGGGTTGCAGAACGCACAGCGGAACTGACCCATGCTAACACGGCACTGCAAGGCGAGATTTTGGAGCGCCAGCGTGCAGATGAAGCGCTGCGCCGCCAGAATGAATACCTGGCTACTTTGCATAACACCACGCTGGGAATCATCAGCCGCTTCGATTTGAAGGACTTGCTCCAAACGCTGATGGAACGCGCCGGGCAACTATTGAACGCGCCGCACGGTTTTATCTACCTGGTGGAACCCAATGGCATGGAAATGGAACGGAGAGTGGGGCTGGGATCATTCAATCAATCTCCCGTAACGCGCCTAAAGCGCGGGGAGGGGCTTTCGGGCAGAGTCTGGGAAAGCGGCCAACCGCTGGTGATTGACCATTACGATAACTGGCCGGGCCGCTCGAAGAACCTCGGATACGGCATTGTACATTCAGTTCTGGGCGTGCCGCTCCTCACGCAAAGCCGAAACGGGGAAGGAGCCGATTACGGCTCGCAGGTGGTCGGCGTGCTGGGCATGGCTTACAGTTTTGATTCGGGCCGCACGTTCGGCGAGGCGGAGGTTGAACTGCTCAGCCGCTTTGCATCGCTCGCATCCATCGCGCTCGACAATGCGCGCCTCTTCGATGAGACCCAGCGCCTGCTCAAAGAGACCGAGCAGCGCGCCGCGGAGCTTGCCATCCTCAACAATGTCGGCGAATCCATGGCAAAGACCCTGGATGTCAAAACGGTGACGCGCAAGGTAGGCGATAAGGTGCGCGAGATCTTCAGCGCGGAGATCGCCGATATTCTCCTGTATGATTCAAAATCGGGGCAGGTCCATCTTACCTATAGTTACAGCAACGGATATTTTGACGATGAGCCGCCCTGGGAATTGGGAGAAGGCGGGTTGACATCAAAGATCATCGTCACGCGCCAGCCGTTGTTGCTGAACACCGCGCAGGAAATGGATGACAACGGCGCGGCGGCTTATGTCACCGCGCCGGCAGATAGCGAAGATGTTCAATCCTATCTGGGCGTGCCAATCATGGTTGGGGATCAAGCGCTGGGCGTGGTGGATGTGCAAAGCGCGAGAGTCAACGCGTTCGATGAAAACAACCTGCGCCTCCTGCAAACGCTTGCATCGAGTTTGGGTGTCGCACTGGAAAACGCGCGTCTCTTCGCTGAGACCCAACGCCTCTTCAACGAAGCGCAGGAAGCCCAACAAGCCGCCGAGGCCGCAACGCGCGCCAAATCCACATTTTTGGCGATGATGAGTCACGAAATACGCACACCCATGAACGGCATTATCGGAATGACGGGTCTTCTGCTCGGAACGGAACTCACCCGCGAGCAGGAGGATTACGCCGAGACCATTCGCAACAGCAGTGACGCCCTGCTCACCATCATCAACGATATTCTCGACTTCTCCAAAATTGAATCGGGCAAAATGGAAATGGAATACCAGCCCTTCCATTTGCGCGAGTGCATCGAGTCCGCGCTCGACCTCGTGTCCACCAAAGCCGCGGAAAAGAATCTTGACCTCGCCTGTGAAATCGAAGACGGAACGCCGCGCGCCATCGTCGGCGATGTGACGCGCCTGCGCCAGATATTGCTCAACCTGCTCACCAACGCTGTCAAATTCACGGAGCAGGGCGAGGTCGTCGTAACGGTATCAAGCAGTAACGACTTTAGCCGTTATCAAGAAATGACGACTGAAGTTGTCACTACCCTAACTTTCTCCGTGCGCGATACGGGCATCGGCATCCCGCCCAATCGCATTCATCGCCTCTTCCAATCCTTCTCGCAGGTGGATGCCTCGACCACGCGCAAGTATGGCGGCACAGGCCTCGGACTGGCTATCAGCAAACGCCTTGCCGAATTGATGGGAGGCGGGATGTGGGCTGAAAGCGAAGGCGAACAAAAAGGCTCCACCTTCCAGTTCACCATTCAGGCCCAGTCTGCCGAACTCCCAACACAGTATCACGCCGGTGACGCCGCGCGCATGCGCGGCAAATCGGCGTTGATTGTGGATGACAACCTGACTAATCGGCGCATCCTCGTCACGCAGCTCGGCAAGTGGGGGATGACCACTCATGATTTTGAATCGCCCCTCGAAGCCTTGCAATGTATGCAAGATGGAGAGACCTTCGATATTGCCATCCTCGATATGCATATGCCTGAAATGGATGGCGTGTATTTGGCGCATGAAATCCACAAAGCGCAAGGATTGCAGACTCCTCCCCTGGTCTTGTTCTCTTCAGCTGGATTACACCAGGATGCGTATATGGACAGGAAACTCTTCGCGGCGCTTATCGCCAAACCGCTTAAACTCTCGCATCTCTTCGACGTTTTGATTGGCGTCTTCGAACAAGCCAACTCGGCGCCTCGAAGCGCTCCTGTTAAAACCGCGCTCAACGCAGACATGGCAAAACAACATCCTCTGCGCATTTTGCTTGCCGAAGATAACGCCGTGAACCAGAAACTTGCATTAAGATTACTTGATCAAATGGGTTATCGCGCAGACCTGGCATCCAACGGCCTTGAAGCCATTGAAGCACTTGAACGCCAGATATACGACGTGATATTAATGGACGTGCAAATGCCCGAAATGGACGGATTCGAAGCGACACGCAGCATCCGCAAGTTAGCCGCTGCTAGGCAGCCGCGCATCATTGCCATGACCGCCAACGCCATGGAAGGCGACCGCGAAGCCTGCCTCGCGGCGGGCATGGATGATTACATCGCCAAACCCATCCGCGTCAATGAATTGGTGGGCGCGTTGATGAAAGCGGCGAGACGGTAATTTGTCATGCTGAGTATCTCCAGAGCGAAAAAGGTCGCTGTTCAAAGAGATGGTTGTCGAGCCTGTCGAGACGAAGAAACAAAGCCTTTAGCCACAGATACTTCGACACGCTCAGTACAAGTTTCACGGATGATCGCGGATTGTTTTTAAAAAATTCGTGCAAATCGGTGACTGCACTGCAAAAAGATATTTTCACCGCGAAGCACGCAAAGAACGCTAAGAATTTTAAAGATTATTTGCCTGGAAGTTCAACATTTTCGAGAAGTCCCTCAAGAATTCCTTTGTGCACTTGGTGTCCTTTGTGGTTGAAAGAGTTTTTTCAGTGGACTCATCGGTGAAATCCGTGGCAAAAAATGCTCTTGAACTTCTTGTTCCTTAGTAGGAGCGTAGCGATGAAACATCCCCACCATATGACAGGCAAGACTCTTCGCCTACGGCTCAGAGTGACATACCCTAGGAGACCTCATGCCCGTAATTGACAAAACAACCTTCGACGAACTCAAGCAAATGTCTGGCGCGGATTTCATCAACGAACTGATAGACACCTTCCTTGAAGACGCGCCGAAAATCATTGATGAATTAAAGTCCGCGCTCAAGGCGGACAATGTGGATTCGTTCCGACGCGCGGCGCACTCGATGAAATCCAACGCGGCGACGTTCGGCGCGAGTCAACTTGCCGCGCTTGCGAAGGAATTGGAAATGCTTGGGAAGGAGAACAAACTCCATGAAACGGGAGACAGACTAAGGGCGTTGGAAGAAGCGTATCAATCCGCCAGCCTGGAACTCAAGGAATTAAAGTCATGAAGCCTTCGCACGAACCTGGTCACATGCTCGTCGTGGATGATAACCGCGTCAATCGTTTATTGTTGACTCACGCGCTCGAACAAAATGGTCATCTTGTTGAGACCGCAGAGAACGGCAAAATCGCCATGGAGATGCTGCGCTCGAAAACGTTCGATGTGATTCTGCTCGATATTGACATGCCTGTGATGAATGGCTTTGAGGTGCTTGAGGCTTTGCTGAAAGATGACGATTTGCGCGACCTGCCCGTAGTCATGACATCGGCTTCGGACGAACTCGACCGCGTGGTGAAGTGCATCGAGATGGGCGCCGAGGATTACCTCGTCAAGCCGCTGAATCCCGTGTTGTTGCGGGCGCGCGTGAATACAAGTCTGGAAAAGAAACGATTGCGCGACCAGCAAAGAAAATTATTCCGCATGTTTGCCACGCCCGAAGTGGCGGAGCAACTTTTGCGCGAAGGCTTTTCGCTCGGCGGCAAATATGTGACAGCCTCTGTGATGTTCGCAGATATCCGGGCATTCACAACACTCAGCGAGAAGCAGGAGCCTTCCGACACGATTGAAATGCTCAACAGTTATTTCGCGCTGATGTTCGACGCCATCACAGGCAATAACGGGACCGTGAATCAAATGGAGGGCGACGGTATGATGGCAATCTTCGGCGCGCCTGTGTATCATGAGGCTCATCGCGAATATGCCGTGCGCGCCGCGCTCGAAATGATCGAACTGCTCAAAGTATTCAATGAACAGCGGGTCGCGCAAAACAAAAGTCAGGTTCAGATCGGCATTGGCATTGCCTCGGGCAAAGTAATCGCAGGCTTCACAGGGACGCAACACCGCGCCACCTATACGTGCGTCGGCGACGCGGTTAACATTGCGGCGCGCATCGAAGATCATACAAAGGTTGCACAACAACCCGTTTTGATAGATCAATACACGAGCGAGGGTCTGCCAAACGATATCGAAGTTGAAAAGCTTGGCTCCGTGCTCTTCAAGGGGAAGGAACAAGCCGTTCAGGTCCTGGCAGTAAAAACTTCATAATGTCTTCAACCTGCTTCACTACAAAAAGCATTCCCATTATATTTGCGATCACAACCATTGTCGCGTACGGTTTGCTTCTGCCTCTGACGGGTTTTTACTGGGATGACTGGGCCTTCGCCTGGATCGCGAAGTTTCTGGGACCAAGGGAATTTTTCCCTGCCTTCGCGGGGGTGCGTCCTTTTTTAGCGCCGATCTTCTTTGTGACGGCAAGTCTGATCCCGCCGATTCCCATCTACTGGCAGATTTTCGCCCTTGTCATTCGCTTCATCTCCGGACTTTCAGTCCGGTTCGCGTTAAATCAAGTTTTCCCCCACTTCAAGCAGCCCACCCTCATTGCCTCCTTATTGTTTCTGGTTTTCCCTGGGTACAGCCAGCACTGGGTAGCGCTGACACATATCAACCAGGAGTGGATCCCGCTTATTTTTTATCTGTTATCTTTTGGTTTCACCGCCCGCGCGCTTCGCAGTCGTCGCCCTGGTCCCGATATGATCTCAGGGAACAATCGGTCTACTCGACCAGCGGCTCCTCGCAATGATGCTGTTTATGCCTTTCTCTTTTTGATAGCCGGAGTTTTCCCCACTGAATATTTCATCGGGCTTGAACCACTGCGCTTCCTGTTCATTTGGGTAATTGTTTCGGAAGAAGTTTACGGCTTTCGTCAAAGGTTGCTCCGAACGTTGAAAAGTTGGGGACCCTATCTCCTCATCTGGCTGGCGAACGCGGCATGGCTGGCTTATTTCTATACAGTGGGAACATACGATTCCTATGATGTTGAAGTAATCAGGGAACCTCTGACGATATTGCACCTCTTTTCTGTAATCGTTGAAGCCATATGGAAGGCGGGGTTTTATGTTTGGGGTCAGGTGATTGTGTTAACTGCCGGAGCCATAACCGCCCCGTCAACTCTTCTGACCTGGGGGCTGATTAGCGTCACTTTTACTTTTTTCGTTTTTTATCTTGCAAGACTTGATCTATCTCAAGGCGAAACAAAAACATTCGCGGCTTCTGCACTGCTGATCGGTCTGGCAGGGATTTTGCTCGGACGCCTGCCTTCTTTTGCCGCGGGACTGCCTCTCACACTTCAGTCCAGTTACGATCGTTTCATGATCTCGATGATGTTGGGCGGGAGTCTTTTTGCCACAGGCTTCATTGAGTTACTTATCAGGAACGCGCGCCTAAAAACTGTTCTTTTCGCGCTAATGATCGCTCTGAGCATTGGTCAACAATTCTTCAACGCAAACATCTTCCGCAGGGACTGGGCAAAACAACAGGAAATCTACTGGCAACTCGCGTGGCGCATTCCTGCAATGAAACCAGACACCGTGCTCCTCACAGACCAGATGCCCATTGATTACGAAACCGATCTTTCCTTCACCGCACCCATCAATTGGATGTACGCGCCCGATTATACCCGCTCTAATCTGCCGTATGCCTTGCTTTATGTGGAAAAGCGTCTTGGCGGGGCAACTCTGCCCTCGCTCGAAACGAACACAAGTATTAATCTTTCTTTTCGCACTATTGATTTTCGCGGTTCCACTTCACAAGCGATTGTGATCTACATGCCGAAGAACGGATGCCTGCGCGTCCTCGATCCTGCGCGGGGAGACGAAATCACTTACAGCCGTCAATCCCGTTTTTTGGTGGATGCAATTGCGCTTTCTGATCCAACGCGCATCATTGCCGCAGATGCGAACGAAATTGCGAAACTGCCTTTCCTGTCGGAGCCTGAACATACATGGTGTTATTACCATGCCAAAGCGGAATTGGCGCGGCAGAAAAGTAATTGGAATCAAGTCAGCGATTTGATCAATGAAGCAATATCAATCGGCTATGAACCCGAGGATCAGTTCGAGTGGCTGACGTATATCGAAGCGCAAGCCATGATTGGAAATATCGAAGCCGCGCAAAAATTATCCTCTGAGGCGTTCGCGCGGGATAAGGGAATCCGCGAGGGGTTGTGTCAGGTTTGGAAGCGGATTCAACTTCAAGTCGACGCGGGAGGCGATGCAGAAGCGAGCGCTGATCAATCATTATCTGATTATCAATGCGCGCGCTAGTATCCCTCTAATATCCCATCCCAAAACTTGACGGGTTAAACTTGTTGTGCTACCATCATTGAAACTTTTGTTCCACATTGAGGAGAAGACTATGGCAAGTATGAAACGAGGCGCGATGGTTGCCTCCATCCTGATGCTGGTTGCAATCATCACATCTTCATGTAACCAGCCATATTCGCAACCACCCAGCGTCACAAACACACCGATTAATCCAAATAGTTTGTTCGCCACACCGTTGAGCGGCGCCACGCAAATGACGGACGTGGAAATTTTTGCGTCAGGGACAGCCGCCGCGTCGCAACCCACCACACAGGCAACAGCGACGCTCGCCGCAGCCGGCGTTACGCCTCAAGCCAGCGCAACATTCACATCCACACCCGTTGTCAATTTGCCCCCAACCTTTACCCCAACTGCGACGCTGGCTGTCAGCGGAAGCGGACCTTCACTCACGCCCCTTCCAACCGGTGCGCGCCCTGATAGATATACTTTGCGCAAGGAAGAATTCCCCTACTGTATCGCGCGCCGCTATGATTTAGATCCTGGTCTGTTGTTAAGTACAAATCAATTAGGTTTGGGGGATATATATATACCGGGCTTTACATTGGATTTGACCCGGGTAACTTCTCGATTCCCCGGCGTCCGCGCATTGCGCAACCATCCAGATAATTATACGGTCACAGGGAATAGTGATACCACCGTTTATGGAGTCGCTTGCAAATATGGCGATGTTGAACCCGCCCAAATCGCCGCGCAGAACACTGATATTTCAGTTGATTCAGTACTACCCGTTGGAAAGCAGTTGAAAATTCCGTAGAAGAGCAGGCAATAACAAATAGCCCGGGCATATGCCTGGGCTTTTGTCTTATAATGAGAAGAACAAGCCGCTTGCATCAAAAGGAAAATCTTATGCCCTTTGAATTAATTAAATCAGAGACTCTTTTGCAGGGACGTACTTTCAAGATTCGCCGCGATCATCTCAAAACCCCCGATGGACAAGAAACAATACTTGAGATTGTTGAACATGGAGGTTCAGTGATTGTTATCCCTATTGACCATGAGGGTAATATGCTGTTTGTGCGTCAATACAGGCATGCAGCGGGACAGGATATGCTCGAACTCCCAGCGGGGACGCGCGATGGCGATGAGCCATACGAAGAGTGCGCGGCGCGGGAGATCCGTGAGGAAACAGGCATGGAAGCGGGAACGCTGGAAAAGGTCGGCGAGTTCTATCTTGCACCCGGATATTCCACAGAGTTTATGGGGGTGTTTCTCGCAACAGATTTGAAGCACAATCCGCTCGACCCGGACGAAGATGAGTTTTTGTCTGTTGAAAGAATTCCCGTGAAAAAAGCGATTGAAATGGCAGAAAGCGGCAAAGTGCCGGATGCCAAGTCGCTGGCGGCGCTGTTTCTGGCTAAACCTCATTTGGAGAAATACACTGCCAGCCCTATGATGATTCTGATCGCAGGACCTTATCGTTCAGGCACAGATGACGATCCCGAAAAGATGGCGGCAAATGTACGCGATATGGAATCCTACGCGCTGCCAATTTTTCGCTTGGGGCATATCCCCGTTTTGGGTGAATGGTTCGCGCTCCCGTTGTTAAAACTTGCAGGTTCAACACAGATTGGCGATGGAGCCTTCAACGAAATCTTCCATCCCATTGCGGAAAGGTTGCTGAAAAAATGCGACGCAGTCTTGAGAATCGGCGGCGCATCGCAAGGCGCGGACTTGATGGTGGAAACGGCAAAAGAAAACGGTTTGCAAATCTATTCTTCTCTTGAAGAAATCCCAAATCATACTCGGTGAGTGGCGACAGTAAAACAAAAAGGCTCCAGAAAAAAACCGGGAGCCTTTCATTGTCAACCAGCGCGCTGATGGCAATTAGGATTCGACAGGGGCAGGAGCGTTTTTACGCTGCCGGAAGGTGATGCGGGCGCGGGTCAGGTCATAAGGCGACATTTCCATTGCCACGCGATCACCCAGTAGAATTCGAATATAATGCTTTCGCATCTTACCGGAGAGATACGCAAGCACCTGATGACCGTTATCCAGTTTCACCCGGAATTGAGTCCCAGGCAATGCCTCCACAACCACACCCTCTGCCCGAATTTTATCTTCTTCTTTGGCCATGTTGCCTCTTTTTATTCACCGTCTTTGGTGAACGTGCGTCGCTTAATGCGACGGATTGCCTTCTTCTTTTCCATGCGGCGCTGTTCGCTCTTGGAGACGAACCAGCGTTTGCGGCGAACAGTGCTTAATACTCCGCTCTTGACGACTTTCTTGCGAAAACGCTTGAGCAGGGAATCCTGGGATTCGCCGTTTCGTAAATTTACAGATGCCAAATGAGGTCACCTCCTTTCCGCATGGAAATAAAAAACTCTGCCTGCAAGCAGAGTCGGCTGAGGTCTATCTTCATTAAGAAAGAAACGACAAAATGATCGCTGGATCAGACCGTACGCTTCACACTCCTCTTTATTAAGATCGGGACAAATTTACGTCCATCAACCGAACCTGCATGAGTCATTATACACGATTCACGTGCAGATGGAAAGGCTGCGCGTGGAAATTTAAAAGAAAAGCCCCTTGGCAATGACCTACTCTCCCAGGAAGTCGCCCTCCAAGTACCATCGGCGCTGACGGACTTAACTGCCGGGTTCGGGATGTTACCGGGTGTGACCCCGTCGCTCCAATCACCAAGGGACTATTTCACAAATTGATCCTGAACAGTAACTGATATTGCGAAGAGTAATAAGTTCCCCGCATCACGGGATTCAGCCCTCGACCATTAGTACAACTTAGCTCAACACATTGCTGCGCTTACACTTGTTGCCTATATAGCAGGTGGTCTACCTGCGGTCTTACTCCATTAACTGGATTA
>CAZIYY010000002.1:63315-84559 GCA_964543585.1 uncultured Anaerolinea sp. | reverse complement strand
TCAACTTTACCCGAAAAGCCCTACCTTTTTAGCCTATCTTTGGCGAAGGTATTGACTATTGCAACTACTTTAAATCACCCCGAATTAATAAAGCTAAATCTTACTGAACAACACGAGGCAATTAGACATCTATTAACCCAGCAAAAGACATTATTGATTATTGATAATGTTGATGATTTGGATAATGAACTTCATGTTTTCCTGCACAAGGTTCCAGAACCAACAAAAGTAATCGTCACGACCAGACAACCAAATAATGATTCTAATTATCCGGTTCAATATTATCCGATTCAGTTGAGTAACTTGACATCAAAAGACGCAAGGGCGTTGATTAGAAGTGAAAGATATCGAAGAGGTATCACTTTATCGAAAAATGACATTCGCGATCTCCATAAAAAAACTTGGGGGATTCCTCTGGCAATAGTCCTTGCAATGGCTCAAATTGGAGAAGGGCTTGGTGTTCAACACATATTAAATCAGCTGGGAAAGAAGACCGACGATGTAGCCCGTTATTGTTTTGAAAATGCGCTTGAACATATTCGGGGTACGCACGCATGGAGGATTCTTATGGTGCTTTCCATGTTTCCTGCCGGGACTAAGCGGGATGTTTTAACTGCGATTACTGAGTTGTCGGAACAAGACATGGATTCGGGCTTAAGGAAGTTGATTCAGCTTTCACTTATTCATCAGACTACACCTCCAGTCTTCTGGATGCTACCTCTTATTGTTGAATATGCACAAGACGAATTCCTAGCTTCTCCTAGATATGTTATAGAAAGAATTAAACACAATTTTGCGAAGACGTACCTAAACATCAAAATTGAAAGCGCACTTGCAGCAAAAGGTTTTATCCATGCAGTGCATCTTGCTATCGATCTTTCTGATCTTTATGTTTGGGATTCACAGATTGCAAACTATATGGCAGCGAATCAAAAAGCAGTTGAACGCGGAGTAAAAATCATACGCATTTTTGTGTTAGACAAACATTTAACTTATTTAGATGATCAGAATACAATACTTCACCCTGAAATCGTGCGCATATTGGATGACCAGCTCAAAATCAAGATAGATGTTCGGATTTTGTGGAAAGATGTAATCAAAGACAATAATCTGGTTGAGCCTCCTGACATGATCATTTTTGATGCGCAAGAGATTCACTTACATAAAGGGCATGGGGGATGGTATTACGATGTAACAATAAGTAAGAACACGGATGAAATTAATAGTTGGGAAAAAGAATATCAAACATGGGTTGATCATAGTATAAAGTGGTTCGATATAAGGAAATATGATTAATATCAATGTCGTGATAGTTGGCGCCGGTCGAGTCGCTGCGGGGGCGGATGGGCGAGTCCACGCGGCAGGTGGAGGGGTTGTTTGAGTCATTGTTGAGTGAGAGTTTTGGGTAATGCCCCATCCCATCCTTCCCCAAATACCGACGAGCACGGAATTTGGGGAAGGTGAATGTGACGTAGGAATGAATATGTTGATTAATGCCCAAGTTGAAATTGTCCCTCCCCTGTTTTTGTCCCGCTGTTCTTTGCGGGGCACAAACGGGGGAGGTTAGGTGGGGGCAGATATGCCACGCAAAAAAAGAAGTAACCCCAAAACCAAACACCAAGCCATACAACTCCGAAAGAAGTCAACACCCGCCGAGCGCAAACTCTGGTCACGAATCCGCAATGGCCAGTTGGGAGTTACGTTTCGAAGGCAACATGCTGTTGATATCTATATCCCCGATTTCTGTTCACCCAAAGCCAAGCTCATTATTGAACTGGATGGAAGTCAGCACTTGGAACAGGAAGAGTACGATGAAGAGAGAACGAAATATTTGGAATCGCTGGGATACAAAGTGATCCGTTTTTGGAATAATGATGTGTTGAATAATATCGAAGGCGTTGTGCTCGCGATAATCCATGCGATGGAAAAAGAATCCAGTAAAGATTGAATTTACCGGTAAATCTTCCCGAAGGTTTTATTCAGGGGACTCGGTTTATCCGCACAAACCTTCGGGACTTATCATCAAGCAAGCGGGTTAAAATCCAACAAAGGAGTCTGCTGTTATGAAGATCATTGACAACGTATTCATCGTCCCCGGAGTAGTGGCAAATCCATATATCATCATTGACGCTGACGGGCTTACCGTCATTGATGCGGGCTTGCCGCGTAGCGAGAAGAAAATACTTGCTTATATTGCCAGCCTCGGAAGGACCGCGCGAGACGTGAAGCGCATCATCCTCACACATTCAGATATTGACCATGTAGGCGGTCTCGCCGCCTTGAAAACCGCGACTGGCGCGCGTACCTATGCCAGCAAGATCGAAGCCGAAGCAATCGCGGCTGGCAAACCTTCGCGGGGGATTAATCCATCTGGCTTCTCGTTAAGGCGCCTGATGTTTGCGCTCATGCGTCCCTTTCTGAAAGTTGCGCCTTTTCAGGTGGACGAGATCGTATCTGATGGTCAAGTCTTGCCTATGTTGGGGGGTCTGCGCGTGGTTGAATCGATCGGGCATACGCCGGGTCACATCTCGTTATTCGCGCCTGCAGTTGGCGTATTGTTCTGCGGCGACTCGATGGTGACCGATGCCAAAGGGATTCAAGGTTCGCGTCCTGGTGTAACGTGGGACGAAGCAGAGGCGAAAGAGTCCGCCCGAAAACAATCCACGCTTGGAGCAAGCATCGTATGCTCAGGGCATGGTCCTGTTGTGATGGATGCTACAGGAAAATTCCCTGGTTAGTTTCCTGCGTGTTGCGCACAAACCTTGGGGCCCCGCTCTCAAATATCTATTTCTGCCTTTGTGGGCGTGGCGGTGAGTGTCGAGGGCCTGCGGGGAGGCAGGTGGTTTCCCTGCAAACGGGGTCGTGTGGCAGTCACCGTATCGGAAACCGTGACGAAATTAATATAACCAGTGCGCCAACCGGGGAGTAGAATAAGAATATGAATGCCGGACAAGCTTATCTGCTCATTGTAGAAGATGATCTCGATATCCTGAAACTATTGGATGCGACTCTGACATTCAAGGGCTATCGTGTGATTACGGCTCATAATGGCAGGGAGGGGCTGGAAGTTATTCAGGTGAAACGCCCGGCGATTGTCATCACCGATATCATGATGCCAAAATTGGATGGTTTCGGACTGGTTCATAGATTGCGCATCAATCCCGAGACTCGCGATATTCCAGTGGTTTTTATCACGGCTACATACGTCACGCCTGAAGATAAGGAATTTGCATTTAACATTGGCGCAACTCGTTTTATACAAAAGCCAGTTGACCTGGGGAAGTTTCTGACAACGATTGCAGAGCTCTTAAAACAGGACTCGCCCGCTGCAATCGAACCGCTCAACGAGTTCAATTTTTATAACGAATATCGCACACGGCTCGAAGCAAAACTGGATGAAAAAATTAAACAAATTGCGCGCGACGAGCATCTGCTGGGGATCCATTCAGACGAAGAGGACCAAGCCCTCCAGGTATCCCTTCGTCAGGCTATCGGTGAACGGGATGAATTAAAACTCCTGCTCGACCAAATCCACGAGCAGCTTGAAAAATACCCCAAGCCGGAATAATGACCGTTGCCCTCATTTGCAAAAAGCAAGGCGACAAAGATCCTCGGATTCCCGACTCATATTCCAAGTTGATATCTGCGGGATAACCTGGGGATGAAGGCGAAGCATTCATTCGATGGAACTCGTCGCCAGAGCCTTGCCTTTGGGTTAGGCTATTTGGTAATTGGATTTATCTTGACACTCCCTCCCTCCTGATGTAAACTGCCTGTGTAAGTAAATCCCAAGAAAGGAGCGCATTCCATGTTTCGATTGATCGTAGCCGACCGCATGCCCAACAATTTACCTTCTCGGAGTGCGCCTGTAGATCGTTAGATAAGATAACGGTCACGTCTTCTGTGTCTTTACGCCACGGTGCACTCTGCACCGTGGCTTTTTTATTTTTTAGACCTCTTGCGAAAGTCCTTCGCCACACACCTGCCCTGGTCTCTTCGAGACGGTGCCAGTGGAGACCGCAGAGAAAATGAGTTTTTCTCAAAGGTCTCTTTGAACTCTGTGGCTGAGTAATTCTTACTTATCCAGGATGTCAATTGAGATAACCTTATGAAACTACCCTTCAAAGCCTACTGGGACCTTCTCTCCCAACACATCCGCCCGCAAAAGGGACGATTTATCCTGCTCAGCGTTTTGCTGTTGGGCAGTATTGGCTTGCGTATCTATGCCCCCCAGATCATGCGGAAGTTTATTGACTCTGCGCTGGCAGGCGAGGCATTGCAAACTCTCACGATGACCGCGCTGGCATTCATCGGCATCGCACTTTTCCAACAGATGATCGCGGTCACCGTGACATATCTCGGTGAGAACGTGGCATGGACTGCAACCAACGCCCTGCGCGCCGAACTCGCCTGGCATGCCCTCAACCTCGACATGCGCTTCCACAACGATCACACACCCGGAGAGTTGATCGAACGCATTGACGGCGACGTGACCGAACTCGCGACCTTCTTTTCGCAGTTTGCCCTCAACCTGGTGAGCAATGGATTACTGCTGATCGGCATCTTGATTGCGCTCTTCCTTGAAGATTGGCGCGCGGGACTGACTTTCACGATCTTCTCCTTCGCGACCATCTTAATTCTTGGTCGGCTCAAGGACATCGCAGTGCCGCATCAGAAGGCACGCCGCGAGGCTGAGGCGCAGTTATATGGTTTTATCGAAGAGCAACTGGCTGGCACAGAAGATATCCGCTCCAGCGGCGCGGTGGATTTTTCCATTCGCGAATTATTCCGCCATCAGGGCATCATCCTGACGCACAACCGCAGGGCGCACTTCAAACGTTGGATCATTGAAAACGCGATGGGTCTCGCGCTGACCACAGGCACATTGTTAGCCATCGCCAGTGGATATTGGCTCTTCACTGCTGGTTTGGTCACCATCGGAACCGTGTATCTGTTCGTTCATTACATCAACCTGCTGGAAGAGCCGTTCTGGGCGATGACTCACGAGATCGAGAGTTTCCAGACGATTGGCGCCTGTGTGGAACGCCTGACAGAGTTCCGTAATTTCAAACAGGAAGTGGTGGATGGGGTGGGTGTTGAACTTTCATCCCACCCACTCGCCCTGACGTTCGATGATGTGACCTTTTCATACAACGGGAACGATGCTGTGCTGAACGGTCTATCGTTCCAGTTGAAACCGGGATCAATCCTGGGCTTGCTGGGACGCACGGGCAGCGGCAAGACCACGCTGGCGCGCCTGGTCTTCCGGTTGTATGATCCCAAGTCCGGGCATATCACGATCAACGGCGCGGACTTGCGCGATGCTCATCTTAAAACCTTGAGGCGCAATATCGCCATTGTCACTCAGGATGTGCAGTTATTCCGCGCAAGCATCCGCGAAAACCTGACCTTCTTCGACCGCTCGATACCCGATGAACAAATATTGGCGACCCTCGAAGACCTGGAATTGGGCGATTGGTACCGCGCCTTGCCCAAAGGCTTGGAAACAGAATTGGATATCGGCAGTCGCTCTCTGTCCGCGGGGGAGGCGCAACTGCTGGCCTTTACGCGCGTCTTCCTGCGTGATCCTGGCTTGGTCATTCTCGATGAAGCCTCCTCGCGTCTCGACCCGGCAACGGAACAACGCCTCGAACGCGCCATTGACAAATTGCTTCAAAACCGGACTGCGATCATCATTGCCCACCGTCTGGACACCGTCCGTCGCGCAGATGAGATCATGATCCTTGAAAGCGGAGAGACGCTTGAGTACGGCGACCGCAAACAACTAGCCGCCAACCCCGCCTCGCGTTTCCATCAACTATTGCAAACTGGAATGGAAGAAGCGCTGGCGTAAAAGGTTTCGACCAATCGGTGGTTGAGTAGTCCCACGTGATTTTCGTGGGACGTATCGAAACCACCTGTTACAAAAAAATTTATCTAACGTGGTGTTAATGCGAGCGAGAAGTACGCTCGCCCTACTTGACCACCGGTAAATGATGATGACTTTGGAAAATTGCCATGACCGAAACAACACTCACCCAAAAAATGCCATCCCTGCCCGCCTGGCGCGTCATCTGGGAAATGATGCGCTTCCGCCCGTGGCTGTGCTTCATTGACTTTATTTGCGTTGCGCTCATCCGCTTTTGCTGGCAGATCGCCCCTGCGCTCATCATCAAGGCATTCTTCGATATGCTGACAGGCGCCGCGCCGTTGACCTTTGGAATCTGGGCTATCGTCGCATTTGCCGCCGCGAGCTGGATCGGACGCGTGCTTGCAAGTTACGGTTTTTATTATGCCGACGTGCCGATCTTCGCGGAGATGTCCACGCTGTTGCGCAAGAACCTTCTACGCTACATCCTGCGCCGCCCCGGCGCGGCAACCCTGCCTGATTCGCCCGGCGAGGCGGTCAGTCGTTTCAAGAACGATGTCAATGAGATTCCGCTCTTCGTCATCCTCATCAATGACATTCTGATCGGCATTGCGATCATCGCCTTTTCCATCTTCCTGATGGCGCAGATTAGCCCTTCGGTCACATTGATGGCGCTTGTGCCTTTGCTCGCGGTTGGCATCATTGCCAATCTCGCTACGAGCCGCATCGAGCATTATCGCGCCGCCTCGCGGCAGTCCGCGGGCAAAGTGACCGGCTTTATCGGTGAGTTCTTCGGCGCGGTCCAGGCTGTCAAAGTTGCCACTGCCGAAAAGAATGTCATCAACCACTTTCATAAACTCAATGAAGAGCGCCGCAAGTTAACTGTCCGCGAGAAACTTTTCGATGATGTGCTTGGCTCCATTTATCGCAATACTTCCACGCTTGGCACAGGCGTCATCTTGATTCTCGTCGGTCAGTCCATGCGTGCCGGCAGTTTCACGCTCGGCGATTTTTCACTGTTCGTTTATCTCCTGCAGAGCATGGGCGATCTCGCCACCTTCGCGGGAATGCTTGCCGCTCGTTATAAACAGTTGAACGTCTCGGTTCAACGCATGTATCATCTCATGGAGAACGCGCCGACGGATGCTTTGGTTGAACACAGCAAAGTGGATTTGATGGGTCCACTGCCCGCGGTGATCTACCCGATAAAGACCGCCTCAGATCGACTGAATGAACTGGTCGCCGTTGATGTGACATTTCACTACCCCAATTCTACGAACGGCATCGAAGGCATTGACCTGACCCTCAAACGCGGCACGCTGACAGTAGTCACCGGGCGGATCGGTTCCGGCAAGACGACGCTTCTACGAGCCTTGCTTGGGCTGCTTCCGCTTGAATCTGGTGAAATTCGTTGGAATGGAAATCTCATTACCTCCCCAGGAGATTTCTTCATTCCGCCGAGATGCTCCTATACTGCGCAAGTGCCGCGTCTGTTCAGTAATTCCTTGCGGAACAACATCCTGCTCGGTTTGGATCGCGCGGATGATGACATCTACCGCGCCACAAAATTGGCTGTCATGGATCGCGACCTCGAGGAACTCGACGACAATCTTGAGACGATGGTCGGCGCGCGCGGCGTTAAACTCTCCGGCGGGCAGATGCAACGCGCGGCTGCGGCGCGCATGTTCATCCGTGAACCTGAACTGCTGGTCTTCGATGATCTCTCCAGCGCGCTGGACGTTGAGACTGAGCGTCAACTTTGGGAGCGGATTTTTGCAGGCGACGACACGACCTGCCTCGTTGTCTCGCACCGCCGCCCGCTCTTACGCCGCGCGGATCACATCATCGTTCTCAAGGATGGCCGCGTAGAATCCGAAGGCACGCTGGATACTTTGCTGGAAACCAGCCTTGAGATGCAAGAGTTGTGGAAGCAGGAAAAAAACGGGTCATAAACACCTCTCCAAATTCCAAATGAATTTGGGGAGGGGCTATCTTACGTAAATCGGGTTGCTGTAAATCCAGCCGCGCTTTCTACCAAGGTAATTGAGCCAAACTTCCACACGGTAGACTCCCAGCTCCGTTGCGCTGTATGTACAGGCATAGGAATTTTTCCAGACGCCGATTTGTTTTCCATCTTTAATAAGACGAATCTCTGCTTGCATTGGGACGTGGGCTTGTAATGTCACCCCGCCTTTGACTGAAATCTCTTCGCCCATGATGGCGGATTGCTCGAAACCTTTTGCTTTAAATATGAATCCACGCGTGGATGCGGGTAAATCGTAACCGACAAAACACTGCCCTGCCGCAAGCGCGTTGTAGATCATCTTCTTGTCTGTGGGAACATCTCCGGTTAATGGTTGTGGGATGAGGACATGTGTATTCACCGTTCGAAAGTGAAAGTCGTAGGGAAAGATCACGCGATGAAGCGGCCCCATGCTCATGTTCAGGGCGTGCGCGTCCGAGCCGCCGATGGCGACGATACGTCGTCCGCTGGCAAGCAGTTCATCCCAGCGATTCAACGTTTCAAGGATGGGGTGATGCCCGATGAATTGCGGAAAGTACGCATGGAATGCTCCATGTAGTTTCGTTGGCACGACAGTTTTGAGTTCGCTCAATCCGTTCCACAGTTCGATGCCTGTGTAACCTTGAACGTCCCATGCTTCCCATGAGATGTCATCCTCTTTAAATGCGCGGGCTTCGGGGTCGCTGGGGTGGGCGATGAAACAAATCCCGCCCGCTTCGCGCACGCCGTTGATCAGGGCTTGCGGATCGTCCGCCAGCGATGCCAGGTCTCGATTCGCGTTGAAGACCAGCAGGTGGTTTTTTTGTGGGTCACGGTCCTGGTCGTGAACCTCCTGTCCAACGAGAAGCAGGACCGGGCTAGTCTTGAGCGCAGATGAAGAAGAGCGGTAGTATCCTTCCATACCTTGAACCAGCACGTTATGATCCGTCACGATCACCGCGTCCAATCCAGTTTTGATTGCGGCTTGGGCGATGTCTTTGTGTGTGCCGCTTCCATCCGAGTAACGCGTGTGCATGTGCAGGTTGACAACGATTTCGTGCATGGGACCTCAAGTTGACGGTTCTTCTCCCTAGCAGGTATAATGTCCCCGCTTAATAAAAGGAGGCTGTCCTAAATGGTTTACTATCTGAATATCGCGTTGATTATAATCTCGGTCCTGCTCATAGTAAGTGTTATCCTTCAGAGTAAGGGCGCAGGCTTGGGCGGCTTGAGCGGCGCCGATGCGGGGAGCGTCTATACGGCTCGTCGCGGCATCGAGCGCGCTCTGTTTGGGATTACCATCGCCCTGAGCGCGGTTTTCTTTGTGCTTGTTCTAACGCTTCTTGTCATAGCCCCCTGAACTGACGGATCTCTTATGAAGGGCCCGTTTATTCCGCGCGGTGCAGCTCTCGCGGTGAACGAGCCTTTCTTTTTTTGTCACACATGAAACAATTACGCTGGCAGATACTGGTTGTCCTGATCACACTGGGTCTTGTGACTGTATTGCTATTTAGCCAGCAATCGGCGACCACAGCTGGTATTCCGATCCTGCCGCAACCCGAGCAGGGCGGCGTTTATACGGAAGGACTTGTCGGCTCCCTCGTGCGGCTCAACCCGTTATTGGACTGGAATAACCCCGCCGACCGTGATGTGGACCGATTGCTCTTCAGCGGACTCATCCGCTTCGACGAACGCGGCTTGCCCCAGGCAGACCTTGCCAAAGCATGGGGGACTGCGCCAGACGGCACAGTTTACAATTTCACCATTCGGCCCGATGCCTTATGGCACGACGGGACGCCTGTCACCAGCGACGACATCATTTTCACCATCGAGAGGATGAAGGGCGCGGGCTCCCTCTATCCGCCGGATATCAAAGAGTTGTGGAGCAAGATCGAAGTCGCGCGCCTGGACGATAAGACTCTCAAATTCACTTTACCTGAGCCGTATGTCCCGTTCATGGATTATTTGACGTTTGGCGTCCTGCCAAAGCATTTACTTGAGTCGGTCGCGCCCGAGCAGATGGCGAATGCGGGTTTCAACATCAATCCCGTTGGCACGGGCCCATATAAATTTGATCACCTGATTGTGAGCAATGGTCAGATCACAGGCGTTGTGCTGACCCTCTCCATAAATTATTATGGAGCGGCTCCATTCATTGAACAGGTGGTGTTCCGTTATTATCCATCCTCCGCCGACGCGCTGGACGCGTATCAACAAGGCGACGTACTCTCGGTGAGTCAGATCACTTCCGATGTGTTGGGCGCAGCGTTGGAGGAACCGAACCTTTCGGTCTACACCAGCCGTCTGCCTCAATTGAGCATGGTCTTGTTTAATTTGAAAGATCCCGAAGTCGCTTTCCTGCAAGACGCGAAAGTCCGCCGCGCGCTCATGCTTGCATTAAATCGTCCCTACATTATCAACAAAGTCATGCAGGGGCAAGCCATCCTCGCCGATGGTCCCATCCTCCCGGGTTCGTGGGCGTATTACGATGGCGCCGAGCATTTTGAATACAATCCCGATGAAGCCATAAATTTATTGAAGGGCGAAGGCTATGTCATCCCCGCGGGCGGAGGCGATGTGCGCGCAAAGGAAGGCGTTTCGCTCGTCTTCAACATGTCGCATCCCGATGATGACTTGCATACACAGATCGCTCAGACGATTCAAACAGAATGGGCAGCCATCGGTGTCCTCGTGGATTTACAAGCCGTCCCATATGACAAACTCGTTCTGGATTTTCTCGCCTCACGCGCTTTTCAATCTGCTCTCGTTGACCTGAACCTTTCGCGCACCCCGGATCCCGACCCCTATCCCTTCTGGCACCAAGCCGAAGCCGTCGGCGGGCAGAATTACTCACAATGGGATAACCGTGCCGCCAGCGAGTACCTTGAGCAGGCGCGCGTCACTGCCGATTACACCTTCCGCACGCGCCTCTATCGAAACTTCCAGGTGGTGTTTGCAAAGGAATTGCCCGCGCTTCCGTTGTTTGCTCCTGTTTATTCCTACGGCGTGGACGCACGAGTGCAGGGTGTGCAGGTCGCATCGTTGTACGATCCGAGCGACCGCCTGGCGACATTCACGCAATGGTATCTGCTCACCCGCCGCGTGCTTGAACAAACCCCAGTTCCTACATCCGCGCCATAGCAGGGGCGACCCGCCCTGATGGGCCAATCTCCTTGCTCAATCCTGAAGGGTCGCCCCTATACACAATAACTCGGAGACACTATGACTGACCCTAGACAAAACGCGCTCGATTATGCCCACCAGAATAATGGGCGGTTTCTTGATGAACTTAAAGAGTTCCTCGCAATTCCATCCATCTCCACCAGCCCTGAAAACAATGCAGACGTTCAGCGCGCTGCCGAATGGGTTGCAGCGCAGTTGCGTGCGCTTGGCATGGAGAATGTTCAGGCCATGCCAACGGGCGGGCACCCCGCGGTCTACGGCGAACAACTCAAGGCGGGGAAAGACGCGCCGACCGTCCTCATTTATGGGCATTACGATGTCCAACCCGTTGATCCGCTTGAGTTATGGACCAGCGACCCGTTCAAAGCCGAGGTGCGCGGCGATAATTTATTCGCGCGCGGCTCATCAGATATGAAGGGGCACGTGATTGCATCGTACAAAGCGGTGGAGTCCGTTGTTCAGACGAGCGGCCTGCCTGTAAATTTGAAGTGGCTGATTGAGGGCGAAGAGGAAATTGGCTCCAGGAATCTTGATGCGTTCATCAAAAAACACAAAGATATGCTCAAGGCTGACTTCTGTATCAACCCCGACGCCGGCATGATCAACGCGGACTCTCCAACCATCACGTATGGCTTGCGCGGCCTCGCGTATTTTGAAATCCGCGTTTTTGGGCCCGACCGCGATCTACATTCAGGCTTGTTTGGTGGCACGGTTCATAACCCCGCACAGGCATTGGCTGAATTGATCGCGGGCATGCACGATAAAAAGGGACGCATCACTTTGCCGGGATTTTATGACAAGGTCCGCAGGGCAAGTAAAGCGGAACGCGCCGAAATTGCCCGCCTGCCCACAACCGCGAAACATTTCCTTAATCAGACGGGTGTTCCTGTCTTATGGGGCGAACCAGATTACACGCCCGAAGAGCGCGTGAGCATTCGCCCGACTCTTGAAGTCAATGGATTGCTTTCAGGTTTTACAGGTGAAGGTTCAAAAACGGTTTTGCCCTCCTGGGCAATGGCGAAGATTTCATGCCGTCTTGTTCCAGATCAAACGCCGGAAGCAATTCAAAAAGCCATGGTCAAATACATGAAGAAGCAAGCGCCCAAGACCATCCGCTGGGAAGTTAAAACCATCAGTGGATCGGGCGCGGCGATCACAGAACGCGACAGCGAAGGCGTGCGCGCGTTGGCAAAGGGACTTGAACAGACGTGGGGCAGGCGTCCAATGTTCAAGCGCGAAGGTGGCTCAATTGGAGTCGTTGTTCAATTGCAAAAACATGTCGGCGTTGAATCAGTCCTGACAGGTTTTGGCTTGCCCGAGGACAATGCTCATTCACCGAACGAGAAATTGCACTTGCCCACCTGGCGCAAAGGCATTGACGCGTTCATTCATTTTTTCTACAATCTAAAATAATCGGAATCATCATGGAAGATAAGATCATCTCCTACGGCGGACAAGCCGTGATCGAAGGCGTTATGATGCGCGGGCAGAAAGCCTTTGCCATCGCCATGCGCGCGCCCGACGGACAAATCGTTGTTCACAAAGAGAACCTTGCGGCGGTCTATCGTTCGCGCATTGCCAAGATTCCGTTCCTGCGCGGCGTCATTCTCCTATGGGATGCCCTCGGACTCGGTATGCGCGCGCTAACCCTTTCCGCGAATACGCAAACAGGCGAGGATGAAAAGCTCGAAGGTCCCGCGCTTTATCTTACGCTTGGCTTGTCTCTCTCGATTGGCATCGGATTGTTTTTCCTCCTGCCCGCGGGCATCGGCGGTCTTGCCGAGAGTTATCTCGGTTGGAATGCGTGGCTAAATAACCTGCTTGAAGGAGTCGTGCGCTTGATCCTGCTCATCGGTTACATCTGGGCAATTGGTTTCATGCCTGATGTCAAACGCCTCTTCGGATATCACGGCGCGGAGCATAAGACCATCAACGCTTATGAGGCAGGCGCGGAACTTACTCCTGAAATCGTTGCAAAATATCCCATCGAACATGCGCGTTGCGGCACGGCCTTCATGCTTACGCTTGTGCTGGTTTCGATATTAGTCTTTACCGCACTCGGACCATTATCATTGTTCTGGAGGCTTGTCAGCCGCGTTCTGCTGATTCCTGTGCTAGCGGGGATCGCTGTGGAATATATCCGCTGGACAGCCAATCATCTGGACTCGCCCATCATACGCTTCCTGATCAAGCCGAATCTTGCCCTGCAATCCCTGACGACCCGCGAACCCGACGCGTCCATGCTGGAGGTGGCAATTGAATCTTTCAAGACCATGCGAAAAGCCGAGCAGGAATTCGTAGTGTAATTACTCGCGCTTCCGAAGGACATCAGGACGATGTGAGCGGAGTGAGCCGACACTTGCACCGTCTCGAAGAGACAAGGGCGGGTGTAGGGACGCAGTCGAAGCGCGGCATCGAATCACCAGTATATAAACAAGATAACTTCAATAAGGGTAGACATCTGTCTGCCCTTATTTATTATTAATTTTGGGGTGATACATTCAAGTCGGAATCTCCTCCATGAAAAATCGAAAATTGACGCGCGTCATCTTTGGTTCGTTGATTGTGATAACGGTGTGTGTTGCAGGCTATTTCTTCTATGACCGTGGCCGACCCGCGCCGATCCCCGTCAGGCAAAAACTATATGAAGGCGTGGCGTATCGCCGCGTCGTTCAACTTATCCCGCGCCCAATGATCGCGCACGTTCTGGAGATAGATACGAGGGCGGAAGGGATTGATATCCTCGTCACGCCGCCAGATTCGGAGGGAGAGACTCCCTTGAACGCGCGCACGACCTCACAATTCCTGGATGAATTCGATTTGCAGATCGCGATCAACGGAGATGGATTCTCTCCCTGGTGGTCGCGCAGTCCTGCTGACTATTATCCGCATGTCGGCGATCCTGTCACGCCTTTGGGATTCGCCGCATCGAACGGAGACATTTATTCCACTGGCGCTGAGACGAGCATTGGAGTCAAGCCCACACTTTACATCGGCCGCCGCAATACGCTGTCATTCAATAATCCGCCTGGTAATATCCACGGTGCGATTTCTGGGGATCGTATGATTGTGCTAAAGGGTGAGGTCGCCCCGGACCTGGATGCTTACGAATTGGATCCGCGCACTGCAATTGGGATGAACAGAAATGGGCGTTATCTGTATCTCGTCGTTGTGGATGGACGCCAGCCATTCTACAGCGCGGGCGCGACGTTCGTGGAATTGGCTCAACTTCTCATTGACGAAGGCGCGTATATCGCGATGAGTCTGGATGGCGGCGGTTCTTCGACGATGGTGATTGAAGGACAGGAGGGTCAACCCGTCATCCTGAATTCCCCGATTGATAATTATATTCCTGGCAGGGAAAGACCCGTTGCGAATCATTTGGGGGTTTATGTAAAGTAGATATCCTTGCGAGCCGAGAAGCGGCTTGCAAGGATATCTAGAACTCGATCTCGCCAATCTGTTCAAAGTTGACGTCGAACAACTCCTCCGCTTCCGTCTCCCCTTGCGGGTCAGCTTGGTCAATGTCCCCTGCGCGGATGCCGCGCTCACAGTAGGACCTGTAAGGGCAGTAAGCGCACTTTTGACGGTCATCGGTTAGGGGGTAGGATGAGGCGGAGTCAATCTCATCCGCAAGTTTCGTCAGCAGATCCCAATCCCGTTTGTATTGTGCGGACGTGTACGCGAACCGGGCAGGCTCAGTCGGGAAGTCTGCAAACCAGTAGATCATTTCGATTTGTTCAGGCTCAAAATTTTGTCCATTATTTAGATGCGCGCCTGCATTGACCAATAATGCGCGATAGACGCGCGTCTGCATCCGCGCGGAGAGCCACTCGTTGCGCGGACGTTTGCGATAGGTCTTCCAATCGTAGATGATGGCTTGGCCATTGTTGATAGCAATCAAATCGTATTTCGCAAGCAGCCGAAATTTTCCGAGCGGCGCAGAAAGAGTTGCTTCTGCGTACAGACCTGTCAGGTCTCTAAGACCTGACAGGTCTTTGGAGTTAAGAAAATTCTCCCACCACCTTTGCAGGTTTGCTGTATTGGCAAGTTTCGCAATTTGCTCAGATGGGATGCCAATCAAATGTTGCTGTACGAGACGATGAAAATACTCGCCCTCCTGTTGATGCTTCTCATTCTCCAGCGCAGGCTCTGACTCAATCGCAGGATAAGACAAACGATCCAAATAGCGCAATTTGAATCGCCGCGCGCAATCAACGT
Source organism: uncultured Anaerolinea sp. (assembly GCA_964543585.1). Classification (GTDB taxonomy): domain Bacteria; phylum Chloroflexota; class Anaerolineae; order Anaerolineales; family Villigracilaceae; genus Defluviilinea. The sequence continues at coordinate 69,284 of CAZIYY010000002.1, read as the reverse complement.
AATCTTGCAGGGAGGATTGGGAGAGAGTGGTACGTTGAGAGGGGGACATTTTTTGCAGTTGAATTATAGCATTCTATGAAACACCAAATCAGTTATACTCTGGCGAACTAACTTATATTAAGGAGATGGTCATTATGGAGTGGCTTACTCAACCCGAAACCTGGATCGCGTTTCTCACGCTCGTTGTTCTGGAGCTTGTGCTTGGCGTGGATAATGTGATCTTTATTTCCATTTTGGCTGGCAAACTACCGCAAAGTGAGCAGGCGCGCGCGCGCACGACGGGCATTGCGCTGGCTGTCGTCACTCGTCTTTTGCTTTTGATCTCACTTCGCTGGATCATTGGTTTGGAGGAGACCCTCTTTACTGTGCTAGGATTTGGCGTCTCGGGCCGCGACTTGATTCTGCTGGCGGGCGGACTCTTCCTGATCGCCAAGAGCACACAGGAAATTCACCAAAAACTGGAGGGCATCGAGGGCCAGTCCTCTGCCAGGGTACGTGCGGCGTTTTGGAGCGTGATCGTTCAGATCATGCTGTTGGATATCGTCTTCTCATTGGATTCGGTGATTACCGCCGTAGGCATGGTGGATGAACTGTCAATCATGATCGCGGCGGTGATCGTTGCAGCGGTTGTCATGATATTTACTTCCACCCCGCTCGGACATTTCGTCGAACGTCATCCCACCATCAAGATGCTGGCACTGAGTTTCCTGTTGATGATCGGCTTTACGCTGATCGTCGAGGGATTCCACCAGCATATTCCAAAGGGATATATTTACTTCGCCATGGGCTTCTCGGTCTTGGTGGAGATGCTCAATCTGCGTTTGAGGCGGGTTGCGGAGGCGCCAGTCAATTTGCGCGACGCGTATGTGGGCGCCGCGGTTGTTGCTGAGGCGGCGCCAGCGAGGAATGTACCTGCGAGAACCTCAAATAAGAGGAAGGCAGGCAAGAAAAGGAAATCGTAGACTTGCGCGAATCATTCGAGATGAATGCTAGCAAAAAACCGCTTTTCATCGAGACGGGCTCGTTGCCAACTGACCACCGGTCACTGAAGACCTGTCCACCGCGCGATGACTGAACCCGCCCCAAATTTCCTGCGGATAAATGATGGCGTTCGTGCCGGGGATTTGCTCCATCGCCAACCCCGTATTTAAGTTAATGCCAATTTGCTGATACGCCTTATATGCCAGTTGACTGCAATAAAAGGTTTCTTCCATCTCTGCATTCAAGAAGTTCAGGTTATATGATTTGCCAACCTGCGCCAGGCAATATGAAGCCACAGTCTTCCGCATTTCATATTCTTCGTCTTCCGCAAAACCATGCGTGTCGAGCGGCGAAGCGACTCCGTAAAAGGTATCAAACAAAAGTCCGCGTTGAAGCGCCATGCGTTCGGTGTCCCAGTGTCCGCGCGGCACGTCAAACGTGATCACGCCGCGCGTGCCAGCTTCGACGCATCGTCCATCGGGTCCCAGATATATTGCCACATGGTCCACGTCCCCAGGCACAAGCCGTCCGACAAATCGCCAGAACTCGCCAGGCAAAATATCGGGCTTGCCGTTCATTGTGCAGATGACGTCACCTGTTTGAACTGGTATCCCTTCAATTTCATACGAGTAAACCATTTTTTCTCCGTACGCTGTATACGCAAAACCATCACGCAGGTTTCACTAAAAAATCCATCTGCTGCGCGATATACACTAACTCGCCGCACTTGATTTGTGCGTGTCGCGTTGCAAGCCAATTAGCGAATTCCATCTCATCCACTATTACATATTCGGCTTTGTGAATCACACCCCCAGCGGATCAACCGCTTGAGCATCGTCCCAATCGCCGCGATTTTATAATACTCGCGCTGAGCGGAGTGAGGACTGTTCTTCCGTCCGAACGCAGTCGAAGCGCACCCTAAGCAAACTATTCCGTTGTGTGGGTGATTGCTTCGAGGCTGTCGCCTCTCGCAATGATATAAAGAAATTCTCGAATGGATTTTGCCGTCTCTTCCCATTTCGATTGCGCTTGGTATCTCTTCACTGCATTGAGAGATAGTTTCAATAAAAGATCACGATTGATGGCAAGTTCATTGAGATGATCCGCAAGCGCGGTCGCGTCATTGGGTTGAATTAAATATCCATTCTCACCATGTGTAATAATCTCGCCCGCCGCGCCTGCGGTTGTTCCAATCGCGGGCAGACCAAACCCCATCCCTTCGAGATAGACGATCCCAAACCCTTCGTAACTCGATGGCACGACCATGACATGAGACTGCTTGTACATTTCGATCAATGGTTCATTATCTAGCGCACCATGAAACCTGACATCTGACGACAGACCGCCGACTGCGACTCGTTTCTGCATTTCCTGTGCGTAGATTGGTTCAGCACTTAACCCACCAACCACATCCAATTTGTACCACGAGATATTAGCTGGTCCTACGCGACCCAATGCTTCCAGTAATGTGTGCAGTCCTTTTCGATAAATCACATTTCCCAGAAACAAAATCCTTAGTTCATTACCTTTTGCCCGTTCATGTACTTCATCTTCCAAAATAGCTTCCCCGAATCTATCCGTCGGTGGATATGCAACAATGGAAGGTTTTCCATGATCCATTAATTCATTCACTACACCCCCTGTAGTCTTTGAGTTAAAAATAAACCCATCCACGCTTTGCAGGTACTTCTTCTCAATCGAACGATAAATCAAATTCTGCCATTTCGGTCTCAACTCCGAACAGCGCAAATGATGTACGAGACTGATAAGAGGGTAGGGGTGTTTTCTGGAGTTTGCCGCAATCAGCGAAGGATGATTCAATTCATCTTGAATCAAAATATCAAACTTCTCACTAACGGATGTGACTGCGAGCGGTTTTTGCGAAGCAGTCTCCTTGGAAGGGGAAGAATTCCTGTAATCAGGAGATTGCTTCGTCGGAGAGAACATCCTCCTCGCAATGACATTTGAATGTGGAAGTCGGAGCCAAAAATTATCCATCAAATGTGCGGCGTAATTTCGCCAAGGCAAAGATATGATCTCAACCGTATCTCCTTGCGCGCGCAGATACTCAACTAATTTTCGATCATAAAGATAGCCGCCGCTGAGTGTATCCAACGAGCCGTAAATGACAAGTCCGATTTTCATTGATTAGTTTGTCACTCTGAGCCGCGACAGCGACGAAGAGTCTCTTGTTATAGAAGGAGATGCTTTACTCACCTGCAATGCACCAAACGCAGTGCAGGTGCAAGTGTCGTTCAGCCTGACATAATACTTTAGCGTTTGACGCTATACGCCGCCCAGGCGGACTCATTCTCCCACAGCGCAACTTTCAGCGCAGAAATATTTGCGGCGTTGATGCGTTCACTCAGCGAGACCGCCAGAATCCGCGCGAAACGTTCAATGGATGGGTTCAAGCCCGCGAATTCAGGTTTATCGTTCAGCATTTGTTCCTTATAGTAATTAATAATCTCATCGAGATGTTTCTCTGCATCCACAATATCCACGAGATAGCCGTGCTGATCTAAATCCTTTCCTTCGAGTTGTAACTCAAGGACGTAATGATGCGAGTTTGGAAAATTTTCCGCGCCCCAATCTCCGCCGATAAGATAATGCCTCGCAATGAAATTACGTCGAATTCCCAGAGTGTACATTGATGAAACTCCTTTTTAATTTGGAGTCAGCCAGCTCACTTGCCCTGTGGGTGCTGACGTATTTGCAGGAGTTTGCCCCTGCACTCCAAAATTTATGTCAAGGTATGATGGCGCGCATGACGTGGCGTCCATTTTCTTTGGCGATGGACATGGCAAACTCAAATGCATCGAGGTTTGTGCAGTGATCGATGTCGGATTCTGGGAACTCGGGCAGATTTGGGTCAAGGTGTAATAATGCGTCGTGGGATTTACACACACGCTCAACATAAGGAGTAGGGTCGGGGTGTTGATCTTTGAGCAATGCCTCCAAATATTCCGCGCAAGCCAGGTCTTCATCTCCTCTGTCATTTCCCATTTTACCTGTGATCACAAAGGAAACTGATTCAGGTGTGAGACGATGGATGTGAGTCACAGTTGCATTTGCAACGACAAGACTTGTGGCAATCATAATTTTGGCGTTGACGCTTCGAATGATGCCTTGCGTTCCCGCTCCAGTGCGTTGGATAATGACGCGCCCCTCTAAATCCAGCGTGTTGGTTTGAGTAGGCGAATTGCCGAAGTCAAATCCTTCGGGCGGTAGGCCGCCAACTTCTCCGCAAATCAGTGAGTTTGGCATCTCGGCTTTGAATCGAAACGCCTCTTCCACCGTGCTGACAGGATAAATTTCTTTCGCGCCTCTTGAGAAGGCAAAGGCGGCGTTGGTGAAGGCGCGGATGACATCAATGACGACCACTACGCCAGTCGCTTCATGGCAGGTTTCAAGGTTGGTGTAATGAAACTTCATGATGAATATTCAAAAATGATTTGTATTGTCTCTTGCGGATTCTCATCCAATAACCGATATGCTTCTTCTGCTTCTTCAATTGGAAACCTATGCGTAATCCACTTTTCGGGTTGGATTCTTTCCAACGCCTTCCATGCTACATCAAAGCGACGCGCCTTATCCCATCGTCCGGATAGTTCAGGCGAGATGGTGCTGACCTGCGATGAAATCAGTTTGATGCGCGAACGATGGAACGCGCCGCCTAGATCTATCTCTGCACGCTTTTCTCCGTACCACGAGCCGATGACAATGCGTCCGCTGAAGGTAGTCAGCGCGATGGCATCGTTCAATGCGGAAGGGGAGCCGCTGAGTTCGAAAGTTAAGTCGAAGCTTTGCGTGTAGGCATGCTGGTGTTTTACAACCGTTCGAGAAGATACATTTACTAGTTCAGGATCAAATGAATCATTCACTCCTATTTCAAGCGATACCCTTCTCCGCAACTCATGGCGATCTGATGTGACCAACGACTCCGATGGAAATTCTTTGAGCAGTGACGCGACGAGTAATCCAACCACTCCCTGTCCTATCACTAAAACGCGTTCACCAAGAATCGGCGCGGCGTCTTGAACTAGGTTGACAGCGGTTTCCATACTGGGAAGGAAGCATGCGGTTTCAGGTAAAAGGTAATTGGGAACCGGTAGTAGGTGATTTGGGTTCGCGATAAAGTGTGATGTGTGCGGATGAAATGAAAAGACTTCTTTGTTCAACCAATTGCTATTAACTTCTTTGCCCACCTCAAGTACTCGCCCCACACACGCATATCCATACGCCAGCGGATACTTGAAGCCGCCGCGCAAACTCGATATAACAGAATCAGTTTCAACGTCACGCGGGAAGCGGTCTTGATAAATCAGCATCTCCGTCCCCGCGCTGATCGAAGAATAAATCGTCTCGACTAAGACGTCATCCGGGCCTAGGGATGGCAAAGGCTCCTCACGGAGTTCCACCTGGCGCGGCGCGGTAAAATAAATTGTCCTGCGTTTCACGTCCCCTATTTTACATCATGGCGTTAGGATTTTTTATCAGCCCAAAGAAATACCATCAAAAATATTTCCGCGGCTTTAGCGTAGTAACCGATCGCGCTCGATGTGCCGGCCACGAAATTCTTATCGCCCAGGATGATCCACAACACAAAAGTGAGGGCGGTGTAACCGAACATTCCCCACCATGCCAATTTATGATTTTCCTGGAAGATTGGCATGGGCATAAAATACGCGCCGAGCAAACCGAGATAACCCAGTCCGTTCAACGCAATGGGATCGGTTCCCATGCTGGGGAGCAATGAAAGATGAAGCAGCGCAGTTGCGAGATTGCTCACAACAATTCCGATCTGTGTTCCTGTGAGTTTCATTTTGATCTCCTTTGGCGAACATATCCATAGACGAATTCACTCAATCACTTTTTACTTTGAAACCCCGCGCCCCGCGAAAAGCAACCCCAAGCCGCCGATCAATAAATCGCGGCCGCGAATGAGGAGTGTAACACTGATTCCCGACGCGGCCGGGACTCCGAAC
>CAZIYY010000002.1:22690-63305 GCA_964543585.1 uncultured Anaerolinea sp. | reverse complement strand
CCCGGCAGCGGGACGAGAAACGCCAACCACCCCGCCGTCCACGCCGCGACGGTTTGCGCGAACGACAAGTCGATTTGTAAAAAAGAGGTGATGAAAAAATACTCGCTTACCATTCCAATTGCGGCGAACAGCGATACAAAAATTGCGGACCACAACGATGACAAATGCCGACGGCAAAACGAGCCGGCCATTCTTTCCGATGAGGAAACAAATCGCGCAATCTTGTTCTTCGGGATCATCCGTAGGAATGTGGATACTGGATGTATGCCGCGAGCCATAAGGATGATGTGGATGGGTATCCACAATAGCAGGATGAAAAGCCCGCTCAGACTCACGATCGATCTGCTCCCGTTCGTAGACAGAATCCCCGCTTGAAGGACTCCCGTCAAGCCGACCGCCAGCAAAAAGAAGTTCGCGAGGAGCTCAAGCAGTTTGTCCAGGATGACGCCTGCCGTTGCCCGGGTGTAAGTCAACCTGTATTTGCGTTGCAGATATAACACTTGCAATGGCTCGCCTCCCACTTGCGGACCAAGCGTAAAATAACTGACACCGAACACAGCCATGCGCACGGCAATCAACGGAAGGTATTTGATGCTCTTATGCTCCGCGCGGACAATGATCCACCAGCGCAATGTAATCAGCGCGTAGATGACGATGTTGATGAAAATGAGAAGGATGATTTGCCAGAGTTGAAGTCCTTTGAGAGCATTCCAGATCTCAACGAGAGGCGCGCTGCGAAGAGCGAAGTAAAGTAAGACTCCGATAACAATCAACCAAAAAAACCGCAGAAGGTTTTTAGGCATCACGCATTACAGAGTGACCATCGCTTTGAGGTGGATTCTCGATCAACCGTTTCATCTCTGCCAACACAGCCTGATGGATGACTTGTGTTACGGTAGTGCCCAACTCGCTGGCATGGATGGGTCTTCCAATTTGAACCCTGACAGAAACCGGCTTAACCTTCAGCACCACGTAAGCCAGTAATTGCAATACAGCCGCGAGTCGGTTTCTTTCGTCCTCTGTCCTTTTGATTTTGGTCAGCCAATGGTACGCGGCTTTTTCCCAAATCACACCGCAAACAAGAATCGGCAGTATTGCTGTCTCAGGCGCCATACGGATAAAGACCCCCACGCTATCTGTCCATGATTGCAAAGATTCCACCGCGCCTTCATGCACATCCGGATCAGGTTCGATGCGTCCCGCAGGGAAGGTGAGCGCCGCGCCGCCGTTTCGCAAATGAGTGCTGACTTGTCGCACCAAAGCGAGGCGGGAAGTAGATTCATCTCTCAAATAAAAGAGTTGCCTTGACATGTTCGGCATTGCTTCGAGAAAGGGGCGGCTAAGCGCGATGACATGCAAATCAGGGCGGTTCAAAGCGGTGAAGAGTGAAAGTGTATCTGCCATGCCGGGGTGATTCGACAGGGCCAGGAAAGCGCCCTCGGGAATGAACTCTTTTCCATGGACCCGTAGATTATTTGCATAGTGTCTCAGCGTGGAGCGTGAAGCCTCGGGCAAGCCACGCCTGCCGATGGCCGAGTCGAAATCCACCATTTGGTTCGCGAAAATGCGCGCGGGCTTGAGGAAGATAATCCTCAAGAGGCGCGCGAGCAGCGGTCGGTTTTGCAAATCCACTGAAGCGACGAGATCGTCGAGATTGATTTGCGTGAGCCTATCAAGTTGGGAAGGTGTCATTCAGGTTCCATCGAGAAATGCAACGGATACCCCTCAAGCCCTGCTGCAAAATGGGCTTTGTTGATGCGCTTCTCAGCTTCCGATTTGGCGAGCGTTTGCACGTATGCTGTTCCGTAGACGTGAGCTGTCAACATAATGTCTGCCGCCCTGGGATTCGATAGATAAAAGAAGGTCGTTAACACGCGCACGACAAAATCCATCGGCGTGACATCGTCGTTGTGGATGATGACGCGGTAGAGCGGCTCGAGTTCGGTTTTCTCGTCCTGCTCTTCGATGATTTCAATTTCGGGGAGGGTTTGGATATGCATTTTTTACCACGAAGGACACAAAGGATGAAAAAAAGACCTTCTTTCCTCTTTCATCCTTTTGTAAGTTGTTCAATCTCGTTTGGTCTCAATTGTATTTCTACCGCGTCGAAATTCTCTTTGATGTGCTGTGAATTGAACGACATCGGTATGGTGATGACGCGCGGCTGGGAGATAATCCACGCCAGCGCGATTTGATACGGAGTTGCACGATGTGAATCGGCAATCGCTTGAAGCGTTTTGTTCACGTGCAATCTGCCTTTGTCTACAGGTTCGTAGGCAGTGAGAAAAATGTCGTTCTGCTGGCAGTATTCGAGCACGCCATTGTCCGCATATGAACGGTCATTGATACTATACGGAACTTGATTCGTCACGATGGGCGTTTCAGAAAGCGACTGTGATTGCTTGAGCAGTTTGAGATTGAAGTTGCTCACGCCGAGATGCCTCACCTTTCCGTCTCGGACGAGTTTGTTGAGGGCGCGGAAGGTGTCTTCGAGTTTCATGCCCGAACTGGGCCAATGAATGAGATAAAGGTCAATGGTATCCATGCCAAGCCGCTTTAAACTTTTTTCGCAGGCGTTCAATACTTCGTCATATTTCAAGTGCGATGGCATCACTTTCGTAGTGATAAATAATGTCTCACGTTTTACACCCGATTCACGGATCGCCTGACCGAGCAATTCTTCCGCGTGACCGTTTGCATACATCTCGGCTGTGTCGAAGTGGGTGTAGCCGAGATCGAGCGCAGAGCGAAGGGCAGCGCGAGAAATAGAATCAAGTTTCAAGTCCGCGTATGAGCCCCCGCCGATCTTCCACGTCCCAAAGCCGAGTTTGGGGAGGGTTGCATTATGGGTGGTTTCGTATTTCATTTGAGAGATTATACACTTGGTAAACCAAAAGCCCGCCTAGCGAGAGGCGGGCTTGCTTACTTCGACAGCGAGCGGATATAGTCCAAATCCAGTTCGCCTTTCGCGCCCCAGCCTTTCGTTCCCTCCGGTATCTTCGGGCGGAACTTTTCATACAAGGAATATGCTTCGGTCTCCAGTTGCTTCGGTGGGTAGGCTTTCGCCAACTTCTCCATTGCGGTGCGCGCTTCATCCAGATCCTCACCGAACTTCTGTCTCAAATATTTTTGGACGCTCTCCGCATCGATCTGTTCACCCTTGATCGCGGCGCGCAGACCCTGTGGAGTTTTCACCGCAGGAACGCCTCGTCCCAATAGCTCGATGAACTCCAGTTTGACAGGTTCTTCTTCCTTTGCTTCTTTTTCCTCTTCGGATTTATCTTTTTTGTCTTCGTAAATGCCCAATCGCCGCCCTTTGGACTGTGCATTGAGTCCAGCTACTGCCTTGCCGAATGTCAAGGATTCCTGTTGAGCATAACCAAGCCGCTCGGCGACAATTGCGGCCCATAGAGTTAGCACTGGTGCACGGTTGATTTTGATTATCTTCTTTGTCATAATTTCAACTCCTCTGCATCACCAAAAGCTGGGATGCCCGATGCGTTGTTGATACTATACACTAATTGTCAACTGCAATGACCTCTGATACACCTTTTTTAAGCTTGCATCATCGAAAATACGGCTAAAAAAGACGATTTCTGACGACTTTGCCTGTATCAAAGGTTGTTGCAGTTCACAACTAATTTTTGTCTCGAATCAACAAGAAAGCTGATTCTTGCTTTCGAAAACAGGCTGCTTCATCTACCCCAATCGTTTTTCGTCTATGCAAAATATCCTATCGTTGCTGGTGGTAGAATTAAATCACGAAATTCATTCGGAGGATTAAATGACAGACGCTGTCATCATTGACGCGATTCGCACACCCATCGGCTCATTGGGCGGAGTACTTGCCTCGGTTCGTCCCGACGATTTGGCGGCTCTCGTTATCAAGGAGATTGTTCAACGCAACAAACTTGATCCCGCTCTAGTGGAAGAAGTTTTCTTTGGATGCGCGAACCAGGCAGGCGAAGACAATCGCAACGTCGCGCGTATGGCGGCGCTTCTTGCGGGATTGCCCGTTGAAGTAGCGGGCGTGACGGTGAATCGTTTGTGCGCTTCGGGACTAAATGCTATCAATCAAGCGGCGCGCGCCATCAGAGCAGGGGAGGGGGATGTGTACATCGCAGGCGGAGTCGAGTCTATGAGCCGCGCGCCATATTCAATCCCTAAAGCCGAGGCGGGATTCTCATTCGGTAATCTCACCGCGTGGGATACGGCTCTTGGCTGGCGTTACCCGAATCCAAAGATGAAAGAGATGCATGGCACGGATTCAATGGGCGAGACAGCCGAGAACATCGCCAGGGAACGTCCGCACATTACGCGTGAGAAGCAGGATGAGTTTTCGTTGAGAAGCCATCAACGCGCCATTGCCGCGATTGACTCGGGCAGATTCAAGGAAGAGATTGTTCCCGTTTCCGCACCCCCTTCGGGGAAAAAAGGTGAGCCGAAGATTGTGGATACGGACGAACGCCCACGCCGCGACACAACGCTGGAATCTCTCGCGAAACTCAAACCGTCTTTTGCCAAAGAAGGTGGAACCGTTACCGCAGGGAACTCGTCTGGCTTGAACGACGGCGCGGCGGCATTATTGATAATGAGCGAAAAGAAAGCAAAAGAGTTGAAACTAAAGCCATTGGCGCGTATTGTTGCCTCCGCATCCGCTGGCGTGCCGCCGCGTGTGATGGGATATGGTCCCGTCCCCGCGGCTAGGAAGGCATTGCAACGCGCGGGCTTGCAAATGAAGGATATTGGTCTGGTTGAATTGAACGAGGCATTCGCTGTGCAATCGCTGGCAGTCATCGAAGACTTGGATGTTGACCCGGAGATCGTGAATGTCAATGGCGGCGCGATTGCGATTGGGCATCCGCTTGGATGTTCGGGCGCGCGCTTAGTAACAACATTGGTCCACGAAATGCGATTGCGCCGGGATGTCAAATATGGACTAGCGACTCTCTGTGTTGGAGTCGGTCAAGGTGAAGCGACGATTATTGAATATCTTGCTTGATAAAAAGTCAAAGGTCGAACTTCCAAAGTTAAAAGTCAGACCCTTGACGTTTACTTTCGACGATAACACGAAAAACTATGAAACATATCCTATCTTTTTTCCTTCTTCTTTCTCTTATTTCAGCTTGCGCCACCCCAGCTGAACCCACTGCGACGCCCTATCCCGATACCCCATCGCCCGCAGAGATCAACGCGCCCTTGATCGAATCTCCTACGCTTGTGTCAATTCGATTCCTCAATGAACTGGATGGCTGGGGTGTGACGGAGACTCAGATCGTCCGCACGAACGACGGGGGTATCACATGGTACAACGTCACGCCGCCTGCGCTGGCGGAAACCGGTACTCTCGTTGAATCATTTGTCCTTGATAACAATCACGCATGGATGCAATTACCCGATCTCGAGAACTATCCTAACAGCGGATTTCTATATCGCACAACCGACGGCGGAATTACGTGGACATCCAGCAAGGTTCCATTCAGCCGCGCGCACATGAATTTTCTGGACGCGAACAATGGCTGGGCGATGGCTGAACTTGGCATTGCGACTGGCTCGATGGGCGTATCTGTTCTTCAAACAACCGATGGCGGCGCGACCTGGAATCAAAGCTACACCAACGATCCCAATCTCGCCAACGCCGGCGACTCGCTGCCTCTCAGCGGACTCAAATCTGGCATTACGCCTTTGAATATGCAAACCGCCTGGGTGGGCGGCGCGAGCTATGCGAGCGGCGAAGTGTATCTATATCGCACAGACGATGGCGGCGCGACTTGGAATCAACTCTCTTTGCCATTGCCGCCGGGCGCGGAGAATGCTGAACTATCGGTCGAGCATATTCAATTTGTTTCATCTACAAATGCATTCCTCACACTGCGTATCATGTCGACCGACATAAATCTCGCGCTGTACGTTTCGAGCGACACGGGCGATACATGGTCGCTCACGCCTACGCTGATTCCCGATGGTGGCTCCGCGGATTTTCTGTCAGCGAACGGGGCAATCATTTATAACGGTCAGCAGTTTTACGTCACGCGTGATGCAGCGCGCACGTGGAGCATCATCCCGCCCGATGTCCTCTTTGGCGAAACATTCGCAGGCATGGATTTTGTCGACACGTCCACTGGCTGGGTCGTTACAGTTGATCCAACAAATCATCATTCGCTTTATCGGACGAGCGATGGAGACGCGACATGGTTCCCGGTTGTTCCGTAACATCTCGCGTCGAGCGGAGCGGAGCGAAGACGAGACGTCTTATTATTTTATTTGTACTCCTTTTATACGGATGTAGTTCCGCTTCGCCCTCACCTGAGGTTGTTCTCGTGACTCAGGCGACTCTGACGCCCGAGCCTTCAGCCACCACGCCCCCAACCCGAGCGCCCGATTACGTCACGCAGATTCGCAATGCGCAATATCATCTCGGCTTAACTGATGCGTTGCGCGTTGTTCAATTGACTGATGGCAAATTCGAGCAGGGCATAGTGGGAGGCGCAGATTATGTTTCTGTGAATGTCACGGATTTTGTGGCGCGTGGCGATTTGAATCGGGATGGCGCGAATGAAGTCATCGCGCTGATCGCTGAGAATTACGGCGGGACGGGCGTGTTTGTTTTTCTCGCAGTGTATACATATGCTGATGGAGCCCTTGTATTCCAAACTTCAACGATTGTGGATGACCGCCCCCAGCTGAACGCGCTTTCGATTGAGAACAACGAAATGTTTTTGGACGCCACCACTCATGGATTTGAAGACCCCCTGTGCTGCCCAGCGTTGAAGACGACGCGGCATTATCGCCTTACCGATGGCCAATTGGATATGACGGATTACACAACGTTCACGCCTGATGGAAGACCGCGCGCGCTTACAATTGAATCACCTGCGAACGGGACCGAGACTTACAGTTCCGTCCAGGTCAAAGGCCGTGTCGCTATCACGCCGTCCGAGAATAATCTTGCATATCACATCTATGATGTTGGCGGAGTCGAGATTGCAGCGGGCGCGATCACTGTCTCTGCGCCAGGCCCGGGCGCGCCCGGCGCGTTTGACGAGACCATCCGATTGGGAAATATATTATCTGGCGCGGTGATAAAAATTGAAGTCCAGGATATCAACGCCGCGGATGGTTCATTATTCGCCATGGATTCTGTGGAATTGGTTGTAAAATAGCCGTAGCGCAAAATGCCATTCTGCGCCATATGCTCCAGCCTCCGTCACTTCGACCGGCTCAGCACAAGCCTCGGCGCTGAGAGCAAAAGATAATTTGGAGGAGAATATGCCCAGCACAGTTCGTGATTGGATGTCCAGCCCCGTTGTCGTTGTTGACCCCGATTCAAGCGTCAAATATGCAATGACGCTCATGCGCCGCCGAAACATTCATAGCGTGGTGGTTGCCATGTCGGAAAAAAATCCCACCTACGGCATTGTGACGACCACAGATATTCGCGACAAGATCGCAGCCGCGGGCCGCAATCCCGTCGAAATGACGGTGCGTGAGATCATGTCTGGTCCCATCATTACAGGCAACCCTGAATGGACGTTGATGGAGTGCTCGCAGGTGATGCAGGAGCGTCATATCCATCACCTGCCGGTTGCGGATGAAAGCGGCGCGTTGATCGGTTTGATCTCCGCCACCGATATTTTCATGGCAGTCGAGGAGACGGGCTGGGAAGAGAAGGGCGAATAGCGAGTATCGCGCTCAAAGGCGGTCTATGACCGCCGTGTTTTGCAAGTAAGCCGCAGGGTCAGAGACCCTGCGGGAGCAGCAGATGATCATGCCAAAGCAAAAATTCTACGTCGTGTGGAAGGGACGCAAGACAGGCATCTTCACTTCATGGGCGGACTGCGAGAAGCAGGTGAAGGGATTTGTCGCGGCGGAGTATAAGGCGTTTGGCTCGCTCAAGGAAGCGGAATCAGCCTTTCGGTCGGAGTATGAAGCGTACAAGGGCAAGCCGTCTTCTCTTGGCAAGTGGAAAGAGTCTGAAGAGCCGCCCATCCTCCCATCCATCTGCGTGGACGCGGCTTGCAGTGGCTCACCGGGAAAACTGGAATATCGCGGCGTGCAGATAGAATCGGGGGAAGAGATTTTTCGCGTCGGTCCGTTCCCGGATGGAACGAATAATGTCGGCGAGTTCTTGGCGATTGTGCGTGGGCTGACCTGGTTGATGAAGCACAAAAAGAAAATGCCTATTTATTCGGACTCTGAAAATGCCATCTCATGGGTGTATACAGGCGAATGTAGGACAAAGCTCAAACATACGACGAAAAACGCGCCGCTATTTGTCATGATCCGCAGCGCCGAGAATTGGCTTGCCGAAAATGAATTGCGCGATAACGCGGTCTTGAAATGGGACACGGCACTTTGGGGCGAATGTCCCGCTGATTTTGGGAGGAAATAATACAAACGATGAAAGATAAAGGATGAAGGATGAAAACTGCCTTGCTAGTAATTGACATTCAAAAAGATTATTTCCCTGGCGGAAAGTATCCACTGGTCAATCCACTGGAAGCCGCGCAGAAGGCGTATATGCTGCTTCAATGCTTTCGCGAGCATGACGGACATCACATTCATATTCAGCATATCTCGCTGGAGCCTGACGCAACATTTTTTATCAAAGGCGATAGCGGTTCGGATATTCACGACTCGGTCGCGCATTTTGAAGGCGAGCCAATCGTGTATAAGCATGAACCCAATTCTTTCCTCAACACAAATTTGCTTGACTTGTTGAAAAGTTGGGAAGTGGAGCGCGTGGTTATAACAGGCATGATGACTCACATGTGCGTGGATGCCACCGCGCGCGCCGCGTCGGATTTTGGGTTTCAGGTGATCGTCGCTGAAGATGCCTGTGCGACGCGTGACCTGAAATATGGTGACACAACCATCCCTGCGGAACATGTCCACAAGGCGTTTCTGGCTGCGTTAAAGTCCTATGGTAAAGTAATGAAGTCCGATGAAATCATCGCGCACCTTGCGGCGGAAATGGTCAAATAACCTCGCGTTGAGCGGAGCGGAGACGAAGCGCTCGTAACCTGCGTCTCGTCTGCGGGTCGAAGAGCACGACCCTCCGCTCGACGCGAACAACCTCCAATCTCTGATCACAAATCGGAAATCAATATGACCACACTCGACCCTGAAAAACAAAAACAAGCAAAAGAATATGCGCGCATCCGCCGCCGCTTGTGGCTGGTGGATACGACCTTCAGCGCGCTCTATGCGCTCGCCTGGTTGTCCCTCGGCTGGGCAAGCGCGCTCCGCAACTGGCTCACTGATAACTGGTCACTGTTCACCAACCCCTGGATGCTTGTGCCAGCCTTTGTCTTCGTCTTTGGCGGCATCTATTCCCTCATCAACCTGCCCCTCAGTTATTGCAGCGGATTCGTCCTGCCGCATCGCTTCGGACAATCGAATCAGACTCTCAAGGATTGGATCGTTGACCAACTCAAAGGATTGGCGGTCGGCGCGCCCATCAGCCTGATCCTGCTTGAATTTCTTTATCTCGCCCTGCGTGTGACTGGTGATCTGTGGTGGCTGTGGGCTTCAGGGGGCATGTTGGTCTTCAGCGTTTTACTTTCCAACCTTGCGCCGATTCTCATCATGCCGTTATTCAATAAATATGTCCCTCTTGGCGAGGAGCATAAAGACCTTGCCGAGCGATTGCTTGCATTGGCAAAACGCGCGAACACAAAAGTGCGCGGCGTGTTCAAGTTTGATATGTCCAAGCGGACGAAATCCGCCAACGCCGCGCTGACCGGGATCGGCAACACGCGTCGAATTGTGCTGGGTGATACACTCATCAACGAATTTTCAACGGATGAAATCGAAACCGTGCTTGCTCACGAACTGGGACATCATGTCCATCGCGACATTCCGTTATTCATCACGTTCGGCGCGACTAGCACGACCCTGAGTTTATTTCTCGCGTCACTGGCTTTGAACTGGTCAATAAATTACTTCGGGTTTACATCGCCCGCCGATGTTGCCGCGTTCCCCGCGCTGGGAATCATTTTCGGAGTGTACGGGCTGGTCACCATGCCGATCGGTAATGCCATATCACGCTGGAGGGAGAAAAAGGCTGACGATTACGCGTTGCAATCCACGGGTAAGAATGAAGCGTTTGCGTCCGCATTCACGCGGCTGGCAAATCAGAATCTTGGCGAGGTTGACCCCGAAGCGTGGGTGGTGTTCATGTTCTATTCGCATCCACCGCTGGGCGAACGGATCGAGAAGGCGAGGAATTGGAAAGCGATTTGATCCGCGCCGCGCAAGATATCATTTTGCGGGACGCAGAAAAACGCTGATGGACGCAGATTTTTCTCTTTTCAAATCAGCGAAATCAGCGTGAATCGGCGTCCAAAACAGGGCTTACGAAAAGAGCCTCACATTGGGTATATTACTGAGACTGCATCCAGGATTTTCGAGAGAGGAGGATCGGCACGACGACGATCAAAGCAATGACGCCGCCCAATACGATAATTTCATCCGTGGAGCCGATTTCAGAAACATCCTCCACTTGAGGCGTTGATGTGGGCTGTTGAAAAAACGCCGCGGCGGAAAAATCCCCTCGCATGGCGGGCAGTGTGCGATAAGACAATGATACGCTGAAGAGCGTCAGGATCAGGCTTATCCCGAAGACGATTGCAGGCTTCATGAGCTTTTTCATAACCCTTCGGCAAGTATATCACGCGCCGATTCTTGCCGAATCTTTTATCTCTATATGTACTTAATATGCTTTTGCAGTATAATGCCCGCGTCGCTGACGGGTCTCAGCAACGCGCGAAGAGCTTGGGTTGAAGTTCGTGAATTGACACTGATTTTTGGTAGTGACTCGTCCCAATCATGGAAATTATGATAAGACGATTCTTGTGTTCGTTCAGGTATTGTTTCCTGGTTGATCGAAAATATAATAGATCGTGTCTTTGCTGGTTATGAATTTCTGTAAACAAACCTTGTCCTAGGAGCATGCATGATCAGGAAATTCTTTGAATGGGTGATGAGTCCAATGGGGCGGATCGCTGTGCTGATCACCGCATTATCTTTGTTCAGCCTCACCGCTTATGGTATTTATCAAACTCAGCAGCCGCCTGAACAGCCTATTCAGTTTACACATCGGCTACATGTGGCATTGGGGGTTCAGTGTTTATACTGCCATCCCGGCGCGTTGCGCGGACCTTCTCCAGGCTTGCCGACGATAACAAAGTGTTGGGGCTGCCATCAGCAAGTTACCAAAACACAAACGAGCGATAAGTTAAAGCCGATGCGTGATGCCATCGCGAATAACACAGGTTTTGTATGGGTTCCTGTCGCGCAGGTGCCGGATTTTGTCCACTTCACACATCGCCCGCATATTGCCGCAGGGTTAAATTGCGAGAATTGTCACGGCGATATGACGAAGGTTGATATCGCCGAAAATCCGCAAGTGATGAACATGGGCTGGTGTTTGAAATGTCACCGTTCCAGGGCGGCGGGCGATCCGGAAAAACTTGTCAAACTTACCGATTGCGGTACGTGTCATTATTAAACCGGGTGAAAAGGAATAGATCAATGACTGAAAATATTTCCCGGCGTGATTTTCTAAAACTTGCCACGGTAGGCGCGGCGACCACTGCCATATTAACAGGCTGCGGTCCCGCCTCGCGTTATGTCAAGCGCGAACCTTACGTGGAAATGCCCGAGTACACCTACAATGGCTTGAGTACGTATTACGCCACCACATGCCGCGAATGCGCGGCGGGTTGCGGGCTTGTCGTCCGCACGATGCAGGGGAGAGCGATCAAAGTGGAGGGCAACGCGAGCAACCCCGTCAATCTCGGCAAGACTTGCGCGCGTGGTCAAGCCACTTTGCAAGGTTTATACAATCCTGATCGAATAGAGACTCCAATCGAGCAGGCGCGCGGCGCGGACTTGTCCAACAATCAAATCAAGTGGGATGCTGCAATTCAGGTTGTTGCAGATGCGCTCAAGAATAACGACCCATCTGAAATCGCATTCTTGATGGGAATAGCTCCGGATCATCTCTTTGACCTTGTGTCTGATCTTGCGGCTTCCATCGGCGCGCCCGCCCCGCTTCGTTATGGCGCGTTGAGCATGTTTGAGGCGCGTGCCACCTTGATCAAAGCCTCAGAGAATCTATTCGGGCAGGCGGCACTGCCATTCTTCGATATCGCGAATGCGGATGTTGTTCTTTCCTTCGGCGCGAACTTTCTTGAGACGTGGCTTTCGCCCGTCGCTTACACGCGCGGTTTCGCCAAAATGCGGCGCGGCAATCCCGATAGACGCGGTCACTTCATTCAATTCGAATCTCGAATATCCCAAACCGCCGCGAAAGCGGACGAATGGATTCCGCTTCTGCCCGGCACCGAAGGCTTGGTCGCGCTTGCGATTGGCAGACTCGCATCTGAGGCGAAGGGCGGCGCGATCCCCAAAGCCTTTGCAGATGTGGACCCGCGTGAAGTCGCTTCCCTGTCTGACGTAAGTATGGAAACGCTGGAACATGTCGCAGAGATGGTTGCCAAAGCCGAAAGCGCGGTTGCGATCCCCGGTGGTTCCGCATTGGGCTTGAACAACGGATTGCAAACGGCGCAGGCTGTGCTTATTCTCAATGCCCTGGTTGATAACTTTGGTAAACCCGGCGGGGTATCCCTTTCTCCGCTTGCGCCGAACGAGGACGAATATCATCGCCCAGCCAGCGCGCAGGAAATGAGTGAATTCGTTGGCAGGATGAAAAGCGGCGGAATCAAAGTCTTGTTCGTGCATGGCGTCAATCCCATTTTTGAACTCCCCACTTCTCTCGGTTTTGCGGACGCGCTTGCAGCTGTTCCGCAGGTCATCTCATTTGGGACCTTCCCTGATGAAACGGCGCTGCAAGCCGATTACATCTTCCCTGATCATCATGGACTCGAATCGTGGGGTTATCAACGCAGCGCCACGGGTGTCTCTCAATCCGTGCTTTCAGGCGCGCAACCTGCTGTCTCACCGAATTATGACACACGCGCAACTGCCGATGTATTGATCGCCGCCGCCCAATTGGCTGGCGGTAAATTTGCAGAGGCATTGCCCTATGCAGATGAAGTCGAATTTATTCAAAGTAAACTTGTCAATCTTATCGGCGAAGCGGATGGTTTCTTCTCCGCGCCTGAGATCAATACGTTCTCTGCTTACTTCCAGCAACATGGCGGCTGGTGGAAAAAATCATCCCAAGTTGTTGCTCCTTCTGCATCCAGCGCGCTCGGTAAAAGTCTTCAAGTAGAAGCGGCTGAGTTCGCAGGCGAAGGCGAGTTCTTCTTCCTTCCATTTGTCTCACCGACGTTAGGCGAAGCGGGTGCGAACAAACCCTGGTTGCAGGAATTACCCGACCCAATGACAACCGTTATGTGGAATACGTGGGTCGAGATGAATCCCGAGACGGCGCATGAATTGCATATCGAAAACGATGATGTCGTGAAGATCATCAGTGAGGCTGGGGTGGTGGAAGCGCCCGTTTATCTGTATCCAGCCATACGTCCAGATACGATCGCGATGCCGTTCGGGCAGGGTCACACTGCTTATGGAAGATATGCAACTGCCCTGGATGTCGAAGGAAAGATCGTCCCGCGCGGAGTCAATCCAGCAAGCCTGCTTGGTTCGCATTTCAACGAAGCGGGCGACCTGACGTTTGCGGGCATGAAAGTCAAAATCGAAAAGACCGGCAGGAAGCAAATCCTGTCGCGCCTCGAAAGCCGCATTGGTGTGTATAACGAAGGGCTTGAGGAGCATTAGAGGAGTTGATTATGGGCATTGATTTAAATCTTGTGGGCGCGAAAGGCGCGATCGCGGAAGAAGCAGAGGGCAAATGGGGTATGGTCATTGACCAGGATATTTGCACGGGTTGTCAGGCTTGTGTCGCCGCGTGCGCGATGGAAAACAACATTCCCTTTGTTGGCGAGGAGGATGCGGGCTATGGGCGCACGATGCACTGGATCCGCGTGGAACGTTTCTGGGAAGGCGCGTATCCAGAGATCAAAGCCACACCTTTCCAACCGATGTTATGCCAACAATGCGGACACGCGCCCTGCGAGCCGGTTTGCCCGGTCTTTGCCACGCCTCACAGCGAAGCGGAGCAGATTAACCTTCAGGTTTATAACCGCTGTGTCGGCACGCGCTACTGCGCCAATAACTGTCCTTATCAGGTGCGTTCCTTCAACTGGCGCGATTATGCGATTGATCCGTTCCACGCCAACAAGGTGGGTGATCAGTTGGTCTACCCGCTCCATAATCAGTTCAATCCGGATGTAACGGTCCGCCGCCGTGGTGTGATGGAGAAATGCACCTTTTGTATTCAACGCATACACAAAGCAGAGGACACTGCCAAATCCCAGGGACGCGAAGTGCGGGATGGCGAGATGGTGCCAGCCTGCGCGCAAGCCTGTCCCGCTAATGCAATTACTTTTGGACGCCTGGATGACCACGAGAGTCTGGTGAGCCAGTTGGCGCATCAGAAGCGCGGCGTCAAGCATCTCGAAGAACTCAATACCCTGCCGCGCGTGACGTATCTTAAGGAAGGATAGGAAATGGCTGTCGCATCGAAATATCTTCCCAGCGCGAAGAAAGCGCACGAAGTCCAACATGAGGAGCATGATCCGCGTCAGTATCTGATGTTCGATCCCAAGCCGCGCGGCGAGATGAACCAGATGGTGATGGAATCCATGATGACCACATCCTGGAAGTTCTGGGTAGTGTTTGGTATCTTATCCGTTCTTGTCGCCACTTGTTTTTTCTATGCCTGGGGCTATATGATTGCTAATGGTCTTGGCGTCGCCGGCGTGATGCGCCCATCCTACTGGGGCATCTTTCTTGTGAACACAGTTTTCTGGATCGGCATCAGCCATGCGGGAACTTTCATTTCCGCGATCCTGCGCGTCTTCAAAGCGGAGTTTCGACGCCCGTTCACGCGTGCCGCGGAATTGATGACCACCTTTGGTTTGATCCAGGCGGGAGCCAGCATCTTCATGCACCTTGGACGCGTCTGGTTGGCATACTGGTTGTTCCCGATCCCAAATGAACGTCAATTATGGCCCAACTTCCATTCGCCGCTGATGTGGGACTTGCTAGCCATTACAACTTATGTTCTCGGCAGTACGATGTACTTGTTCCTGCCGCTCATCCCTGACCTTGCAATGGGGCGCGACCGTTCAACGGGTTGGCGCAAAACTTTCTTCAAAATCCTTGCGTTGGGTTTTCGCGGGACTGAAGGCGAATGGCTTCACCTTCGAACCGCCATGAACATTTTTGCCTTCGCCATCATCCCCGTCATGTTCTCTGTTCACACCATCGTTTCATGGGATTTTGCAATGGCGATGCGCCCGGGTTGGTCGTCGACTGTTTTCGGTCCTTATTTTGTTGTCGGCGCGCTGCACTCGGGAATGGGTGCGGTCGCGATGGTGTTGTTCATCATGCGCTCCACGATGAAGCACATGGATTACTTTATCCGCGCTGAGCATTTCGACGCGCTCGGGATGTTGATGCTGACTGTTTCGATGGCCTGGGCTTACTTCTTCTTCAATGACTATCTTGTGCAGTGGTATGGCGGCGATAAATGGACGGATACCCTGTTGCATTGGCATGAGTCAGGACCGATGAATTGGATGTTCTTCCAAATGCTGATCTTTAACATAGCAGTTCCCTGGCTCATCCTTTGGAACAAAAAGTGGCGCGAGATTCCCTGGTTGCTTGCCAGCGTCGGCTTGCTCATCAATATCGGCATGTGGTATGAGCGTTACATCATCATACCCGTCTCACTTTCGATCAATCGCATGCCGTTCACCTGGAAACTCTACTACCCTCGCATCGAAATTTTCCTGACCATCGGGACTTTTGCGATGTTCCTCCTGTTCTACATGATTGCCTCGCGGCTCATTCCGCTTGTCCCAGTCTGGGAAGTGCAGGAGGGCCAGATGGCGCACTCACTGCGCAAAATGGGCAAGACCCAGGTTCCAACTGTTAGTGACTTCGAGTAAAGGAGCAACGATATGTCTGAAGCGACTCTATTGGCTCTTTTTGAAGATATTGACCCGGCTGCAAACGCAATCGAGAAACTGCACGAGATGGGCATCACAGACGACCAGATCAATGTCATCTCAGGCGTGCCCGTCCTTGAACGGATGTTGGGACGCCCGCTCCAATCAACGAACGTCTCTCGTCTCGCTTTGGGTGGCGCAGTGGGCGGCTTCCTGTTTGGCGCGTTCCTTAACTTCGGAACCCCGGACCTCTATACTGTTTACGTGGGCGGCCAGTCCGTCTTTCCGTTCCCGCCAGGCATGATTATCTTGTTTGAGATGACGATGCTATTCGCGCTCCTTTCCACGTTTCTGGGTGTGTTCCTGGAAAGTTACTTTCCCAACTATCGCCCGCTTGAGTACGTGCCTGAGATCAGCGATGGCAAGATCGGTGTTTTCTTTAAGTATCCGCAGGGCGATGAGAAAAAATTTGTAGACGCCCTCAGCAAATTGGGCGCTGAATCCGTCAAACCCACAGAGGCACAGCAACTATGAGATTATTGAAGCAACTGTTTTGGGTCTTTTTGACGCTAACGGTTCTCCTCGGGATCACGATGATCTTTTCCTACGACATCATCAAGATTGACTGGGTTAGTTTTATGGAAATCCAGCCCTCTTATCGCCCGATGGAAAACCCGCTTCCTCCTCCCGAACGCTCGATCCCGATTGAGGGAGCGATCTCCATCCCGGGCATGGGCGCGCCCCAAAATCCGGTCGCGGCAGACGAAGCCTCCCTCACGCGCGGCGCCGAACTTTTCACCATTAACTGCCAGATGTGCCACGGGCCCACCGGCGAGGGGACAGGTCCGATTGCTCCATTTCTTGTGAACGTCAAGCCTGCCAACCTGACCTCAGACCTGGTGCAGTCCAAGAGCGATGGTTCGATCTTCCTGACCATTACAAACGGCATAACGGGACGCATGCCGCCGCTCAATGAGAACCTCACTGTTCCAGAACGCTGGGATGTGGTTAATTTCATTCGAACATTGAAAGTGTCAAAGTAGTGGAGGAGTGTTGTTATGACTGATGTTCGTAAAATGATCTATGGAACCCTGATCGGGTTCTTCCTGGTGCTGGCCCTTTGGTTTAGTATTATTTATGTTTCGTCCTGCGGGTTTACGATTACCTGCAACAGTGCTGCAAAAATAGTGGTACGCACGCCCATTCCCACGTTGATACCTGTTTCACGCCCAGTATCCCAAAGCGAAGCCGCCATGCCTGAATTTGATAAATGCCAGGTCGCGGCAAACGACCTGATCGGGGCGTGGGTCTCCACGGGATACTCCGAAACAGAAGCATTTGCATTTACCGACGTTAACGGTCATCCCTGCGAAGGAACATTTGCGGAAGATATACAACCCCTGTTCGCGGAAAACAGCCTTTGGTATCCCGGCGCGATCGGTTGTATCTCCTGCCATAACTCCGATCTGTCAGATCGAAGCGCGGGATTGGATTTGACTGCCTATGATGCCATGCTGCTGGGCTCCCACCGCAAGGATGCAAACGCGAAGGGTAACGACATCTTTGGCGATGGCGATTGGGAAAAATCCTTGCTTTATGAAGCGCTTGTCAATCAGAAATTGGTTCCGACGGGCCATTCAACAGAAAGCGCGGGTAACGATCTGGTTTTGTACGCGGGTAAGTTAAGCAGCGAACCTGTGGCGACACCCACGCCGTGAAATTGTGATAATAAAAATCTCCCGGTATTGGGAGATTTTTATTTCTGGCGGAGAGGGCGGAATTCGAATATCATCCCTTCAATAGGGGCGCGTGAACCTAAAACAAAAACGTCCTGATCTCTCAGAACGTTTTGAGCGGAGAGGGCGGGATTCGAATATCATCTTCTCAATGGGGGCACGTGAACCTAAATACCAAAAAACGTCCTTGACGAGTTCTTATCCCGAACTGACATTAATATAAGAAAATCTCCCGTGATGGGAGATTTTTTTATTTCTGGCGGAGAGGGCGGGATTCGAACCCGCGAACCTTTGTGGGTTACACGCTTTCCAAGCGTGCGCGCTAAGCCAGACTACGCGACCTCTCCTTATTTTATGACGGTAAAATTATACCAGCGTAAATCTTTGTTATCAAGCGCACCCTGATTAATCGAATCAATTAGAATCCGTATAAAATGATGCCACCCAGAAATCCAAGCAGAAGCGCGATTGCGAAACTCAACCCGTAAGAGGCAATATATAAAATACGGTTGCCCTTTTGAAACATTTCCGGGTTGCGATACCGGGCGATACTTACCCCGCTCGTGAGTAGAAATAGGGTGGTAGCCAGAATGATTTTTACACTGGCATTGGGCGCTTCGCCAAGATAATTTTTGAGATTATCGAGATAGCCAGTAACCCCCGCGACCACAGTGCTGATTGCGGCGAGCGTCATGTTCGCGAACGCGGCTTGTTCGAGTGAAGCGCTGTTTTTCCAATATGCGAGCAAGATAAAGAGGAATGCCGCGCCGGTTAATGCAATCGGGAAGTGCACAAACATTGGGTGAGTGGGATGCAATTCCGTCAGGGCATGGATGATGCGATTGATGAATTCCACATTGCTCTCCTCTGTATCCATTTTCATAAGACCCGGGAGCTCCAGGGTCTTATGAAATTTTCCAGGTTGATATTTTACAACCGGACGGAACAAAATCGTTGATTATTACTTGAGTCCGTTGAGAAATCACTCCTTTTCCGTTTTTTGATCCTGGGGCGTTGCATCTGCTTCAATATTTGCAGGGGCATTTTGCGCTGGTTGGTTTGTCAGAGAGAAGCGCAAACCACTGCGTGTGAAAAGCAGGTAGACCAACCAGATGACAAGCGCCCACATCGCAATGCGTCCGAGGAACATGATCGGGAAAAAGATCCCGAACCCACGTCCGCGCCGCATCATCTGAAATCCATCATTCGGGATCCCGCGATTGAATCTGCGCTCAAAATCCCTGTCAAAGTTGCGCATGGGATGACCGTCCGGACCGAAATTTTCAAGACGAGCCGGGGGTTGGGTATTGCCATTAGCTGAGGCTCGCGCGCCCCGATCGAAGCCAACACGATAACCGGCAAAGCCCGCGCCCGCCAACACGCCGATGACCAGAACTGCTGCAAGAAGGGTAAGAAGTATTTTTTTCATTGTCGAGTTCCTTTCACTGTTTTATCTAATTTAACATGCAGGCATAAAAATTCGGTGTGGAAATTGTGGGGAAAATATAGAGATTCGATTGTTCGGTGTTAATGTTGTTCTTTACACAATCTTCACAATTCATTCGCACTTTCATCACCAATGATCTCTTCATCATAGTTAGAATTCGTGCAATATCAAGGAGATAAAATGATCGAAAATCAAACCAACAATCAAACGAAAATAAAGCTGGTCATGGACGCGATCATCTTGTTGCATTTCTCGTTGCATTGGATCCCCGTTCGACCGGGATTGCAGTGCACGAGTGGCTGGCGACTTCACTACTCGCCGCGCTTGTCATTCATCTGCTCTTGAGCTGGGACTGGATTACCCAGATCACGCGCCGCTTCGTTGGAAGGATGAGCGGCCAGACTCGTATCAATTACATCCTTAATTGGCTGTTATTCATTGACGTGTCGGTCCTCATGATTTCAGGCTTTTTGATGTCAGAACAGGTCATGCCGACACTTGGCATCAGCCTGCCACGAAATTTTGCATGGCGCTCATTGCATGAACTGTCTTCAAACCTGTTTCTCGTTTTGTTGGGACTCCACACAGCCTTGCATTGGAGCTGGGTCGTGAACAGTCTCAAGCGGTATGTGTTCCAGCCAATTGCGCGGATATTTTCTGCAACCAATGGCAAGGATGTGGCGGCATGAAGACCTTTGGACGTATTTTGCTCATCCTGACGGCCTTTGCCATTGTCATGGGCCTCACTTATCTTGCCGTGAATTCAGGGAATACAGTTTCACCGAATGCCCGTACATTGGATGGAGCCGGCGCTAACTTTCGCCCAAACGGCGAGGGGAGGCCTCCTGAATTGCGCGGCGCAGGCGGCGCTTGGGTTTTCGGCATGATCAAGAATGTTGGGATCGTCGCATTCTTTGTGACTTTGATTGTGTTTCCCAAAAATCTCAAGCGAAAGAGAAACAGCACCGCCACATTCACCCCTCGATGAGACGGCATACTGCCCAAAAAAAGAAGAGTCCACAATCCGGCTCTGCTTTTTTATTTTGAGCTGCTCTCAGGATTTCACCGGCAAAGTGATGATAACCTTCAGCCCGTGCCCCGCTTCACTCGTAGCTGTAATCTGTCCGCCGTGTGCCTGGACAATGGATTTGGCGATTGCCAATCCAAGCCCCGAGCCGCCATCTTCGCGCTGACGGGATGGATCTGTTCGATAGAATCTTTCGAAGATGCGGTTGATGTCGTCAGGTTGCAGACCTGGCCCGCTATCTTGTATTGCCAGTTCGATTTTATCCTTTTCCTGTTTTACAGAAAGAACGATGCGTCCGCCCTCGGGAGTATGGCGGGTGGCATTGTCCAAAATATTCGTGAGGACCTGAGTCATTCGGCCAGGATCGACTTCAATGGTCGAAAGAGGCGAAGCAATATCCAGGTCCAATTTGACGTTTTTCTTTTGAGTTTGATATTGATAGAGAGATGCAACTTCCTGAAGGAGACGCTGGGGTTCGATTGTCTGTAAGTTGATCGTTAACTCGCCTGCATCCGCAAGAGAAAGTATGCGCAGATCATCTACAAGATGTTCAAGGCGCGCCGCTTCTTCGCGAATGATCTCAAAATTATCCTGCGTGGGGGGAAGTATGCCATCATGCACTGCTTCTGCGTGGCCGAGAATCAGACTCAGAGGGGTGCGAAGCTCGTGGGCGATGTCGGCGGTCATTTGCCTGCGTGCGTTGACGGAGCGCGAAAGTTCGGCGCTCATCCTGTTGAAAGCCTTTGCGAGTCCGCCCAGTTCGTCGTTTGAGCGAACTGGAACCTGTTGTGAAAGGTTACCTTCTGAAACAGCGTGTGTGGCTCGTGTAAGCTCACGGATGGGGCGGGTGAGCGTGCGTGAAAGAAAGATGCCTAATAGAAGAGAGATCATCGCTCCCAGCAACGCCCCATAAATCAAGATACTCTTTGTGCGGTCGATGAATTCAACTTCGCGTGGATTCCCTTCAAATGGAACGGATATTGGGACAAGAATTCCAACAACATTCTCGTCCTGTGTGATCGGTACGCCAAGCGCAACCTCCGATTCTGGAAGTTGATCACCGGCATGGTATTTATCATTGGGAATGACAACGACACCGTTTTGATCCGTCAGAACGAAGGGATGATAACGCCCCGGCCCGTGTTCAGCCGGTGGGGGAGGGGCATTATAGGGGGGACCGTCTTCGCGCCTGAAGACGGTTTCTGCTCCCTCCCACGAACCTGTATTTTGATAATAATTAGTCAATTCCGTGGCAATATCTGATCGATTTCGGTCGGATAAAAACCTGATGAATTCCGATCTCGTGTTCCTGAGCACTGTGAAGGCGATGACAGCAACACTGACAATGCCAATACTCAGGAAGGCAAGAATCAATTTTGTGGTAATGGAACGCATGAGGATCATTCTCTCTTGAAGCGATAACCAACGCCATATACCGTCTCGACGTATTGAGGGTCGCGCGGGTCCGATTCTATTTTGCCGCGCAGGTTTTTGACGTGTGTATCAATAGTGCGCTCATACCCTTCATAGCGCACACCCTGAATGATATCCAGCAAATCAAGCCGCGAATAGACGCGTCCAGGCGAAGACATCAGTGCAGTAAGAATATCGAATTCAGAGGGAGTGAGGTCTTTGAATTGATCAGCAACCTTTACCGTGCGGCTGTCGCGGTCAAGGACAATATTTGCGGCTTTCAACACTTTGGCGGTCGGTTCTTTTTCTCCCGCGCGGCGCATCACGGCGCGGACGCGTGCCACCAGTTCGCGCGGGCGGAAAGGTTTGGTCATGTAATCATCTGCGCCCACCTCAAGCCCGATCACTTTTTCTTCATCGTCCACGCGGGCGGTAAGTAGAATGATGGGGGTGTTGTTGTCCGCGCGATGTTTGCGCATGAATTCATACCCGTCCATTTCGGGCATCATCACATCGAGGACGATGAGATCGGGTTTTTCGCGGCGCGCGACAGTGAGCGCGTCCAGCCCATTGTGCGCGGTCACCACGCGATAGCCTTCCTGCGTCAGATAACTTTCGACGAGTGAGACCAGCCGTTTTTCATCGTCCACGACCATGATGGTTTTTGACATGGTTTATTTTGTATATCCCTAGGATTTGGATTCTAATAATTTGATTACTGCTCCAACCAACGGTGTAAGGAGACGGTTGTTATTGATGTCGCCGCCATTCGCTGTACGGCCCGCTTGTGCGGTGGCAATCTGATTAGGATTCAATTGTGTTCCATTGCCTCCAAAGCCGCCGAGTCCGCCTCCACCACTGGGTCCTCCTCCGGGGAATCCTCCGCCAGGAAAGCCTCCACCACCTGAAAAGTTGCCACCAGGTTGGGGTGTTCCATTTGTATTGGCTTCTGAGGTTGTTATACCTAGTTCTTGCATGGATGCAAAAACGTCACGTTGGGTGAGATTCATACCATCAATCGCTTTGATTTGGTCACTGGTCATCGTTTCCTGAATCTGTTCAGCCAGGGCATCTTTCTCCTCTTGCGCGGCGGTATCGCTTGTGATCAGCGAGCTGTAGACCTGCCATAATGGCAGCAGGTCAGAGGCCTGTTTTGCGGTGATTGCAGATCCGGTCCCTTCCAATTTCAGTGTTCCGATTGCCAGTTTTTCGGAGAGAGGCAGTCCTTGAGGGTTTGTGCCTCCCTGCACAGTGGAGGTTGCTGCGTTTCCACATGCAGACAGTAGGAGTATTGGGATCAGCAATAGGGGTGAGACAATTTTACTTTTCATTTTAATCCTTTGTGTAAACTATTCATATCGAAGCGCTTCGATGGGATCTAATGTAGCGGCCTGATTGGCTGGGTAAAATCCGAAGAACGCACCTACCACTGCGGCGGAGCCGAATGCAAGCAAAATGGAACTGATGGACACAACCGTTCGCATATCGCTAAATGTACCAAATAGGTACGAGCCGCCAACGCCGACAAGGACTCCGATCAAGCCTCCAACAATGCTCAACAGCAGCGCTTCAATGAGAAATTGCAAACGGATGTCATTGGGCGTTGCACCGACGGATTGACGAATGCCGATCTCGCGCGTCCGCTCTGTGACGCTGACCAGCATGATGTTCATGATGCCAATGCCGCCTACAATGAGCGACACACCGGCCACCCATGCCAGCAGGTTTCGAAATGCGGCAGTTGTGGACTCGCGTGTGCTAATGATGTCGCTCTGTGTTGTGACGGCGAAATCTGCAGTAGCGAGCGTCAGACCGTGGCGTTTGACAAGCAGGAGGTTGATCTGTGTGATGATGTTATCCATATTTGCACTGGGATCAACTGCCACAGTGATCATGAACACACGGTTGCCGATGATGCGCGCGAACCGTGACGGTGTGAATTTTTGGAACACAACAGTGATGGGTGTATAAAGCCGCGAATCAAAATCAGTGCCTCCGACCGAGCCTTTTTCGGCCATTACACCGATGACGGCAAGTTTTGTTGTGCCTACCGAGACGTATTGTCCGATAGGATTTGAGTTGCCGAAGAGTTCCTGTGCGAGCTTGTAACCCAACACAGCCACCTTTTGTTTACGGGTCACGTCTGTATCATTGAAATAGCGTCCGCTGGCAACTTTTATGCCGCGTACGGTGGGGAGTCCCGGTGAGGAGCCGTCGATCGCCACGCCAGTGAGTTGAACAGCGCCAAACTTTACGGTCTGTGATGTGTTTTGCTCCACCACAACCGCCGCAACTCCGCTGATTTGATTTTGGAGGGCGGTGGCGTCATCGTAAATCAAACCCGTACTTTGTCTTGCTCCTTCGCCACGATCGGGTCCTCCGCGACCGAAGTTGCTTTGAACGAATAAGAGATTTGAGCCCAGGCTGGTGATTTGCTCCTGGATGGTGGCCTCCGTCCCCGTGCTGATGGCAACCATCATGATGACTGCCGCCACGCCGATGATGATTCCCAGCATGGTCAGGAATGCACGGATCTTGTTCTTGAGGATCGCTTCCCATGCAATGCGCATGGCTTCAAAAAGTTTCATGAGGTGACCTTCCTTCCATTACGAATAATGTTGTTAACCAATCCATCTATCAGTTGAATTGTTCGTTGGGTGTGCTCGGCATTTTTCTGGTCGTGCGTGACGATAACTATCGTCGTTCCCCGTTCATGCAATTTGTGCAACAGGTTCATGATCTCGAGTCCCGAGTGACTATCCAGGTTGCCGGTTGGCTCATCTGCGATCACCAGCACCGGATCATTGATCAGTGCGCGTGCAATTGCCACGCGTTGTTGTTGTCCCCCGGAAAGTTCCTGCGGCTGGTGACCCATGCGGTCGGCTAGTCCAACGAGTTCCAGTATGGCTTTGGCTTTTTCATCGCCATCCTCCATATTTTTGGGATTCGTATGGTTGTAAAGTAAAGGCAGGGTTACGTTCCGAAGCGCGGTTGTGCGTGAAAGCAGGTTGTACGCCTGAAAGACGAATCCGAGTTTTTTGTTGCGAATATGCGCCAGTTGCACTTTATCAAGATCGCTCACATCCTCACCATCGAGAATATATTGTCCGCTGGTGGGTTGCGAAAGACAGCCGATAATGTGCATGAACGTGCTTTTGCCGGAGCCTGAGGGTCCCATGATGGCGACGAATTCGCCGGAATTGATTTCAATGGAAACTCCCTTCAGGGCTGTCACACTTGCATCGCCCATGCCAAAGACTTTTGTGATGTCAATCGTTTCGATGATCTTTTTGCTGTTCATTGTTGCACCGTCGCAATACCCGTGGTGACGATATCGCCCACTTGAAGCCCGGATTTGACCTCTGCATACGACGTATCCTGGAGCCCGATGTCAATCACGCGCAGTTGGAGTTTGCCATTCGTCCTCACAAAGACCGCATACTGCCCGGGGTTTGTCTGATGTAGAGCCTCCACAGGGATAAGGACCGCATTATTCGCGCGCCCGCTGATCACATCCACTGAGGCAGTTGCGCCCACCGGCAAAGCGGATGCAATGGCTTCTGTCAATTTGACAGTAACGTGAACGAGGGGCGAATCCGACGTAGTATCGAGCGCCGGGTAAACCACTGTCACTTTGCCGGTAAAGCTTTGATCAGGCAGAACATCAAAAGTAATATTGGCTTCATACCCAGCCTGCACATTCAGCCAATCCTCTGAATCGAAGTACGCATCAATCGTATAAGGCTGGCTTATGTCTGCCACGGTGACAATGGATGATGCGCTGACGTTATCGCCGACATTGGATGTCAGGTCGGTCACTGTCCCTGTAATGGGGGAGATCAGTCGAGTCGCGTTTAGATTGTCTTGCGCAGTTTGCAGCGCGGTTTGCGCAGCAACCAGTGACGTCAGGCTGCTGCCGGGAACATCCTGTGGAAGAGCCTTGCCATTGAGTAAATCGAGATAGGCTTGTGCCTCCTTCTGTTTTTCAATCGCAAGCTGGTAGGTTGCGCGCGCGGCGGCGATCTTCGCATCCGATGGCGCTACAACCTCATATGTTGTTACAGTGGTCAATTTGCGGTCAACTGTGTCAACTTTGACTTGATTGGTAAGTTCATAAGTGAAGGTGGCCGGCACATATACGTTGATGTAAGTCAGCTTTGCGGCTTGCAGATTGTCCTGCGCGCGACTCAGAGCTACGCTGGCATCGTCAATTTTCTTTTGCTGTTCAGCGGTCGGACTTGTGCCTCCATCTGTCTGCGCCGCTTTCAGAGCATCCTCGGCTGTTGCAACTTTACCTTCCCAGTAATAGACATCCGAACTGATCAGATATTCCAACTGTGCTTTGGCATTGTAAATGTCAACCTCTGACTGAGCCACTGTTTCTTGAGCCTGGGCAATAGCCGCGGGTGTGGATAGATCCGCGAGATTGCGTTTCGCCTGATCGTACGCCGCCTGGACTGCTGTGTCATCGATCTTGCCAAGGACTTGACCCGCTTGCACACGATCACCAATCTTGACATCCAGCTCGATGATCTGTCCGCTTGTTTCAAAACCGAAACTGACCTGGTTGGCCGGCGCAAGCGTGCCTGTGCCACTGGCTTGCAATACGATATTGCCGTGGAACGCAGTCGCAGTTTGGACTGGAGTTACAGTAGTTGTGCTGGCTTGTCTCGAACGAGCAGTGGAATAATAGTAGTAGCCTCCAGCGATTGCCAAAATAAGGACTCCTATAATAAGCCAGCGAGCTTTTCCGGAGATCATCATATTTTTCTTCATAGCGTATCCTTTTGTTCTTTAATAATTACTTTGTCTTGATCACGCCGGTTGTGACAATATCGCCGACTTTCAAACCCGAGATAATTTCTGCTTTTGTCAGGTTCATAACACCGACCTCAACCAGGCGTAACTGCAATTTTCCGTTTTCCATCACGAATAGGGCATATTTTCCATCACCGAACTTGTGCAATGCTTCAACGGGCACAAGCACTGCATTTTCCGCGCTTCCGCCGATTACGTCAACTGAAGTGGATGAACCAGCCGGAAGTTCGTAGGGAATGGTGGTGCTCAAACGGGCGGTGAAATGCACGAGCACTGAATTCGATGAAGTTGTATCGAGCGTCGGATAAACCTCGGTCACGATGCCTTTGAAGACCTGGTCAGGAATAATGTCAAAGGTTGCATCCACTTCGTAGCCAGCCCGTATCTGCCCCCAATCCTTTCCATCGATATAAGCATCCAGTACATAAGGTTGATCGAGGTTTGATACGGTAATCACTGGACTTCCATTTGCCGCAAGGTCGCCAACGTTAATATCAAGCGCCGTGACCGTTCCACTGATCGGAGCAATGAGTTGTGTGGCTTTTAAGTTGTATTCAGCCGTTTCAAGCGCATGTTTCGTCTGAATGTAGGCAACTAGATTTACGCCGGTCGCTCCTTCGGGAATGTCCGCGCCGTTCACTACATCGAGATAAGTCTGCGCTTGAGCGATTGAGGCTTTCGTCAGGTTGTAGTCTGCGCGCGCCATGCCAATCTCTCCATCACTCGGGGGGTAGACCAAGTCTGATTTCTTACCAGTCGTTGCATCGAAGATTACGACGGGTACTGTTCTTATAGATTTACGGATCCTTATCGTCTGCGATTGCGTGAAGGTGGCAGCGATGTAGTCATATTCGTAGACTTTTTGAAAATACGACAGGCTATCCCGGGCATATTTCAGTGATGCTTCAGCCTCGGACACTTTTTGTTTGGCGGCATCCGATGGATTGGTTTGATATGCAGATTGGGCATTGGCAAGAATTTGTTCGCGTTGCGCGGCCTTCTCCTCCCAGTACAAAACCTCAGGGCTGATCAAGTGCGCGAGAGTCGCTTTGGCGCTTACAAAATCGAACTGCGCGCTATCAAGCGATTGCTTTGCAACGGCGATCGCCGCGGCGGATGTTAACTTGTTCATCGCTTCCTGCGCCTCTGCAAGATCAATTTTTGCATAGGCGTCATCCAGTTGCGCCAGAACCTGACCTGCTTCCACACGATCGCCGATTTTGACATCAATTTTGCTGACCTGCCCGCTGGTGTTGAAGCTCAAATTGGATTCAGGAACAGGGTGTATTGTGCCTGTGCCGCTGGCAAATAGGACCAGGTTACCAACTGTCGCCCTGGCTGTTTGAAGCGAACCTACCTTCGCTCTACTTGTTGCATTTCGCGAAGTAACTCTTGAGTAAATATATCCACCTCCGGCAATCAGTATTGTCATAGCGACGACAATTGCGACTCGCCGGATGGATGTTTTTGATGAGGATTTTGATTTATGGGTTGTTGCCATGGAGCGCCATCCGCTAATTGTTGGCTGTCGCATTGGTCAGCACAACATCGCCGGGTTTTAAACCTGATTTGACTTCGGCATTCACAATGCTCTGCAGCCCGATCTCAACCGCCTGTTCCACTGGTTTGCCGTTCTTCATAAGGTAAACGACATATTTTCTGGGCGCTACTTCCTTCAATGCTGATATCGGCACAAGGATTGCTCCCAATGCTTTGCCGCCTGTAATATCCACGCTGGCAGTTGCGCCCGCGGGTAACCCCACATTTATATTTTCATTCAATTGCGTAAGGATGTGAACCAGGAATGTTCCCGACGAACTATCCAGAGCCGGATAGACCTCCATCACTTTACCGGTAAAATTTTTATTTGGAAGCAGATCAAAGGTCACGATGGCGTCGTTTCCAACTCTTGCCTTATCCCAATCTGTTTCATCGAGATACACATCAAGCGTATAAGGCTGGTTTAGACTTGATATGGTAACAACTGCCGATGTCCCCACATTGTCACCAACATTCAAGTTGATGGAGGTGACCATCCCACTGATCGGGGCGACCAATTCAGTTGCATCAAGATCTGCTTTTGCCCGGTCAAGAGCAATCTTTGACTCAGTGATTGATGCAACACTCCTGGCAGGCGCCTCAACCATTGTTTTATTGCCTTTCAATACATCCAGATAATTCCGGGCATCGTCTAAATTTATTGCTGCAAGTTCGTATGCATCCCGCGCAACTGAGATCTCAACATCCGTGGGGGCACTCAACTGTCTGCGTATGGTCGTGCCTTTGAGGTTGCGGACCGGGTAGGTGAATGTTTGCAAGGTGTAACTGCTGGAATATTCATTGAATACATAGGTTAGACCTTCCTGGGCTTTGACAAGCGTTGATTCAGCATCAGCAACTTTTTGTTTGTTTTCTTCCGACGCGTCTTTCTCTGCAGAGGCTGTTGCTGATTCCAGTTCATCTTGCGCGGCCGCTACTTTTTCCTCTGCAAATAACATGTCAGGACCGATCAAGAATTGCAAGTCATCTCTTGCAATGGCAAGACTATCTTGTGCATTCTGGACTGCCTGTTCTGCGGCGGCAATTCCTGAAGCGGATGACAACGAAGCGAAATTTGCTTTAGCTAGTTTATACTTCAATTCAAGCGTTTTGCTCTCCAGGCGCGCTAATACATGCCCGGCCTTTACTTTTTCTCCCAAATTGACGAGCGTTTCACTGACCTGCCCTCTGTTCTTGAATCCAAAAGAGACTTCCTCGCCCGGAGCGAGCGTACCGGGTCCTGTTGCGAATAGGACGATATCTCCCGTGTTGATGGTCGTCATCGAAATGGCAGTTCCATTGTTTCTATTTGACTGCAATGTGGTGTAGTAATAATAACCAATGCCAATCAAAATAACTGCCAAAGCAATTATGGATGGGGTCATCCCCCTGGATTTTGTTAAGCGTTTCCACGAGTGTGTTTTCACTGCCCGATCCTTTCAAGAATTACTTCACCATGACGATCTCGCCCGCCTCAAGCCCGGATTTGACCTCGGCGTACGATTCGTTCTTTAGTCCGATTTCCACTTCCTGTTCCACCTGTTGTCTATCTTGGATGATATAAACCGCGTACTTGCCGCCCTCGATTTTGTGGATCGCATTAACCGGGACCAGCAGAACGCCATTCGCTTCGCCCCCGACAACATCCACGCTTGCTCCTGTACCCATAGGCAGATTCTGGCTGATACTTTGATCCAATTGCGCAACAATGCGCACAAACGGCGAATCGGACGATGTATCCAGTTCTGGGTAAACCATTGTCACGGTGCCAGCGAAAGTTTTCTGAGGCAGCAGATCAAATGTGACGTTCACTTTATTTCCAACTTGCGCCATACTCCAATCAGATTCATCGAGATTAGCATCCAACACATATGGCTGATTCAGCTGGGATATGGTGATGATCGAAGATGTGGTAACTTGTTCGCCAACATGTAGATTCAGAGATGTGACTGTTCCACTGATGGGAGCAGCCAGCCTGATTGCATCGAGCGCAGTTTTGGCGTTGTTCAACAAAAGCTGTGCACCATAGAGATTATTCAGCCTACCACCGGTTGCATTTTTAGGGATAACCCCTGTTTTCAAGACCTCAAGATAAGTTTCTCCGTCCTTAATGATCTGTTGCGCCTGGGCAATATTGTTCCTCGCCTTTGCGATGTCATCAATGGATGCTTTGTCAATTACAGGAACTTCTATGCCCGTATTCGGATCTGTGTACGTCACTACTACTTGTTTGCGACCTTTGAGTACATACTGGGTGAAGTTTTCAGGAAGATAGACGTTCTCGTAGTATGCCCATGCTTGAGTCAGTTTTTCCCTCAGGTAGGTAAGCGCGGCTTCGCTTTCTTTAACTTTTTGGTTCGCAGCATCTGATGGATTGGCTTTTGCCTCAGCCTGTGCATCGGCGAGCTTCTGCCCGGCGTTCGCAACTTTTTCTTCAGCTTCAACCACATCTGGGCTGATTAAATATTCGAGCCACGTGCGCGCCTGGAATTCAGTATCTTTTGCAGTTGCAATTTCCTTTTGAACGATGGCGATGGACGCGGCTGAATAAAGTTCGTGTAAAGCCTGCTGTGACTCAATGTATGTCATTTGTGCAAGTGTGTCATCGAGCCTAGCTAATACTTGCCCGGCTTCCACCCGATCGCCGACCTTCACATATACCTCAGTAACTTGTCCATTTGTGCCGAAGCCAAACGAAGCATCTGATTTGCCGATTAATGTACCTGATCCGCTGGCAGAGATAATTAGATCACCCTGCCTCACTTTGACTGTCTGCAATGCTGGTGAGGTTGTTGTCGTTTGGCTGGGCAGATAGGTGTTCGAATAATATGTATACCCACCTGCAATTGCCAGCATGAGGAATATCGCTGCAATCCAGGCTGTCTTTCGGGGCATTTTGATCTTTGAAATGGGTTTAGGTTGAGAGGTGATATTAGTCGAAGCCATAGGATGGCCCTTCTTGCTAATAGTTTTATCTTCAAGCCAAGTATAGTGAATCAATGTAAAGATAAGGTTGTGGAATTGTGAAGAATGTATGTGGGTTTTCATGAGAGTGTAAAGCCTTGCAGGGGGTGAGACCTTCTTGCTGATAGCGGAATCAGGCTTGAGGTCCAAAAAGAGGCGTGTGTCAATTTCCATTTGACACTTGTAGGTTTCCTTATTATAATTGTGCATTATCACACAATCAAAATCGAGTTTGTCCTATTTGCAAAGGACAAATCAGATTTTTGCAAAACCTTGATGATGAACTATTTTTACTTTACAATATAAGACCCGCAAGTACTCAAGAGAGGTGAAATCATAATGGACGAGAAAAATATCCAGCAGGTGCTTGAAATAGAAAAACAGGCTCAGGAGATCCAGGAAAAAGCAAAGCGCGACGCGCAGGAATTGCCGATCATGGCTGACCAGGAATCCCAGGCGATCATCTCGAAGGCGAAAGCGGAAGCCCAGGAAGAGGCGCGCAGGATCGTTGCCGATGCTCAATCGGAAGATGAGTCAAAGAAGATCCTGGCGGAGGTGGATGCGAAAAAAAGCGAGCTTGAGACTCTTGCGAACGCCAACTTGGACAAAGCCGTTGCTTATGTCCTTGATCGTGTGATTGGCAAGGCGTAATCCATGGCTGGCGGCGTTTCCGGTTACGCAGCAATCAGCTCCCGTGTTCGGGCAATGTATGCTGATTTGCTCTCCCCACAAGATATCGTCCGGTTGAGTGATACACCGGACTTTTCGTCCCTATTTACCTCCCTTAAAGGCACCGCGTATGGTCCTTACCTTGATGGACTCAAGGATAAGGATATTAACCCCCGTAAAACCGTCGCACAGATCAAGAGCAGGGTGGCGAGGTCGTATTATAGCGTCGTTCAAATGTCGCCGATTGAGACGCGGCCTCTTGTAAAGCAGTTGTATCGATATTTCGAAGTTGGTAATTTAAAGGCTGTTTTGCGTTCCATTGTAGCGGTTCAGCGTTCTGCTGAGGCATCCCTATGGGATCGCGTGCGCGATGTGTTGTTCCCATTGGGTGCAGATACTGTGATCCCGGCCCAGGCGATGGTCGAATCGGGCAATATCGCTTCGGCGGTGGATTTGTTGAATGGCACGCCGTATGAGGAAGCGCTTGCCTTCGCCATGAAGCGCTACTCGACAGAGCAGAATCTCTTCCCGATCGAAGTGGCGCTGGACCTGAGTTACTGGCGTCGTCTGTGGGCGGAGGCGAAGAAGCTGACCGGCGCTGACCGCGAACATGGCGTGAAGATCATCGGTTCGCTGGTTGATATGAACAACCTGATGTGGGCGGTTCGTTATAAGGTGTATCACAAACTTTCTGAAGAAGAAGTGATCAATTACACTCTGCCGTTTGGATACCGTGTGCAGGACTCAGACATCCGTGCCATCGCCGCCGGCGCAGATATTGCTTCGACGATCTCGCGTTTGTATCCGGGTATTTCCGATGTGAATGCCATGTTGGAAGACCTGAAGACTGGTTTGCCTAAGCTGGAGGTCATTCTCAAACGTGCGCTGTTGAAGCGGTGCCTTGCCGCGTTCGTAGGGAGCCCTTTCCACATTGGCATCCCGCTGGCGTTTCTTGTGATGAGTGACCTGGAGGTTCAGGATTTGATCGTACTGGTGGAGGCGAAGTCCACCAACCTGGCCGAGGATGAATATCGTCCGTTCCTGTTGAAGCCGAGCCTGCTGAACTAAGAGAAATCACACTTTGCTGTGTACATGGAGATAATATGTTTTTTCCGAAAGCAATGACAGAAGTTGAACTGATCGTCCCAGCCAAAGACCTGGTGGCTGTGACAAAAGTGCTGGGAAGCCGCGGCAATTTCCAGCAGATTGACAGCACCTATCTGGGGCTGGAAAATTTGGGACCGAGCACCTGGCAGGAGACGGCCGCCAACTATTCCACACTGGAGCGCCGCATTCAGGTGATTGCGCAGAATCTGAATTTATCTGAGGAATATGCGGGTTCTTCAAGCCCCGATTCGACGGCCGATTTTGATGCCATGCGTGCTGGTGTGGAACGTATTGAAGTGGGTGTGAAAGAGGCTGTTGATCAAATGCTTGCCGAAAAGAAGAAGTTGGAGCAACTGGAAAGCCAGCTTCAACAGTTACAGCCCATTGCCGATTTGGATTATGAAATTGGTGCGTTGCGCAATTCGAAGTATATGTACTCCATTGCCGGTATCATGCCTGCCGATCAGGTCTCCCGCCTGGAGACAAGCCTGGCGAGAGTTCCTTACACGTTTTTTAAATTGCGCGACGACGCCAAGAAGCCCCTTGTGTGGTTGTTGGGTCCTCGCAGCAATTCAGACGTGATGGATCGCGCAGCACGTAGCTCCTTTCTCACCCCCTTGACCCTGCCGGATGAATTCAATGGCACCCCTGCGCAGGTCGTCAAGCAACTTTACACAGCGATTGATGCTTCGAAGCAGAGAATCGCTGAGTTGGATCGTGTGTTGGCAAAACTGGCAGATACCCACAAGAAAGATTTATATGAATTGTGGCGTGACGTCCACGCGAACCGTGTGATGGCAGATGCCATTGCCCGCTTTGGGCAACTTCGCCATACGTACATTGTGGTGGGGTGGGTTCCTGCGACCGATGTTGATTCTTTGACACAGCAATTGAAGAAAGTTTCCAAGGAAATTCTCGTGGAAGTCATTCCGGTTGGATTAACCGGGCACAACTCGAATGCTCCGGTTGCTTTGCAAAACCCCGGCTTCCTCGGCGCGTTCGAAATGCTCGTGAACACCTATGCCCGCCCTCGTTACAATGAACTTGACCCGACCGTCCTTATCGCGATTACGTTCCCCTTGCTCTACGGCGCGATGTTCGGAGATGTGGGTCATGGGTTGGTGTTGGCTTCTCTCGGTTTGCTCTTGAAGAGCAAGTTGATCCCCGCGCTTCGTGGGGCGGCTAGTTTTGGTAATTTGGTCATTGCTTGTGGTTCGATGGGCACGATCTTCGGCTTCTTGTTTGGCAGTATTTTCGGATTTGAAGAGATATTGCCGGAGCATCCATTTTTCGGGAAATTCTATTGGATGAGCCCTATTCATGACGTTATAAATATTCTGTTAGTTGCCATTGGAACAGGCGTCGTATTGCTCGTTTTTGCTCATTTGTTGAACCTTTTCAATGCCGCTCGTTCTAAAAATTGGGGTCGCTTCTTCTTCGACTCAAATGGCCTTTCGGGATTAATTTTGTACCTGTCGTTTTTAGTTGTGATGGTGCAGGTGGCCGCGAACTTGTTTACGGGCAAACCCATATTCCCTGCTGGTGTAGTTACGATTGCCAAGATTCTTATGTTAATAGGAATATTCCTGGCAACCATCTTTTCCCATCCGTTGCAACATTGGATGGAAGATGGGCATTTTGTGGTTGAAGGTGGTTGGGGCATGTTCGCATTTCAGTCTTTTTTTGAAGTACTGGAAAAATTCATCAGCATGTTGAGTAACACCTTGTCGTATGTTCGTGTGGGCGCGTTTGCAATCGTGCATGCCGGCTTTACAGGAGCTGTATTTGTTATTGCGAATCTTTTGAGCAAGGGCGAAAATGCAGGCTTTGCGTATTGGGCTACTGCCGTAGGCGGGAACCTATTCGTGATAGCTCTTGAAGGTTTCATTGTTGCCATCCAGACCATGCGTTTGCACTACTATGAGTTCTTTAGCAAGTTCTTTATGGGCGGCGGCACGGAATATCAGCCGCTCACTCTTGCAACTGCAGAAAAGAAATAATTAAGTCAAGAAAAACCATATTCAAATCAAGGAGAAGTAAAGATGATTAAGATGATAATTGTGTTATTGGCGACCCTGATCCCCCTCGCTCCGTTTGTGATTTACTTTGTGGGTCTGCGCAACAATAACCAGTTGAAAGCCACGCAGAATTTGGTGTTCGCTTTCAAAGGGTACAACGTGTTCCTCGCTCTGATGGGTTTGGGCATTATCGTCGTGTGGTTGATTTCGCCTGAGAGCGTTATGGCGGCTGGCGTGGTTGCCCAGGAAGCGGCGGCTGATCCGTATGCTTCATTGGCGGCTGGTATCTCGACCGGTTTGGCGGCTCTCGGCGCCGGTGTTGCGGTGAGCGGTACGGGTGCGGCGGCGATCGGCGCGATTGCCGAGAAGCCCGAAGCCTTGGGTCGTTCGCTCATTTTCGTAGGTCTGGCTGAAGGTGTAGCCATCTACGGTTTGCTGATTTCCTTTCTCGTTCTGTTTGGATAGGCACCGCGATGAAAGTCTTGGTGATTGGCCATCCTGATGCTGTGCTGGGGTTTTCACTCGCGGGTGTTGGCGGCCGTGTGGCAACCAATGCCGCGGAGGTAAACCAGGCGTTGGACGATGCTCAAGCCGCAAAGGATGTGGGCATTGTCCTTGTCACGCAGGATGTGGCTGAATTGATCCCTGCTCGTATGGAGCATCTCAAACTGCGCAGCACGGTTCCGTTGATCATTGAGATTCCATCCCGAGACGGCGCTCCTGAGGGACAGGCTTCGCTTGGCGACATCGTCCTTCGGGCGATTGGAATAAAGTTATAAATGTGACTTATGCAATGTCGTTCTGAGCGGAGCGAAGAATCTCTACGATTATCTCAGAGACCCCTCGCTGTCGCTCAGGGTGACATGCCTAAGTAGATTGGATAGTCCATTTATGAAAAATGCACCAGAAGATATCGAGATGCTTGCGCGTGCCATCCTTTCTGAAGCGCGCGATGAAGCCGACCAAATCCAGGCAGAAGCAAAAGAGAAGGCAGATGCCATTCGCAAGCGCGCTCAGGAGCAGGCTGAGTCTGAGCGGAGAATGATCCTCGAGCGCGCCAACCAGGATGCAGAACGCCTGCGCAGTCAGTCCATGGCGACGGCTCAATTGAAGGGGCGATCCAC
Source organism: uncultured Anaerolinea sp. (assembly GCA_964543585.1). GTDB lineage: Bacteria > Chloroflexota > Anaerolineae > Anaerolineales > Villigracilaceae > Defluviilinea. The sequence continues at coordinate 27,457 of CAZIYY010000002.1, read as the reverse complement.
GCAGTTGGAAAACCGCGAAAAGATACTGGACGGCGTTTTCGAAGAAGTGAAGAAACAACTGGACGCGGTCAAGAAGCGCCCGGATTACGATGCGATTGCAACCCTGTTACTGCGCGAAGCATTGACGCAATTAAGAGTGAATAAAGCAGAAGTAAGGGCAGATGAATCAACACAAACAGCCTTGAAGAAGGGCGCGCTGGATGAAATCTCCAAAGAGCTCAAGGGAGAGTTCACTCTGGTTGGTGGAATCGAGGAAGGCACAGGCGTTGTGGTGGATGCCGCAGACGGCAAGATTCACTACGACAACACTTTGGAAACGCGCTTAAGCCGTTTGCAAAACACGCTGCGTTCCTCGGTCTATAAAGTGTTGATGGGAGAAAAGGCATGAGCGAACAAGTAGGAAACATAACCTGGATCAGCGGTCCGGTAGTCCGCGCGCGCGGATCCCGTCACGTGGGTATGCTTGAACTCGTCGAAGTCGGCGATGAACGACTCGTCGGTGAAGTGATCGGTCTTCGAGGCGATATCATTACCGTGCAAGTCTATGAAGAGACTTCCGGTATGCAGACGGGCGCGCCGGTCTTTGGCACTGGTTTGCCTTTGTCGGTTGAATTGGGACCCGGTCTGATTCAAAGCATTTACGATGGCGTGCAGCGCCCGCTTCCGTTGATTGAAAAAGCAATGGGCTCGTTCATCAGTCGCGGCGCCCGCTTCGACCCGATCAGCCGCGAGAAAAAATGGAAATATACACCCAAGGTAAAGGCCGGCGATGAAGTCAAAGGCGGCGCGATCCTTGGCGTTGCCATGGAGACCGATACCTTCGAACATCGCGTCATGGTTCATCCCGATGATGCAGGCACGATCACGTGGGTTGCCGCCGCCGGTGAATATACGGTGACTGACCCGATTGCCAAACTTAAAGTTGGCAAGCAAGAAAAAGAATTGACCATGCTCCAGCGCTGGCCCGTTCGTCGTCCCCGTCCGTTTGTGAAACGCCGCCCAGCGAATACCCCATTGATCACTGGTCAGCGCGTGTTGGATACATTCTTCCCCATAGCCAAGGGCGGCGCGGCGGGCATTCCCGGTCCGTTCGGTTCGGGCAAGACGGTCACCCAACACAGCATTGCGAAATGGGCGGATGCGCAAGTCATCGTCTATATCGGATGCGGTGAACGCGGTAACGAAATGACCGAAGTGTTGCAGGAATTCCCGCATCTGGTGGACCCGAGATCCGGCCGCCCCTTAATGGAACGCACCGTGCTGATTGCGAACACGTCCAACATGCCGGTTGCGGCGCGCGAAGCCAGCATTTACACTGGCATTACCATCGCGGAGTATTACCGCGATATGGGCTACAGCGTCGCCCTGATGGCGGATTCGACCTCTCGTTGGGCTGAGGCTTTGCGTGAAGTCTCCGGTCGTCTCGAAGAAATGCCTGCAGAGGAAGGTTATCCTGCTTATCTCGCAGGTCGTCTCGCGGAGTTTTACGAGCGCGCCGGTTATGTGGATAATTTGAACGGCACAGAGGGGTCTGTCACTATTGTGGGAGCGGTTTCGCCTCCCGGTGGTGACTTCTCTGAACCGGTGACACAACATACCAAACGCTTCATTCGCTGCTTCTGGGCGCTGGATAAATCGCTGGCTTCCGCGCGTCATTTCCCGTCCATCAACTGGCTGGATAGTTATAGTGAATATGTTGAAGATGTTGCGGGTTGGTGGCGCGAAAAGGTTGGCAAGGACTGGCTGGGAATGCGTAACCATGCCATGGAGTTGTTGAGCGAAGAAAGCCGCCTGTCGCAGATCGTCAAACTCGTCGGTCCTGACGCCCTCCCCGATGCTGAGCGCATGGTGCTGGAAACAGCCCGCCTCCTGCGCGAAGGCATTCTGCAACAAAACGCGATGGACACGGTGGATGCTTATTCATCAGTCGAAAAGCAGATTCGCATGTTGGAACTCGTCCTCTACTTCCATGAACGCGGTATGAACATCGTCAAACGCGGCGCTCCCATTTCGTTGATCCACGACCTGCCTGTGGTGGATGTGATCATCCGTATGAAAACTTCCGTGCCGAACGATGAATTGGCAAAGATGGACGATATTCAAAAGGCAATTGACGAGCAAATGAGTCAATTAGATGCGGAGTATAGATGAGCGAAGTAACAGTACAAGGCGGTCAGGAAGTCCTCGGTGTTGGTCGTATCGAAGGACCGATCATGGTCGTCGAAGGCGCGGCGAACGTCAGTTACGACGAAGTCGTTGAGATTCAAGATTCAAGAGGACAGCTCCGACGCGGACGCGTGCTTGAAGTGGGGGAAGGCGTGGCGGTTGTGCAGATATTCGCCGGTTCCACTGGCTTGTCCATTGACGGAACCCGCGTTCGTTTTCTTGGCACCACCCTGCACATGCCAGTCGCCGAGGAAATGCTCGGACGTATCTTCGATGGTTTGGGCGCCCCAATTGACGGTGGTCCCGAACCGCTGACAGATCGTTATATGGATGTGAACGGCCAGCCGATCAACCCCACCGCGCGTGTTTATCCGCGTGATTATATTCAGACAGGCATTTCATCCATTGATGGATTGAACACGCTCCTGCGCGGTCAGAAACTGCCCCTGTTCTCAGGGGCGGGTATACCACATGACCAGTTGACGGCGCAGATCGTCCGCCAGGCGACTCTCGGCAGGGTGGCTGGCGCGCCGCAGACCGAGGGCGAGCAATTCGCCATCGTGTTCGCCGCGATGGGCGTGAAGAACGATGTGGCGGATTACTTCCGCCGTTCGTTCACTGAAAGCGGAGCGTTGACCCGTGTGGCAATGTTCCTCAACCTTGCCGATGATCCCCCCGTGGAGCGTATCGTTACCCCGCGCGCCGCATTGACGCTGGCTGAATTTCTCGCTTATGAACGCGGCATGCATGTGCTGGTGGTTCTTACCGATTTGACCAATTACGGCGAAGCCCTGCGCCAGATTTCGAATGTGCGCGGCGAGGTGCCGAGTCGAAAAGGTTATCCGGGTTATTTGTATAGCGACCTCGCGTCGTTGTACGAACGCACGGGCCGCATCCGCACCAGCGAAGGATCCATCACACAGATTCCGATCCTTACGATGCCGAATGACGACATCACACACCCCATGCCGGACCTGACCGGTTACATCACAGAAGGGCAGATTGTGCTTGGGCGTGAGTTAAACTTTGCAGGTGTATACCCGCCTGTCACTGTGCTGCCGAGTCTCTCCCGTTTGATGAAAGACGGTATTGGCAAGGGACGCACCCGTGACGATCATCCGCGTTGGGGCGCGCAGTTGTATGCTGCGTATGCCAAAACCCAGGATATCCGCGCCTTGGCATCTGTCATCGGTGAAGAGGAATTAAGTGAGGTGGACCAGAAATACTTAAAGTTCGGGCGCGCCTTCGAACATGAATTTGTCAACCAGGGTTTCACTGAAAACCGTACCATCGAACGGACGCTCGAAATCGGCTGGAAACTTCTCTCCCTGTTACCGAAGAAGGAACTCACCCGCGTAACATTGGATGAGATTGCGCAATATTACAAAGGCGAAGATGCCGCAAATTAGCGTTCCACCCACCCGCACGAACCTGATCCGCCTGAAAAAGGATCTCCGCTTCGCGCGCGAGGGGTATGAAATCCTTGACCGCAAGCGTGAGGCGCTGACCGGCGAACTGGTGCGCGTGGCAAAGGAAGCCGACGCCGTTCAAAAGGAAGTATGGGCTTTGCTCGAAACCGCCTACGATGCCATGGAAAAGGCTCGCCTGGTGATGGGCAGCGATCACGTGGAATGGGCGGCGCTTGCCGTCAATAAAACAGTGGATGTCCACCTTAGATTGCGCGGCATCATGGGCGTTGCAATTCCGCAGATCGAAGCGCGGGGCGAGCCCCCAAAATTGCTATACAGCCCCGGCGATACCGCCGCTGTTTTGGACGAAGCCAGCGCCGCGTTCCGCGAAGTGCTGCTGCGTGTCCCTCAACTTGCGATGCTCACTGCCGCAGTATGGCGCCTGGCAAACGAATTACGCAAAACGCAACGCCGCGTGAACGCGCTCCAGCATATCTTCATTCCCCAGTATGAAAATACGGTGGCGTTCATTATCAGTTCGCTGGAGGAGCGCGAGCGCGAAGAAACCTTCCGCTTGAAATTGCTCAAGGTCAGAATGGCAGGCAGATAGAAATAGAACGGTTCTGCAAGGCCTGTGACTCTGCGATGCTCGTGCGAATCAGTGTAGGCAGAAGACTGAGCAAAGGTAAATAGAGACCGTCATGAGAAAAATCGTGCTTATGGCGGTTTTTCATTTGCTTGAGGATACACTGTATTGTGAAAAGGGAACTATTTTTTCTTATTTGATTCCAACGAGATTTCGCGCGGCTCAACCATACCCCAACGCGATGCGCCAAGATAGAGGATATCCAAAATTAAATCCTCGTAGCTGATGTCTTCTGCCTTGGCTTGCAGGCAAAGGTCACTGTAATCCGGCGTGAGCCCCGGGAGAGTATTGATCTCAAGCAGGCGAGGGTTGCCATCCTCATCGAGACGAATATCTGTGCGCGAGATATCCAGCGCGTAGAGCAATTGATGAGCGCGCATGGCAAAGTATTTCAGTTTCTTTTCGAGTTCAGGTTCCAGCACTGCCGGGCAAATATAACCGGGCGCGCCTTCCTCGTCCACATCCTTTGATTTTGCCGCCTGACTATAAACAAGCGGAGTCACGGAGCGACTGCTGTCCAGTTCCAGCACTGGGAAGCGATGGAAG
>CAZIYY010000002.1:18031-22680 GCA_964543585.1 uncultured Anaerolinea sp. | reverse complement strand
GCCGTCCTTCTCATACCATTCGGGGTGACGCGAATATAATTTAGCATCCGCGCGTCCCATGATGCCGACGGTGAATTCGCGGCCGGGCAGGAATGTTTCCACAAGCGCGGGCTGCTGGTAAGTGTCAATGATATACATGGCGCGCTCGCGCAGTTCCTTTTCATTTTTAACAATGGCGTTCATGTCCACTCCCATGCCTGTGCCTTCGCGCGCGGGTTTGACGAAGAGTGGGAAATTCAGTTCGGGACGCAGGGCTTCATCCCCGGCGCTGAACTCCTGAAAGGGCGCAACGGGCAGGCGTCGGTCGCGCCAGATGCGCTTCGTCAAGGTCTTATCGAGCGAGATGCCGTTGGTCAGCACGCGCGAGCCTGTATATGGGATCTGCATCATTTCCAATAATGCAGGGATTTGAGCTTCGCGCGCGTCGCCCCCAAGTCCCTCGGCGATGTTGAAACAGATGTCGGGTTTTTCATCCCTGAGCGCGTACGGGAGATCGATGTCAGCGTGGATAAAGACAGTTTGGTGGCCGTCAGTTTCGAGCGCGGCACGAATCGAGTCAATCGTCTCGATGTGGTCGAAGTCGGCGAACGCGTCCGGCGGCACGCCCTCCGGCTTTGGATGTGTGTCATCCTTGATGTTGGCAAGGACGGCGACTTTCCAGTATCTCTTCATTCGACGATTGGGGGGACGATCATCTCCGCGAGAAAGCATTTTACGTTCTCCTTTTCAATTATTTGCAAATGAGTATATTACAAGATCTGCAATTGACAAGGTTTTGAAGCGAAAAAACTTTTGCAACTGGACAATGCCGCGCCTTTCAGGTATTATTGATTCGCTTGTACTCCTCCTCACGAAGGAGCAAATCACGCATCCAAAAAACCGTGTCCAGATTCTTGCGTATGTGTGATCCAATTCTGTCGCAGTGGCAGGGATGATCTTCAAAACCTTCAACTGTAATCACAAATAATTTATTTTATAATCAAAGGAACCGTGGCCATATTTTCCAAAGACCTGGGGATTGACCTGGGCACAATGTTCACACGTCTTGCCGATGGCTCACGCGTGCTATTGGAGGAACCGACTATTGTTGCCATCGAAGTGGACGACCAAAAGATGGTAGCGGTGGGGCGGGAGGCGCTCGATATGTATGGGCGCGTGCCTGATAGCATCGAAGTGGCGCGTCCGCTCAAAAACGGAGTGATCGCTGATTACGAGATCACCGAAACTTTGCTTCAATATTTGTTGCAACGCGTGAGCGGCTCCATGCGCATCTTTCGCCCGCGCGTGATGATCTCTGTTCCTTATGGCGTGACCAGCGTGGAACGCCGCGCGGTTTACGAAGCAGTGCTGGAAGCGGGGAGCCGCGAAGCATATCTGATCCAACAGCCGCTCGCCGCGGCGCTGGGTGTGGACCTGCCGATTAACTCACCATCTGGAAACATGGTCATCTGCCTCGGCGGCGGATGCACGGAAGCCGCAGTGATGGCAATGTATGGGATCGTATCCGCTGAGACGTTGCGGGCAGGCGGCCTTGACCTGGATGAAGCCATCGTCAATTATGTTCGCAGAAAATACGGGATTGTAATCGGCCAGGTGACCGCAGAACAACTCAAAATAAAGATTGGCGCGGCCGTTCCGCAGGATAATGAGAACAGCATGGAAGTGCAGGGGCAGGACCAGGTCACAGGCTTGCCGCGTCCTGTCACTTTGACAACAGGTGAGATCGTCGAAGCCTTGCAGGATCCGCTCAAAGCTGTGATTGAAACGGGCCGCCGCGTGCTTGAGAAGACGCCGCCTGAATTGGTGGCAGATATTATTGATCGCGGCGTGGCATTATGCGGCAGTGGCGCGTTATTGCGCGGCATTGATAAACTGCTGACCAAGTCATTGGGTATTCCCGCCTATCTTGTGGATAACCCTGCGACTTGCGTTGTGGAAGGCGCGGTAAAATCTCTGCCTATGTATAACATCCTCAGGCGCAGTTTGCCTCAGGTGTAAAAGTGAAACGGCTTCTGATGATGAAGCCGTTTTTGTTAGATCAGAAGTCATACTTTTGAACAATCTCCACATGAAGCGCTGATAAGGATTATAAATCACCCAGCTCAAAAAACGCATCCACCACTTGTGGGTCGAAATGTTTTCCCGAATCCGCTTTGATGTGTTCGCGCACTTCATTGTGAGGCATCCCCTTGCGATACGGACGGTCGGAGATCAGCGCGTCCCACACGTCAATCACAGGGAAGATGCGCGCGGCAAATGGAATATCATCCCCTTTCAAGCCGCGCGGATAGCCTGTGCCGTCCCATTTCTCATGATGACAGTAGGGAATATCAATCGCGGGCAATAAAAAATCAATGGGGTTGAGCATTTCATACGCGTAAACGGGATGCTTCTGAATCAACAAGCGTTCATCCGCTGTCAACTTTCCGGGCTTGAGCAGGATTCCATCCGGGATCGCCATCTTGCCGATATCGTGCAGCAACGCGCCGCGCCTGATATGCAACAGGTCATCCCCGTCCACGCCCATTGACCTTGCCAGCTTTTCCGTCAGTATCGTCACTCGTTGTGTGTGACCCTCCGTCTCCTTGTCGCGCATGTCCAAAGCGCGCACCCAGCCCTCCAGCGTGGCTTGATAGGCCTTTTCCAGTTCCTTGTTGCTTGCCTGCAAATCTTCAAATAGTTGCGCATTATCAATCGCCACGGCCGCCTGGTCGGCGAACGCATTGATCAAACCCAGGTCGCTTTCCTGAAAGATGCCCGCATGCGCGCGGTTATCCACATAGATGACACCGATTAACTCGTTCTTGATCTTCAACGGGGCGCACAGGATCGAGCGGAGTTGGTACGCGGCCACGCTCATCTGGTTTTCAAAGCGCGGGTCCTGCTGCGCATTGGTCGTCAATATGGATTCCCCCGACGCCGCAACTTTTCTAACAATTGTATTGCTGACTTTAAGAGTCTCTTCGTCCAGGTTGATGTGCGCGATGCCGCGCGCCAGGCGGACCGACAACTCTCCATTGGACTCGCGCAGCATCAGGAATCCGCGTTCGGCGCGCATCAAGGCGATCAGCGTGTCCATCACCTCCTCGAGCACCCGCTTCAAACCCAGGGATGAGTTGATCGCACGCCCGACGCCCATCAGCGCCCCAAGTTGACTCTGCCGAAGATTCAAGTGATCGTTTACACCCAACTCCAATTTTCGTATGGTTTGCGAAACGCGCGTAACATCCTGAATCGCCGTTGAGACGATCGGATTGCCCATTCTGGAAAGCCCATCAATAACATTCATCAGGAGCGTATGCGCATCCTGAAATTGTCGCTGTATCAACTGTATATTGGATGATTGTCTATTCATACAAGGCTTCCTTGTTGTAAATTGCGGTTTTTGCTTACTGTATATTTTACTCGCGTATGTGAATCGCATTGAAATACGAGCGGACTCACTGACCGGTTATAATTTCAGCGCATGGATATACCCGCCTATCTTACGCGTTTACATTACTCAAGACCTGTAAAACCAGACGTTGAAACACTCCACGGGTTACAACTTGCCCACATGCGGAGCGTCCCATTTGAGAACCTTGATATTGGATTAAAGCGCCTCATCCAATTGACCGAGGAAGAATTATGGGCAAAGATCATCGTCCTTAAACGCGGCGGATTTTGCTATGAACTCAACGGTCTGTTCGCATGGCTGTTGAAACAGATCGGCTTTGGTGTGACTTATCTCAATGCGCGCGTCTTCAATCGCCGAGGAGGACTCGGTATTGAGTTTGATCATCTTGCCCTGTTTGTGAAAGTTCCGAACCAGGCGGGGCGCTGGCTGGCGGATGTAGGCTTCGGAGATTCGTTCAACGAACCATTGAGTTTCGAGAAGGTTGGCGAGCAGGTACAAGATTTGCGCGCCTACAAGCTGGAGCCAACTTCCAGCGGATATATCACTTGGCAGAAAAATTATGACGGGTCATGGGAGCGTCAATATTTCTTTGACCTGCAACCACGCAACTTCCCCGCAGACTATGAATCTGCCTGTTTGTACCACCAAACTTCACCCGACTCGAGTTTCACGCGTGGAAGCATCATCAGCAAGGCGACATCCGATGGGCGCGTCTCGCTGGAGGATGGATGGCTTATTGTTACGGCAAATGGTAAACGCGAAAAGATACCCATCGCAAACGACGAGGAATATCACGCGTTATTGAAAGCGCATTTTGGGGTTGAATTATGAAAAGAACTCGGAGATTTCCAAAATCTCCGAGTTCTGCTTTTAGCGTATCTTGAACATCTGCATCAACTTCATCGCCAGGTTCAGGTCACCGCCCAGTTTGATTTTCCCTTGCATAAAGGCAGACATGCCGTCCAATTCACCCGTGAATATTTTGATGTAATCACTGGAGTCAGCGGTAAGGGTCATGGTAGGTTCCTTGCGCGGGATTCCTTGCGCAACATCCACCTTGCCATCCGCGATGGTCGCATTCCATTCACCTGCTTCTTCACCCGTAAACTTGAAGTGGACAATGGCATTCACGCCCTGCGCCTTTTCAGGGATGAACGCGCCAGGCATTTTTTCCATGAGTTCTGAGATTGTGAGAGGCATTATTATTTCTCCTTTTTGGTTTTATCCTGTCATTGCGAAGGCGAGGCCTGAA
>CAZIYY010000002.1:1663-18014 GCA_964543585.1 uncultured Anaerolinea sp. | reverse complement strand
TCTCAACTAACCATCCCATATAAGATTGCTTCGTCACTTCGTTCCCTTCCCATGACATTCAATTTTGCAAATTCTCAAGAATCGCCGCGGCGCCCATGCCGCCACCGATACACATCGTGACCATTCCATATTTCGATTTGCGGCGAGCCATTTCGTAAATCAGTTGTGTGGTTAATTTCGAGCCTGTACACCCGAGCGGATGACCCAAGGCAATCGCGCCGCCATTGACATTAACTTTGATCTCGTCAATTTCCAATGTGTGGATGACAGCCAGCGATTGCGCGGCAAAGGCTTCGTTCAATTCTATCAAATCGATATCGTTTAGGGTAAGACCCGCAAGGTTCAAGGCTTTGGGAATCGCAACGATTGGACCAATTCCCATCAGCTCAGGCGGGACGCCACCTACCGCAAACGAAACGAAACGCGCCAATGGTTTGAGACCGAGTTGCGCGGCTCGCTCTGCAGACATGACCATCACCGCCGCCGCGCCATCGGACATTTGCGATGAGTTGCCTGCAGTGACAACTCCGCCTGCCTTGAAAGCAGGCTTGAGTTTGGACAACGCGTCCATGTTCGTATCCGCACGCGGACCTTCATCGCGCTTCACAGCGAAATTCTTTTTGACTGGCTTTTCCTGTCCATCAAGTTCAGTTACTTCAACATCTAATGGCACAAGTTCAGAGTCAAAGAGTCCAGAGTTCACTGCCTGCGCGGCTTTCTGATGACTCTTCAACGAAAACTCATCCTGGTCTTCACGACTGATACCATATTTGACTGAAACATTCTCAGCGGTGAGGCCCATGTTGGTGTAGTAGTGCGGTAAATTCTGTGCAAAGTGCGGATTCGGCGAGAACTTAAACCCTGTCATGGGAATCATGGTCATGGATTCCGCGCCACCCGCGATTCCAATTTTGATTTGACCCGTTTGAATCGCCTGCGCCACATGCGCGATGGACTGTACACCTGAGGCGCAATAACGATTGATGGTTTCCGCGGGGACAGAATCAGGCAATCCCGCACGCAGGGCAATCATCCGCGCCATGTTGAGTCCCTGCTCGCCTTCGGGGAACGCGCATCCAATGACGATATCTTCGATTTGGGCAGGGTCGAGATTCGGGGTCCGCTTGAGTAGCTCTTGTATAACGGCAGCAGCCATCTCATCAGGACGAACTGTGGCAAGTCCTCCACGTTTGGCTTTGCCAACTGGAGTCCGTACTGCGCTTACGATAACGGCATCTCTTGTCATAATCATGCTCCTTTGTCGAAAGTGGAAAGTAGAAGCCATCCACCACTTTCTACTTTCTAATTTCTTAAAGGTTTTCCCGTCTGCAAAATACTCCACATACGCGCCTGCGTCTTCTCTTCACCGAATAAAGATAAAATCGCTTCGCGCTCCAAATCCAAAATATATTGCTCACTCACCCACTGCGGACGACTGAGTTCACCGCCGCACATCACATATGCAAGTTTGCTCGCGACATGATGATCGTATTGCGTGATGTATTGCCCTTCCTTGAACATCCACGCCCCGATGCGGAGCGCAGCCAATGCATCACGACCTGCGGCATAGATGGGTTCGGGGGCAGGCGGTTTGTATCCCGCCGCAACCATGTGCAGGACTTCCTTCTTCGCTTCGGCGAGCAAGTGCGAATGATTCATCACAATGCGGTCTTGCGGATTCAAAATCGCCATGCTACGCGCCTCTTCCGCACTCGTGGCGACCTTCGCCTCCCCAATCTGCAAAAAGACTTTTTGCAACACGGCAATCGCCTCAGCATTTTCAATGCGCATTACAGGGTTCACCATGCGACGCAGCATTTCTTTTGTACCGCCACCCGCAGGGATGACTCCCACCCCAAGTTCAACAAGACCAATATAAGTTTCCGCCGCAGCAACCACGCGCGACGCGTGCATCGTAATCTCACATCCACCGCCGAGGGTCAGACCCGCGGGCGCAACGACAATCGGCTTCGGTGAATAGCGCATCCGCATATTCATATCCTGCAACTTACGTACCGCGGCATCGAGCGTATCCCACATGCCTTGCTGCGCGCCAACCACCATCATAAACAAGTTCGCGCCCGCGCTAAAATTCTCGCCTTCATTGCCAAGCACGAGTCCATCGAAATCTGTTTGCAGGCGCTCAAACGCCTCATTCGCCATGTTCATGATGTCATCATCGAGCGCGTTCATTTTGGTGTGAAATTCCAAACACGCCACGCCAGCACCCATATCATGCAAAGTTGCGCCCGCGTTTTGCGAAATCACTTTTTGTCCCTTCAACATCACCACGCTTTCAGGTTGCTTGAGTTTCACATACTTCCCTTTGACCGCATCATACACGCCAACCTTCTCGCCGTTCTTATATTGATAAAACGACTCGACCCCGCTCTTCAACATCGCATCCACCCACTTCGCTGGTGCATATCCCGCTGCCTTCATGCGCTTCACGGTTTCCTTCACGCCCAACATGTCCCACGTTTCAAACGGACCCGCCTCATGCATAAATCCCCAACGGACTGCATCATCAATCGGCTTCACCATATCTGCAACTTCTGGGATGATGGACGACGCGTAATGGAAGCCTTGATACGTCAACGCTCGGATTAACTTCGCCGCTTTGTCGTCCCCCTCCAACATGACCTTGAGTCTGTCTCCTAAGCCTTCGACATCTTTCGCCGCCTTGACCGAATCAAATCTTGGCTTTGTCGGTGCGACGTGTTCGAGAGTCTTCAAGTCCAGTGACCAAAACTCTTTGCCTCCATCGGCTTTGCGAACTTCCTTATAAAATCCAATTTTAGTTTTATTGCCAAGCCACTTACGTTCAATCAACGCCCGCATTAATTCTTTCGGCCTCTCTGCCGCCAAATATTGTTGACCCAACTCATCATGCGGAATGGCTGGACCCAAATTCCTACCGACATGTTCCCAAACATCCAACCCAACCAAATCTGCGAGACGAAACGTCGCAGTCTTTGGATGTCCAATCAATGGACCCGTTAACGTGTCCACTTCATCCACAGTGTAATCATTCTCAAGGATGTAATTCATTCCGAAAGTGCTCATCCCAAAGTAAACACGATTGCCGATGAAGTTTGGCGTGTCCTTGCACAACACAATCCCTTTCCCCAAACGATATTCGCCAAACCACGAAATGAACTCGACAACTTCCTTATCCGTATCCTTCAACGGGATGATTTCCAGCAACTTCAAATAGCGCGGCGGATTGAAGAAATGCGTTCCAAGGAAATGTTTCTTGAATTCCTTCGAGCGTCCCTCGGCAATATCATGCACTGGAATCCCCGATGTATTCGTCGAAACAATTGCCGTCGGCTTGCGGACTTCGTCAATGCGCGACATCAATTCTCGCTTAATGCTCAAATTCTCGACAATCGCCTCAACAATCCAATCAGCCTCTGCCACCACTCCGAAATCATCCTCAAGATTGCCAAGTGTGACAAACGACTTCAACTCCGCAGACATCAAATTAGCAGGCTTGGCTTTGAGACATCTATCCCAACCTTCAATGACAATCTTATTCCGCGCGGTTTTATCTGTTGCGCCTTGCGGGGCAATATCCAACAACGTCACAGGCACGCCCGCATTCGCCAAATGCGCCGCAATCGCCGCGCCCATCGTCCCTGAGCCGATGGCTACTGCTTTGTGAATTTGATATTTCATATCTACTCCTTGTCCGCAAACATCCCATGCATCAATTTCTCTCAAGATAAGCAAGGGCTTCCCTCAAGCCTATAATTGTCTTAGAGTCTTCAAACTCCTGATTCGCTAGTTTTTCTTTTATCATTCCAATCGGCATTACTACTTCTCGAATTCTTTCGTCATCTTCCAAGTGTCGTTCTGTTTTTTCAAGTTCTAGTGCTAAAAACAAATACATTCTTTCATTAGAATTTCCTACAGATGCAAAATAAGATGCAATTGGAATCAATCTATCGCTACGATACCCAATTTCCTCTTCCAATTCACGAACCGCACAACTCATAGGATCTTCGTTTGGCTCCAATCTACCTGCAGGAAGTTCAATCAATTCACGCTCGATAGAAATTCGGAATTGTCGAATCAGAATGATGTTTCCATCAACGACAGGAACAATCGCTACACCACCAGAATGCCTAATGTATTCTCTGATAGCAATTTCACCATTGTCCAAAACAACATTTCCGCCCCAAAGCGAAAAGATTTTACCTTTGTAAATTTCTTCCTGCTTGATCCACTTTTCCATATTCGCCTCCTGGCTACTTCAAAGCTTGAACAGCAATCGAAATCCACGATGCAATGGCGACAATCCAGATAATAAAAATGTATGAGTTTTGACCAAGGGTTGTGATTTTTGGGTCGAGACGATCCTTGGGCAATAGACTACGACCTTTGATATAGGCATCATCTTCAAAGAATAAAAGGGCTTCCTCCACCTGAACGAACAACTTGATTCGATCCTGATAACTCCTGTAATTTTTCCGCAAATATTTCGTGCCGCCCCACGAGAGTGCCAGTAATATTAAGGCTGCAAATAATAGACCTTTGTTGGTGTAAACCGAAGCTCCTGCAATCACAAGAAATGCCGAAACAAGCCAGGTTGTAAATCTCCAACTATCTTCACGCCAGTGAACTGCCTCATTCCAAAATTGAGGAAGCACTTGACGCAAAATTTCAACTTTCTCAGTATCGTTCAGTTTGACAGGCATGATTTACTCCTTTATGCTCCAAAACTAAGACTCAACCCAGGCTCTAATAATAAATTCCAATTACTGCTTACCTCAACTCCGACCCACTATACCCCAACACCTGCCTCGCCACCACCAACCGATTAATCTGCCCCGTGCCTTCATAAATATCCGTAATCTTCGCATCGCGCATCCACTTCTCGGCAAGGAACTCGCGGCTATAACCGAGCGGTCCCAAAATCTCAACGACCTTTTGCGTAATCTTCGCCGCCACGTCGCCCGACTTCACCTTGCTCATCGAAGCCTCCAGCGCGTTCGGCTTTTTATTATCCGCCATCCACGTCGCTTTAATCACCATCAGCCACGCGGACTTCAACATGATTTCCATGTCAATCACTTCGCGTTCGATATTGGATAACTTCTGACGCGGCAATCCATATCGGATTTTGACTCCGTTCTCCGCGAGTTTTTCTTTCAGGAATTCAAGAGCGGCTCGCGCGACGCCGATACCTGACGCGGCAACGAGAGGTCGAGTCGCGTCGAACGTCGCCATCGCGCCCCTGAATCCTGTCGTGGACTTTTCAACTGTCGCGCTGCCGAGAATATTTTCAAACGGGATGCGCGCATCCACAAACGAAATCGCGGCTGTATCACTGACTCTGATTCCAAGTTTATGTTCCAACTTCACAACCTTCACACCAGGCGTTCCGCCTTCGACGACAAACGCCCTCATCCCTGCGCGTCCCGCGGATGGGTCAATCGTTGCCCACACAACGATAAAACCTTTGCCAAGTTTTTCATATTCACTGAAGGACTTATCGCCGCCTGTGACAAAAATCTTTTCGCCATTGATGGCCCATTCATTTGTCTTTTCATCCAACACCGCCCGCGTGCGGATGGCTGAATTATCCGAGCCTGCTCCAGCTTCGGTAATACACATCGCTGCGAATGTTGGTTTATCGTCTTTAAATCTGGCGAGGAATTTTGCTTTTTGTTCAGGCGTACCCGCCGCATGGACAGCCGCCGCACCCAGCGCACCGCCTGGCAAACAGTGATACATACCCAAATCACCATAAGCGAGGGACTCGATTTGCGCGGCAACCAACTGATATCCAATGGGCGGACGTTTCCCTTCACCCCTATCCCCTCCCCCGTTTTGAGGGGAGGACTCTTCCCTCGGCACAAGACTACTTCCGCCTGAAGCCCTCATCGCCAGGTGCATGAACTCAATATAATCCCAAGGAATTTCGTGTTCATGCTCATCGAAATATCGTGAGCGTGGACGCATCATCTCGTCAGCAACAGTCTTCAACATGAACTGCGTCTGCGTAATCGGTTTGGGTGTTTCAAATTCGATAGGCATGTCAAACTCCTTTTTATGTGTCATTGCGAGCGCTCTTTGCGAGGCAATCCTCTCACTAACAAGGAAATTGCTTCGACGGGAGAACGCCGTCTTGCAATGACATCTACACTATCATCAATCCCGTCAACATCGCGAACCCCCTCCCATTCCTCATCCACATCTCAACGGGATGCTCACGTATATAGCCATGTCCACCAAGGATTTGCACTGCGCGGTCTGTGACCATCATCGCCATATCCGCCGCGCCTGTGGACGCGAGATACGCCTCAGTGCAAGCGTCACTTTTGCCTGTGTCCAGTTTCCACGCGGCAGACCAGGTAAGCAAACGGATGGCTTCAATCTCTGTCCGCATTTCGGCGAGCATGAATGCGATGGCTTGCTTCTGAGCAATCTTCACACCAAAGGCTTCGCGCTCTTTTGCATAATTCCTGCTGTATTCAAACGCGGCATTCGCCACACCAACTGCTGTCGCGGCGGCGGCAACACGCATCGAAGCGAGAATCAACTCGAAGTCATGCCCAGACGCGCCGCCCAGTCGATTCGATGTGGGGACTTTCACATCATCCAATCTGACTCGATATAACGGAAGCGCGTTCAGGCTCATCAATTTTTCGCGCTCAGCGCTGACAATCAACCCTGCTGAATCTTTCGGGACAATAAAGCCTTGCGTTTGTCCATCAAGATTTGCATACACGAGAATTGCCTGCGCATCCTTCGCAAACGGGATAAAAGCCTTTTCGCCGTTCAAAACATATTTATCGTTTTGCAGTTTCGCGGTCGTGCGTAAATCATTGGGGTCGAAGTCGAACGTATATTCAATTAGCGCGGCAGTGTATAGACTCCAATTGCCCTCAATGACCTTCGGCAGCCATTCTTGCTTTTGCTCTTCACTGCCCGCGAGCAAAATGGGTGTCGCAAAAAGCGACGGGGTCATCACAGCCAGTGTGCCAGCCAAATCACCGAATGCCATCCCTTCGATGGCAAGCACACCCGTAACCGCATTACGCTCGCCAAAACCGCCGTATGATTCGGGGACGGAGGCTTGTAACAATCCGAGTTCCCAACCCTTGCCGACAAGTTTCTTCGGCAAGTCGCTGTTTTCCTCTGCTTCATGTGCGGCGACGCGCAAATCGTTTATCGCATATATATTAACTGCATCAATGAGCATTTGTTGTTCTTCAGTTGGGTCGAATGAGTACATGGGGTTTCCTTTCCATTCATAACCCGCTGGTTGAGTAGTGGCGCATCAGAGCCACGTATCGAAACCAGCGAGTAACATGCAAACAAATTGTTTTTTGAAAACGGGTGGTTTCGATACGGGCTTCGCCCTACTCAACCACCGAGTATTTCGCTTTCGGTAAGATTTCCTCATCACCAATCTCACGCAACCTTCGATACTTTGTAGGCAGACTTTGCTCCACTTCATTGGCATTGGTGATTTCGATCATGCCGTGTTCATAAAAATATTCCATATATGCGCCTGTTTTTTCGATGACAAGCAACTGGTTATATCCACCTGTTTCACCGTAGACTGCCGCGCACACTTCGGCAATTGTGAGCGGTTCGCTCAATGCTTTTATCGCTTTGTTCATGCGGCGCTTGAGATTCTGATATGTGGCTTCGATTTTCTCTGGCAAATCCGTAATGACATCATCATGACCGTTCAAAATCAAACGTGCGTCTTTTGCCCAATCCTGAAATTGCTTGAGCGATTCGAGATAATGATCGAGTCCGTTATATGGGCTGATTGTTTCGGGAGATAAGTGTGGCGTGACGCCTTCGACAACCATATCCCCGCAAAAGATGACGTCATCCAGGCGAATCGCGACGTGACCAGGACAATGCCCAGGCAAGTGGATTATCTCAAACGGTCCGACCCGCATATCCTGGGCTTCGTAGGTGAAGTCAACGGGAGCTGATTGGTAGATGGCTTTGGTGAAACGGTAGATGCTGAGGAGCTGATCACGCGTCTCTTTAGCGAGTCCGCTATCAGCCAGGAAAGAAGCGAGGTGGCGACTGATGAGGGCGAGTCTTGATTCGTGATGCGCGACGGTTTGCAAATCCAGTTCATGGACTCCGATCTGCGCGTTCGTGAGTGGTTTTAGTTTTGAGAGTCCGCCGTAATGATCTATGTGAGCGTGAGTCAAAAGAACGTGTGTGATATCTGAGGGTTCAAGTCCTGCCTGTTTTAGACCGTTCAATAAATCGTCGTGAGATGACTCTGTGCCAGAGCCACAATCGATCAGATAAGTATTCCCATCCTTTTGAACAAGATAAGCATACGCCCAGAAATTGGGAAAGGCTTCGAGCGGGATGCGATAAATTTTCGCGCCGCTGGAAGTTTCGTAAACTGCCAATGAATTTTTTTCACTCATTTGAGCAAGCCGTCCAAGAGCAGATTTGAATATTCATCGGCAATCTGCTCGATGGTTTTTTCGCCGTTGGGGCGATACCATGTGATCGTCCAGTTCAAGATGCCGAGTAAAGCGCGTGTGGCGAGCGCGGGATCAGGGCATTTGAAAAGTTTTGCGTGTACGCCTTCTGCCAGCACATCCTTCCATAACGACTCAAAGGCGTCGCGGTTGGGAATGTGACGGGAATGTTGGCGGCGCTCGAGGGCGCGATGTTCAAAAAGTAAAACTGTGGCGAGATCAATATTCTCCACAAGGATTTGAAGATACTCGCGGATCATCAAGCGCAGTTTTTTATCGGCGGGAATTTTTTGGGCGGTGATCGCGGAAATTCGATCAAGGAGCATTTGCAGGGCGCGTTCTAAAATCTCAAGCAAAATCTCCTGCTTGGAGGAGACGTGATGATACAGGCTCGCCTTCCGTAAATTCACGGCTTTGGCAATATCCGACATGGATGCGCCGTGAAATCCCTTCTGACGAAAGACTTGTGCGGCGGCTTCGAAAATGTCTTCTCTGGTCATAACTGCTCCCTACCGAACGGTCGGTTGTTGTGGTATGATAACGGACGCAACCTTGAGTGTCAAGGCTGCAGCAATCGGAGTTGGTTACATTTCTGAAATGAGGAGGCATCTGGGTGAAATATTTTGTTACGGGCGCAACAGGCTTTGTTGGAAATGTTTTGGCAAGGCAACTGCGCGCCGCCGGGCATGAAGCCCATGCTTCGGTGCGAAGTCCCGAAAAGGCGAAGGAACTGCAAGCCGTCGGTGTGAAATTGTTCAAGGGCGATGTGACCGATAAAGAATCCATGCGCGAGGCGATGCAAGGAGTGGATGGAATTTTCCATGTAGCGGGTTGGTATAAGGTTGGCACGCGCGACAAGAGCGACGGCGAGAAAGTTAACATTCAAGGCACGAGCAATGTGCTCGAGTTAATGAACGAACTTGGCATTCATAAGGGCGTTTACACCAGCACACTAGGAGTCAACTCAAATACACACGGCAAACTCGTGGACGAGACGTATCGCTTTACAGGTAAACACATTACCGAATATGACCGCACGAAAGCCGCCGCGCATGATATCGCAAAGGAATTTATCGCCAACGGGCTACCACTCGTGATCGTTATGCCAGGGGGAATCTACGGACCCGGAGACACATCCACTATTCGTAAAAATATCATCGAATTCCTATATCGACGCCTGCCTGTTCTGCCCACTCAAATGGCAGTGTGCTGGGCACATGTGGATGATACGGTTCAGGGGCATATCCTCGCAATGGAAAAAGGCAGACTAGGCGAGACTTACATCATTGCAGGCGAGCCACACACAATTGTGGATGCATTCAAACTCGCCAGCCACATTACTGGCAGACGCGCGCCGATGATTGTGCCTTATCAAATGATGAAAGTATTATCTGTGTTGGTAACGCCATTCGATTCATTTCTACCTGAACTATACACATCCGAAGGCTTGCGCGCACTGTCAGGCACCACCTACTGGGGGGACAACAGCAAAGCCAAACGCGAGTTGGGCTTTAGCGTGCGTCCTTTCCGTGAGGGCTGGGAGGAGACGCTGCGTCACGAGATGAAATTGCTTGGGATGAAATAAATTATCCGCTATGCTATAATAAATTCATGTCCATGCCACAACCCACATCTGAAAGCGCGCCGCAACCCACTCCTGAAAAAGCCGCCGAGCAACGCGAGCAGGAACAGAGGATGAGGCGCATTATGATCGGCGTGATCGCCGGCGCGGTCATACTGCTGGCGCTGCTTGGCTTGGCGATCTTCTTCCTGCTCCAACCCGCCACGCCCACCGACAAAATCCGCGACGTGTTCATTATCGTGGTCGCGCTCGAGTCATTGGTGATTGGTGTGGCGATGATCGTGCTGATCATACAGCTTGCAAGCCTCATCAATCTGTTGCAAAACGAGATCCGCCCGATCCTGAACGCCACCACTGAAACCGTCAACAACCTGCGCGGCACGGCGGAATTTTTGGGCGAAAATGTCGTGGAACCGGTTATCAAACTAAATGGCTATCTCGCCGGCTTGTATCGTATGTTAGAATTGATGGGCATCAAAAAGAAGTAGGAATATCCAGAAAACACGCGCTCGGTGGCGTCCCCGCCGCCGAGGACGGCGGCTGGAGCCATCTAAAGTAGTAGAATTAGTCAAAAAGGAGATTACTATGTCTGATCGTGATGAATTTGGGGCTTTTCTGGTAGGCTTCATTATTGGTGGGCTTACCGGGTCCGTCGTTGCCTTGCTCTTCGCTCCCCAGTCGGGAGAGGAAACACGGGCTTTGATCAAGGATAAATCCATTGAACTGCGCGATATGGCGCAGACCACGGCAGAAGAGGCGGTTGCCCGCGCAGAAGCCGCCGCCAAAGAAGCGCGCGCCCGCGCGGACGATCTCGCCCGCCAGTTGCGCGAACGCGGCACGGAAGTCTACAGCAATGTCCGCGAACGCAGTCAGGCTGTCTATGACGACGTCCGTGAGCGCGGCAAGGAAGTAATGGAGGATGTTCGTGAGCGCGGCAAGACCGCCATGGACAGCATCCGCAAAACCAAGAAAGCCGAAGAAGGCGAAACGACCGCCGCATAAAGCGCATCTTCGACAGGGCAAGGGTTTGGCTCACGGGTCAAGCCCTTGTTTTTTTATGAGACCGATCCTGCGGCTTTTCTTCCGCCTGCTCTATCATCAATTCGCTCTTACCTACGACCTCGTCGCCGCATCTGTTTCATTCAACCGCTGGAAAGACTGGGTGATGAGCGTGATCCCGTTCATCGAGGGGAATCGGATTATGGAGATTGGTCACGGACCTGGACATTTGCAGCGCATCTTACTCGCCCGAGGCTTGGTCACCGTTGCGATAGACGAGTCAGCGCAAATGGGTTATCTCGCCAAACGCCGCACGGATGGCTCTGCGCGTCTCACACGCGGACTTGCGCAGTATCTGCCTTTCCCAGATGATTCATTCGACTCAATCGTTTCCACCTTTCCCTCAGACTACATTACCGACCCGCGCACATTGGCTGAGGTGAGGAGATGCTTATCAAACGGGGGCAGGTTCATCGTCCTGCCGGTTGCCTGGCCCAAGAATCCATTGTTGGATTGGCTGTTCAGGGTCACAGGCGAGTCGCCCTTCGAAGCTATCGAGATGGTGAAGTCCAAATTCAAAGAGCCATTTGTAAAGGCAGGCTTTGAAACAGAAGTCAAAACGCTCGATGTACGATCAGGTATATTGTTGATTGTTTTGGCAAGAAAAGGATAATTTATGTTCAAAAAATTACGTGAACCCGTTAATAGCCTGACACATTGGGGCGGAGCCATACTGGCATTGATTGGCTTGGTCGCATTGTTGATCGTGGGTTGGGGAACACCAGCCAAAGTGATTTCGTTGACGGTCTATGGCATGAGCCTGATCTTCTTGTTTTCCGCGAGCGCAACCTATCATATGGTACGAGTGAAAGACAAGGCGCTGGAAATTTTCCGCAAGGTTGACCACGCCGCGATTTATTTTCTCATCGCAGGGACGTACACTCCGTTTTGTGTGAACGCGTTCGAAGGCTTTTGGAAGTGGGGCATGTTGAGCATCATCTGGTCTTTGGCAGTGATTGGGATCATCGTGAAGGTGTTTTACATCCGTGCGCCGCGCTGGTTGAACGCGGGGATTTATTTAGTCATGGGCTGGCTGTGTATCGCCGCAATCGGGCAGATGCTTGCCGTCCTGCCTGTATGGGTCATCAGTTGGTTGATCGCAGGCGGCGTGATCTACACACTCGGCGCGGTCGTGTATATCACGAAGATTTTCAACTTCAAACCTGGCGTATTTGGTTTTCATGAAATGTGGCATATCTTTGTCATGCTCGCCGCTGCCGCGCATTTTGTCGCGGTGTTGGGAGTGGCGATGTAGTTTAATTCAAGTCCGAGATTGACAGGTGAGACTATGTCAATAAATTCTGCGAATAAATTTTTGTTCCAAATCACCAACCTCGTCCTTGGTTTCTTGCTTATGAGTTGCAGTACTAAGAATATTTCACCCCCTGTGACTGTAAAATCCTTGCCAACTCCATCGCCAAGCGCAATAGTTTCCCAGACGCAGATTATTCCAACCAATACCCAGAAGAGCTTGATTGACCCGGTGGAGAATCGCTGTGTAAAAACCGTGCCTATCGAACAGTTTTCACCCGATGTCAACGATGTCTTACTAATGTATAGCCTAGATCCTTATGTGCCCTATCTTTCCGATCTATTAAACAGTAATAAAAAGGAACTTCGCTTTGAACCTGGTACAGCTCCTTATGACATTATTATTTCGCCTGACCGAAAATTAGCTGCCTTGACGATGTTGACAACAGTCCATCCATCACAAACAACGAAATTGCTTATAGTTGACGCGGCAGGTGTAATCAAAAAAGAATTCGTGTGGAAAAGCGAATGGGGACGTATAGCCGCTTGGTTGGATAATCACCGCGTTTTGATTGCCAGGCAAGCTGACTTGCAACTATCGATATATAATCCCGAAACTGTTATATTGCTCGATATTAATACTGGACAGGATGTTGAAATTCAAGCGACATATCCTGATCTTAACCACGTTGAATATGTTAATTGGAACTTGATAAACTATATCTACTCTCCAGACTTCACGCGGGTGTTGTACCCAACCTCAAAAGTAGATCCGGGCTATGTCAACTATGTTGCACTGTGGGACATGGAAAACAAACTGGTTCTTGCAACACTGCCAGTTGAATTAAGCGAAACTTCATTGCCTCAATGGTCTCCAGATGGATCCCGAGTCTTGGTTTCAGGGCTGGCATCAAAACCAGGGGAAACATCAACCGCTTGGCGCGGACAGGAACTTTTTACAATTGATGCATATGGAAAGGCTATCCAACTTACACACTTCACTGATTATTATCCTGGAACCATAACCATCGAAAAGTATACGTGGTCACCTGATGGACAGAATATTGCATTTTGGTTCCAAACTAAGCAGATGAATAATCCACAGTTGGTTACCTTCAATGTCAGCAGTGGTAAGACAACTAACCATTGTATTTCTGCTTTGCCTTTTCATGCAGCTTCCAGACCGATTTGGTCACCGTTGGGCGACTACTTAGTGATAGATCATCAAAAATCTGTCAACGATGTTTCTCAAACTTTGTTGATGAATGTTTCTCAAAATGTTGTTGCAGAAATAGCTGAAAGCATTACTCCAGTTGGTTGGATGGTTTCGCCTTGATTTGTACTATGAATCTAGACTGAAGACTTTTAGTAACCCCATATGTTCCAAGCGTCCATCTTATTTCAATATCTGAAACAGATTGCTGTAATCATCCGTCCACAATTTGATATTCGTAGAGTATCCTTCTAAATCAACTGCGCGGTCTTGAATGGCGGGGATTTCCAATAAAGCAGGGTCACGCGATAACAAAATCCAATGTGAGGCGTAACCACCGTTTGAATCACCTGGATAATTGATTCGCACTATACTTAATCCATAATACTTTGCCAATTGCCAGAAGACGGGTTGCAAATCGAGATGCAAATTGGTAATGTGCGCGGCGATGATTCCATCAGGGGCGAGATGTTCGAGATATACGGCAAACGCTTCTTTCGTCACCAAATGGACAGGGATCGAGTCACTGCTGAAAGTGTCCAGCACAAGCACATCGAAGTTTTGTGGATTGCCTTCGGCGAGTTCGCGTTCAAGCGAAATGCGCGCGTCGCCGAGAATCATCGTGATATTCGCCCGGCTGTCTCTCAAGAATGAAAAATAATTTCCCTGGCCTTCCGCCAAATCGGTCACAACAGGATTGATCTCGTAGAGGCGATATTCATCGCCAGGTTGACCGTAGGTTGCAAGAGTCCCGACACCGAGACCGAGCAAACCCACACGCATGTTTTTTCCGTAATTCGGATGATTCAGAATTGCCAATCCTGCGCCGCCATCACGGACGTAATATGTCGTTGGCAAATCCCGCATCTCGGGATTGATGAATTGCAATCCATGCGCAGTGATGCCATGCGACATGATGTAAGCCGGTTCATTCGAGCCATTCGGGACGATCTCACGCACGCGGATCACGCCGTAAAAATTCCGCTTTGAATACAACGCGCCTGAAAAATATGCGCTGAGGATGGAAAGCATGACCGTAACTAATCCACATACGGTGAATACAAAACGGGCGCGAGCGACGAGACCCTTCGCTGCGCTCAGGATGACATCAGCTCTGCTACGAAGAACCGTAAGGAGAATTGCAATCGTCATCGCCAGCCCAACGAAGAATTCCCAATAGCCGTTGAAGATGATGGGCGCTATCAGGCTGACAAAAATCCCACCGAACGCGCCGCCGATGGAGACCATCAGGTAGAACGTGGTCAGATATTTGGCATCCGGGCGCAGGAGATATAGCTCGCCGTGACAAAGCATACACGCGGCAAAGAGCAAAAGGGAATATGCGAGAATTTGCCAGTATACATGCAGGGTAGTCACATTGAGCATGACAAATAAAGTCAACGCGGCGGAGATGATGAATAAAACTGCATAAACTTTGCGGTTGTATCCGCGCTTGCCTGAAAAGCTCAGGATGAACGAGAGCAGGTAAAGTGTGAGCGGCACGATCCATAAAAATGGAATGACTGCCACCTCCTGCGAAATCTGATTCGTAACCGATAATAAAAACAAGGACGCGGTCGCGCTGAGGGCGATCCATAACGACATCAAGGCGAAGGATGGAGAATCGGTTTGAGGAACAGAATCAATTGTGGGCCTCGCGAGAGGCGATGCGCGTCCGTTTTGCGCGCTAGCGGCGACCCAGCCTGCCAGCAATCCAAAGAGCGCAAAGCCCATAGCCCAGGTCCATCCCTGCGAGCGCACAGATAAATTTGGTTCGATCAAAACAGGGTACGCCAGCAAACCCAGTAATGAGCCGACGTTTGATAAGGCGTACAAGCGAGCATAGGATCGTTCAGGAAAAATTCGGCTGAACCATGCCTGCATGAGGGGACCGTTGGAGGCAAGAATGAAATATGGCAAGCCGACCGAGACGATGAGCAATTTGAAAATATCGAGAATCGGCGAACCGACATCCAGCGGCTTCCAACTCGAATCAGGGGTGATAGGCGATGTCCAAATGAATGAAAGTGAAACGAGCACGACGATTGCAAAAGCAATCAACGAGATGTGAACAATGGTTTGCCGCCTCTGTTTGACGCGCCCAATTAGCCAGTACGCGTATGTGTATCCGCCTGTGAGCAGGACTTGAAAGAACAGCATCACCGTTGACCAAACCGCGGGCGTGCCGCCAAACCAGGGCAGGATGAATTTTCCAATCATCGGTTGGATTTGGAAGAGAAGAAATGCAGAAAGGAAGATGCTGAGGGCGAAGAGTGTCATGTTTCTTGACCAGCCGTATTGTACAGCATACGATTAAGAATATGAAACACTCCCCGAATCGCATGCGATTCGGGGAGTGTTTTCTTGGTACGCTCAAGAAATGCTGGCGTATTTTACATTATGGGGCTATCGTCGCGGGTATGTACAACAGCAACAACTGCCCGCCTTCGCGCTTGTATGTGAAGTCGGGCCCCACCGCCCCAAAGTTGTCAGCACCAGGCGCCTTCTCCACCCAGAGCGTATGTGCCTGTACGTTGATCAGGAACATACCGGGGCCGAAAGCCTCGGAGGCGTCAACGATGCCCGTCGACTCCCACGAGCCCTGGTTGCAGATGGAGGCGTCGAGGGTCGGAAGGGGACCGACATCAGTCGGGCCACCGTCAGCCGACTGGTTCACCCTCGCCACGACCTGGGGCGTGCCTGAGAACGGGACGTACCAGAGCCGTGCGGTCGTTGCATTGGCACTTGTGTCAGTCGGGGCAAACTGCT
>CAZIYY010000002.1:0-1653 GCA_964543585.1 uncultured Anaerolinea sp. | reverse complement strand
CCGTCGTCTCGATGTTGGCCGGCTGGTGGACTTCGGTGAGTGTCTTGACCGGGTTGTCGTCGCCCTCGACGAACACGGTGAGCGATGTCACGATCGTTGGGTCGTTCGGGTCGAGTACCATTTTCCAGACACGGCCGTTCGACGAGAGGAATGGTGTGTCACCCAGCGGGGTGTCGGTAATTCTGCGTCCGCGGCCCGAGTCAACGATGTAGACCTCGTTCTCATGGCCTGGTCGTTTGTCATAAGCGATATCCTCAACGCGGACGAATTGGAACACATTGTTGAGATCGCTCCAGTACTCGAGCACCCACTGGGGGCCATCGATGCCGACCGGAGCCACGGAACGCAGGTCTCGTTGCCAGGAGCCGTTCGTGGGCGGCAATGGATAGCCAAGGTCGGCCGCCTTCAGTTCGGAGCCGTCGGTATCGAGCCCGGTGGCGATGTTCTTCGGCACCTTGATGAAGTGGCCGGTCACGGGCGTTCCCGACCCGGGGGTCACGTCGTAGTAGTTCTTCACACCCGCGGTATCTGAGACGAAAGCCCACAGGTCGCCCTCGTCAGCCAGTAGCGCGTCCGTGCTCGGTGCGATGTAGGAATAGAGCTGCGACTGAGCCGGCACGATGCCGAGCCCGGGTACAGGAGTCCCGGGTACAGGAGTTGCTACACTTGTGAGGGGTCCGCTCGTGAACGTGTCGTCGCCCGAGAAGACGACCAGATCGTCGAACCCGGGGATCGCGACGTCGTTCTCATGGTTGTGCCTGCCCATTCCGTAGATGGTGTGATACTTGCCGGTCCGGACGTCGAGCGCAAGCACAACGCCATTCTCCTTCTCCGCCGGGCTCCCCATCACAGCCGGCCAGGACGCCTCCTGCCGGAGCACATAGTCGGGAGATTCCTCATTTGTGAAGAGGATGTCTCGATCAAAGCCTTCTTTGCTTGTTGCGAGGTAGTTGGAGCAGAAACGCTGGAATCCGCCACTGCTCGGGATGGCGAACGAGCCGTTGAGCACACCGGCTGAGTGCTGGTTGAGGATCAACTGGCTCACCTGCGAGTTGTCGAAGTCACTCTGTCCGTTGACCGCGGTCGGAGTCGCTGTGTTATATGGGAACGGGACTTTGCTGGTCTCGTGGTTTATGAAAAGGTCGACTCGTCCCTGGCCCCGTGTGCGCAGGGAGATACCATCCGGAATAGCCTCGAAGCGAAAACCGCTAGGAAGCACATCCCCGACAGTCAGAAGGGCTTCAAATACCACACCATCTGCCGCTGTCATGTCACCTGGTTTGCCACCAAATGTAAGCATCGCGGGCTGACTTGTCTTAAAACCACTGTTGTTGTCGCCCATTGGAGCTGCGGCAGTCGTTATCATGAACACGATCACAAACACAGAAAGAGAGAGAGGGAATTTCTTTTGCATCTTAAGTCTCCTCATGTACAAAAAGAATTTGGATTGGCTTGACCTACAGCATGGGCAAATGCGCGGTCATCTCTACTTCATTAACGATCAAGATTTTGCCCGTCACCACCTTTCGTTTAAAAGCCGTCTAAAAAATAATGATTGGGAATTTGATCATAATGATTCTAATCCTGCTCATGGAGAGGGCGAATTGCATCACGGTAAATGTTACTATGGGAAGTAACGTTGCATCAGGAAAA
>CAZIYY010000001.1:66880-90018 GCA_964543585.1 uncultured Anaerolinea sp. | reverse complement strand
TCGCCTTTGCCGGCACCTGGTTGTTGGAACTTCCAATGGTTCTGGGCAAGGACGGATTAGGTCTGTTCCCGTATAGCGTACCAATGGTTCTTTATATCATCTTGTTTTTGCTGAGTTCGTTCAGCGGACCGACGTTAGCGGCATTGCTTGTAACGAATGCAGTAGACGGAAAAGATGGGATGCGGAAACTGTTTCGACGCTACGGTCAATGGCGGGTTGGGATGCGCTGGTATCTGTTCGTGATCTTCGCCTTTCCAATACTCTTTATAGCCGCCGGTAGCATTTCGTTGCATGGCGTGCCTCTGGCTGAGATTGGCGCGAACTGGGCTACATTCTTTTCCTCCTACCTGCCAGCCCTGCTGATCTTTCCCGCTTTTATCACCTGGGGTGAAGAACCCGGCTGGCGTGGATTTGCCCTGACTCGTTTGCAGGAACGCTACCACCCGCTCGCATCGAGTCTGATCGTCGGCTTTCTGCACGGACTTTGGCACCTGCCCATCTTCCTTCTGGTCTTTGGTCCGGTAGCGCTCGGTCCATTTGATCTCATGAAATTCGCGACCAATGTCGTTGCCATCATGTCAATTACGATCATCTGGTCCTGGGTCTTCAACAATGCCAAAGGCAGTATCCTGTTTGCAGTTTTGCTTCACGCTTCGCTGAATGCGGCGCAGGCATGGATGGGCAGTTTGATCCCGAACTATCCAGCGGCGGCAGGAGAAGTTGCTTTTGGAATTTACATCGTGGCGGCGTTGGCGCTTATTTTTACCACCAATGGCCGGCTCGGTTATCCGTCAAACGCTATGGATCAAATGGCTGAATAAATCATCTTACGCAGGCAGTAGGGACGACCCTTCAAGATCATTACGGTGTCTTGCTTTCGATGGGCGGGTCGCCCCTACGGTATATGGAACAAAAATTGCGTAAGGTGAGTGAATAAATCGAAACGTCCATCGCGGGCTGGGTCCTCGATGGAGCAACTATAAAAAAGGAGAATTTGACATGTCTGCAATTACAAATAATTCCGTGCAAGTAAAAGAGTCGTTCATTCAGAAATATCCGTTGGTCAGTTTCTTCCTGCTTGTATTTGATATTCAGGCGTGGAGAACCATGCGGACCCCCGCGCCCATCGCATAAACTTTATTCATAGAAAGGACGACTCGAAATGACAACCTTTAGCGCACCTCCTCATTCTGAATCAACTAACACACGGCAAGGCTGGATCGCCCGCCATCCATTGTTATCCCTGTATCTTATTATGTTCGGCATTCAATTTTCCTATGATGTGCCATACATATTGCATTCCTGGAGTCTCCTACCCTTCAGGATGCCGGATGGGTTGGGACTCATTCTAACTGCCCTGGGTCCCGCCATCGCCGCTGCTGTTGTGACTGCATTCATCAGCGGGCGAAAAGGCCTGCGCGAACTCTTCGGCCGTTTTCTGATCGCGCGCGTGAGCATATGGTGGTACGTTTTAATATTCACCTTTTACGTTTTTGACATCCTCGGCGGGAATGGTTTGCACGTCCTGTTCGGGGGCGCCAAACCTGTGATCCCTATCGCGGGCGATCCTTTGTGGCAGGTCGTTGTGAAGTTCGTGGTGTTCATCCTGTTTGGCATTCTGACCAATACTGAAGAGGTGGCATGGCGCGGCTTTGCATTGCCGCGGCTTCAAGCCAAATATAACAATGCTTTGGTAGCCGCTCTTTTGGTGGCCATCCCTGAAGTGCTGTTACATGTGCCAGACTACTTCGGCAACGAGATGAACTTCAGAAAATCGGTTGGAGTTCTTTCATTTACAATTTTCTCATTGGCGTTGTCTGTTGTTTTCGCGTGGGTATTCATCAATACCAAAGGCAGTTTACTGATCGTGACCCTTTTACATGCCTCCGGTAATGCCTGGTCCAATCTACTTACGGATAATTCCGTGGGGCCCTTCTATTATTCGGTGGCGCTGCTGGTCATCTTTGCTATTGGCATTGTGATCATCTATGGCCCTAAAAACCTTTCGCGTCAAGCAAGAGAATAACAAATCTATTTCAGGAGAAAATGAATATGTCTACCGCATCAACCTTTCAAATCCCCTCTGGCTACGAGCGCGGCATCCGCTTCGGCGCGAACTGGACGATGGCAATCAGTCCCTATCTGATTTTGTATATCATCCTGGTCTTTGCTCTCAACAACCCAAACGACTCCGGGAATATAGTGACAACGCTTGAATTTGCCGGCAGGTCGCCAACTGCCTATAAAGCAGTCGTTTTGCTGGACGGATTGTTTCATGCCTTGTCTTTCGTCATGGTTGTTTCTCTCTATGCAATGTTGCGCGAAGCCTTTCCAATAAGGGCAAGCCTCATACTGGTTTTTGGCGCATGGCAAATGATTGTAGGATATACCAAAGGATTGATATCATCCTATGTGTTCACGCAGCTTGGTTCGGCATATCTTACAGCAGACGCGAACCTTCGCGTTACGCTGATCCCCATGGCAAATGCCATGGAGGGTCTTCGTAATGCCCTGCAATGGATGGATTCACTGGGAGTGATGTTTGTTTGGATTCTTATATCGCTTCTGCCTCAATCAACGAACCTGCCGCGCCCTGTCCGCTGGTTTGGCTGGATCATGACTTTTGGGATCCTGCTTCCCGACCCGCTTCCTGGATTCCTGCTTGTGATTCTTTTGTCCCCGCCCTGGTTGTTCCTGTTGGGACGCTGGATGAAGCGGCTAACCTTTGCTCCAAAAGAGGCGTTATGAATAAAATCTTGCAATTCCCCATTGTCCGCATCATCGTTGCTATTCTGTTCGTCGGTGTTGGCATCGTCGTTGGACAAAAAATTTTAGATCTTCTGCGCTCCGCCTTATCGATCACAAATACAGGATTTGCCAACCTGCTCGCGTTTATTCTAGTGACGCCCGCGACATATTTCGCTTACTGGATGTACGTCCGCTATATAGAAAAGCGCGACTTGACTGAACTCGGATTCTCCAACGCGATTCGGGAATTCGGACTCGGCTCTTTGACGGGCTTCGGGCTGTTCGGCTTCGTCATTGCGATTCTCTGGCTTTTAGGTTTTTACCGCATTAACGGGATTGACTTCATATTGTTGTCGTTGATAGGCTCACTGGTCGGCGCATTCACCAGCGCGTTCGCGCAGGAGTTGATCTTCCGCGCGGTCATTTATCGCATCACTGAAGAATGGCTGGGGACTTGGTGGGCATTAGCGATCTCCGCGATCCTCTTCGGCTTGATCCACCTGACAAGTTCAGGCGCGACAATTTTCAGCGCGCTTTCAGTCGCGCTCCAGGCTGGCATCCTCCTCGCCGCGGCATATGCATTGACTCATCGCCTGTGGATGGCGCTTGGCATCCACATGGCATGGGACTTCGCCAACGACGGCATTTTTGGCGTGGGCATTGCGGGACAAACAGGACAATCTTTACATGGATTATTCCAAGCCAGTCTCAACGGACCCGACCTGCTTACAGGCGGCGCGCTTGGCGTTGAGGCGTCTGTTATCACACTAGTGGTCGTGTTGATTGCGGGAATTATCATTCTTCGCATGGCGAAACAGAACGGGCAATTTATGGTGCGCAGGAAATAATCCAAACTGAATTTGCTCCTCTTTCTTCGTTTCGCGGGAGTATGCTCACATCTCGTTGGGAAACATTCCCGGCGGGACTTCCCGTTTGATTCGTGAGCGCCGCCTCATGTCCATGGGAAAGGAGAGGCGTATCGTGTAACTATCAATTTACAAGCAAAGGAGATTTAACAATGTCTACAGTTTCTTCAATAACTTCCACAAATGAAAACGGATTCAAAACCTTCGTCTTCTCGGTCGCGTTGATGTGGATGGTTGCCCTCGCGCTGACCTTTATCACAAAAGGTCAGTTGGGATATGAGCTAGAACAATATAAATGAAATCGTAGGGGCGACCCGTCAGGATCGTCGAGTATTTTCACTCCGCTGGGCGGGTCGCCCCTACTGTGTAATCTGAATAATTCATAAAGGAGTATTTACCATGTCCGCAATAACCAACACTTCAGTACAAACAAAAGAGTCGTTTGTTCAAAAATATCCGTTGGTCAGTTTCTTCCTGCTCGCTTTCGGTCTCACATGGATCTTCATGATTACGGATGCCTTAGGCTCACATGATATTCTACACTTCCGTTTGCCGCTTCCGCTGATGATTGTGATGGGATATATGCCGACGTTAGCCGCAGTGATCGTTACCCGCGCAACTAAAGGCAAAGAGGGCGTCCGCGCGTTGTTCAGAAAATTGTTGGTTGCCCGCGTAGGATTCAGGTGGTACGCCTTCGCAATATTTGCCTTGGCTGGGATGTATATCGCCGCGATCCTGCTCTACAACTTAACAGGCGCTTCACCAGTATTGCCAATCCTTTCTGATAAGACCCCGCCACACTCCTCGTTGCTTGAATTGGTGCCGCAAATTGCCCTGCTCTTTGTGATCGTTGGGATCGTCAACGGGGAGGAACTCGCATGGCGCGGATTTGCCCTGCCGAGATTACAGGTTAAATATAATGCTTTGACTTCCAGCCTGATCCTCGGCGTGATATGGACGATGTTCCATCTGCCGTTGTTCTTCACAGTGACCGGTTCCTCGCAAGCGGATTGGTCCTTCGCCAGCTTTCTGATCTCAACAGTAGCAATGACCGTGCTCTATACCTGGATGTTCAATAACACGCGCGGCAGTGTCTTGATGGCGTACTTATTTCATGCCGCCGCAAATACATGGTCACAGGTATTTGCGATCGATCACGCGAATCAACTTGTGAACTGGATATTGACCGGTGTGATCGTTCTTGTTGCGGTAATCGTGCTTGCAAAAGCCGGAGCGCAGAATCTTTCACGTACCAATGAGCGGATTCAGGAAGAAGGATAAAAGAAATTTTTGAATCCATAAAACAACAGTCGCTGATGTACGACTGTTGTTTTATAATAACGACAAAATTTTTTCAAGAGGATGTGAGATGAAACAATACAGCCTTGCCCTAGTGGCGATCCTTATAGCAAGCCTCGCCTGCAATGTTGGAACTCCAAATACAGTCCAAGGCTCGGGAAATATCATCACTCAAACCTTCGACGTGAGCGGAATTGACCAGGTTGAGTTGAGTACAGTTGGCGAGGTCCATATCGAACAAGGCGACACGGAATCCGTGACGGTGGAAACAGATGACAATATCATGCCGTTGCTGATTGTGAAAGTGGAAGGAAGCAAACTTGCGTTGAGCTCAAAAGAGAACAAAAACATCGAGCCCAGCGCGATCACATTTAATGTTACGGTCAAAGAATTAAGTAATGTGATTGCGAACAGTTCCGGGGATATTTTCACCGGACCCATTAAAGGAAATAGCCTGGATGTCCTCGTGAACGCCTCCGGCGATGTGAATTTGGAGAGCGTGGAAGTAAAAGATTTCTCGGTCACATCTGGCGGTTCAGGGAACGTCACCGTCGACAAAGTTGATGCCGACAGCGTACACACGGACGCGCGCGCCTCGGGTAACATACAGATTGCAGGGACGGCCACTTCACACAAGGTGGAGGTTGGGGGTTCCGGCGATGTGCTGGCAGGAGATCTGCAAACATCCGCGACAGAAATCGTTGTTCAGGCGAGCGGCGATGTGACTGTTTGGGTAGTTGATACATTAGATGTCTCCATCAGCGGCAGTGGGAACGTTAAGTATTATGGCAGCCCTGCCGTGACTGAAAACACAACTGGTTCAGGCGCCCTTACAGCCTTGGGAGAGAAATAGGCATTTAAAGTGAAGAAGGAATCGCTCAAGTAATTTTTGCCGCGCTTGCTGTGCACACAAAATCTGCAAACAGACCATAGGCAGTTTCTTCAGGTCCACCCTTCATGCCTTCGCGCTCCGAAACCGTCACTGAGTAATCGGGCAATACATCCGTGCGGAAGGTCAAGCCTGTGGATGAACCCATCATGCCATATAGCAGCGATGACGATTCGACAAGTTCGGGCACGACGCGTGCTTTGATTTGATTCCCAACCCGTTCAGCGGATGCGACCAACTTCCAACGCTTCCCCTCAGCCTTAGCCTGATTCACCATCTCAGGCGTGATCTCTCTGATACCTTTTCTCTCCACACCCTGCGGTTTGAGAGGCGTATTCATCAACACCGTTGCCAGCGCCGCGACCTTGATGGACGCGTCCCAACCATCCACATCGCCAGATGGATCTGTCTCCGCAATGCCGATGCTCTGACAATATTTCACCGCCGCGTCAAACGACTCGCCATCCTCCATGCGCGAAAGGATGACGTTGGTTGTCGCATTGATAATGCCTTTGAACGAAATCAATTCAGCAAGAGGCATGGCTTCGCGGAACGTGGAAAATATCGGCGTGCCTCCCAGCACAGTAGACTCGAACATAAATCTTTTGCCTTTGGACTTTGCCAGCGCAGTCAATTCCTGATACGCGTGGACGACCGTGCCTTTGTTCGCGGTGCTGACGTGCATACCCGCATTCAACGCGGCTTTCGCATGGTCAATGGCAGGCTGACCTGTCTCATAGTTGACGGGGGAATTCTCGAACATGAAGTTGGCGGATGAGTGTTGAATGACAGAGAGAGAATCGGTAATTGGGAATTGGGAATTGGTAAGTGGAGAAATGGGCTGTCCGCCTTCGACAAGTTTGAGGACTTTGTTGATATCGAGTCCGTTTGGGTTTACTGCAAAGCCATGTCGTCCCGTCGCGATACCTGTAATGGAATATGTGATTTCGTATTCTCGTTTCAACAAATCACGTTTACGCTCAAGCAATCGAACCAGTGAACGCGCGACATTACCAAATCCGATGAAGGCGAGGTTGTAGTGCATGGGTTCTTCCTTAGTAAAGTTATGTCATTGCGAGAATCGTTATTTGCAACTAATCAATCTTCCTTCTCGTTGCCGTGGAGATTGCTCACCTGCACTGCACTAAACGCAGTGAGGGGCAAATGTCGTGCTTAGTCCATTGCAATAACGCTTAAATCTTAATCAACCAGCGTCAAAAAATACTCGTGGAAGCGTGTATCGTTCGTCAATTCAGGGTGAAAGGATGTAGCGAGGAGATGTCCCTGTTGCGCGGCGACAATTCTCCCGTCTGGAACCGAAGCGAGAATCTTTGCATCAGCGCTTACCGATTCAATAATCGGCGCACGGATAAAGACCGCGTGATAATCATCCTTTGTGCCAGTGGCTTGCTTAAGTTCAGGAACGTCCAAGTCCGTTTCAAACGAGTCAATCTGCCGTCCAAACGCGTTGCGCTGGACTTTAATATCCATCAGTTTCAATAAGGGTTGGTCGCGGCTGATATCCTTTGAAAGAAAAATCGCACCCGCGCACGTTCCCCAAATCGCATGACGTTGACCAAAGAGTTGCAGTGGCTCCATCAAATTATATGCAACCGCGAGTTTGCCAATCGTTGTCGACTCACCGCCAGGGATGATGAGTCCATCGAGTCCTTTGAGATGTTCGGGCAAACGGACTTCGGACGTCTCAACCTTCAACTGCTTGAGCATCGCGATATGTTCGGAGAAATCGCCTTGTAACGCTAATACACCAATTTTCATAGAAGACTTCAGCCATCAGCAATCAGTTCGGCTAAACGCTGAAAGCTGATTGCTGATAGCCTGAAATTACCAACCTCGTCCCGCGATCTTCTCTGCCTCAGGCATCTGCGAAACGTTACGTCCAACCATCGCTTCGCCGAGATTCTTGCTCACCTCCGCGAGAATGGACGCGTCCTGATAATGCGTCACCGCTTTGACAATCGCGTTCGCGCGTCTTGCAGGGTTGCCGCTCTTGAAAATGCCTGAGCCGACGAACACACCATCCACACCAAGTTGCATCATCAACGCGGCGTCGGCAGGAGTCGCAACTCCGCCCGCCGCAAAATTCACAACAGGCATGCGACCGAGTTCTTTTGTTTCTTTGACGAGTTCATATGGCGCACCAATTTCTTTTGCATAGGACATCAGCTCTTCATCAGCGATCGTTGTCAAGCGACGAATATCGCCAAGCACCGTCCGCGCGTGACGAACCGCTTCAACAACATCGCCTGTACCTGCTTCGCCTTTTGTGCGGATCATCGCCGCGCCTTCGCCCACGCGACGCAGCGCTTCGCCGAGATTACGGCATCCGCACACGAATGGCACTGCGAAGTTATGCTTCAGGATATGATTCGCTTCGTCCGCTGGCGTCAGCACCTCGGATTCGTCGATGTAATCCACGCCAAGCGCTTCGAGAATCTGCGCCTCAACGAAATGTCCGATGCGGCACTTTGCCATTACAGGGATCGAAACTGAATCAATGATTTTCAAGATCAATTCGGGATCGCTCATGCGTGCCACACCGCCGTTCGCGCGAATATCCGCAGGCACGCGCTCGAGCGCCATCACCGCGCACGCGCCTGCGTCCTCCGCAATCCTCGCATGTTCCGCCGTCACTACATCCATGATGACGCCACCTTTGAGCATTTGCGCCAAACCCTTCTTCTCAGTCCATGTGCCAGTTTTTACTTCCATTTTGACTCCTTGATTCCGCGACTCGCGCGGCTAACTTATAGATTATCCGTATGGCTGGGATTCTACCATTGATGATGACTAGTCGCTTCGCGCGCCGCCGAGGGCTGATTCAACTCAATGAGCCTTGTCTCCCTTCGGCATTTCCCTCGCCGGCAAGAAGGGGAACTCGCGCCTCTTGACAAAATCTGCCGTTTGCATACAATTATGACAATAATACAATTATTACAATCATACAAAGATACAATATGACCCCAGAGAAGCCACTTACCCTGCACCTTGACTTTCGCTCTGGTCTGCCCATTTATATGCAGATCATGAATCAGATTGAAGGGCAAGTCATTGGAGGAAAATTAAAGCCAGGCGACCAACTGCCAACTGTCCGCGCGTTGGCATCAGAGTTGCGCGTGAACTTCAATACAGTGGCACGCGCATATCGTGTGCTAGATGGGGCTCGTATCATCTCAACACAACAGGGACGCGGTACATACATTACTGAAATCCCGCCACCTGAGATAAC
This sequence comes from uncultured Anaerolinea sp., assembly GCA_964543585.1. GTDB lineage: Bacteria > Chloroflexota > Anaerolineae > Anaerolineales > Villigracilaceae > Defluviilinea. The sequence goes on along the minus strand of CAZIYY010000001.1, from coordinate 80,966 downwards.
AGAACAATTAAGACAGGAAACGCTTGAAGCGTTGGCGCGAAAATATATCGGTGAAGCGCTGAGGCTGGAGTTCTCAAAGAAAGAAACAAGCCAAATGGTCAAGGACCAACTCAAGGTTTGGAAAGAATCGCAAATATCTGATAGTGAGTAAATCAAGGAGAATGTCAAAATGGACGCAAAGTTTGTTAAGAACGCTATCCAAAAAAATAAATCCACACAATTTGACCCGCACATTTCAGGGATTGGTGGGACGTTGTTTGGTGTGTTCTTTGTCGCCGCAATCATCGGCGGACTGATAATGGATGGTCGTGTTGATGGAAGATGGATTGGCCTCTACGCCATTGTGATGTTGCTAACAGGTACGTATGTGCTGTTTGCGCTTAGAGTTGCATCGCAATGGGAAAAGGCTGTTGTTCTTCGATTGGGCAAATTTTATGGGCTGCGCGGCCCTGGTGTGTTTTGGCTCATTCCTATTGTGGATACAATCCCAGCGTGGATTGACCACCGTGTGATGGTCACACCGTTTTCTGCCGAGAAAACACTGACCAAAGACACTGTACCAGTGGATGTAGACGCCGTGTTGTTCTGGGTTGTTTGGGACGCAGAAAAAGCCGCGCTCGAAGTGAAAGATTATCAATCCGCGATTTCGTGGGCCGCGCAGACTGCTTTGCGTGACATCATCGGTCGCATTATGCTGGCAGATATTCTCGTAGGCCGCTCTTCCATTGACGAAGAGCTCCAGCACATCATTGACGAACGCACAACACCCTGGGGTGTGACAGTGAATTCGGTTGAAATTCGTGATATTGTCATCCCACAGAATTTGGAAGATGCAATGTCCCGTCAGGCCCAGGCTGAACGTGAACGACAAGCGCGCGTCATTCTCGGTGAGTCTGAAAAACAGATCGCCGCATCGTTCTCTGAGGCTTCGCAGGCATATATAGATAACCCAACCGCTTTGCATCTCCGCGCGATGAACATGCTCTTCGAAGGCTTGAAGGAAAAAGGCGCGCTTGTGATTGTGCCCTCATCGGCAGTGGATACAATGAATCTAGGCGGTTTGAGCGGGATGGTTTCACTGGCGCAGAATAATTTACCGAAAGAAAACAAGTAAATTCTGTTGGTTGAGTAGGCGGCGTTCGCCAGCCGTATCGAAACCAACAATCACTTGTGAATTGCTGGGTTTCGATACGCCCATCGACTTGCATTCAGGGCTACTCGACCAGTATGCATAAAAGGAGAAAAATGACTGTTCGTACTACCACCATACTTGTCCTGCTCATGATCATCGGAGCCACGGTTGCTGGACTCCTGCTCTGGAACCGTCTGCCTGACCAAATGGCTTCCCACTGGAATATCAACGATGAAGTGGACGGCTACATGTCCAAATTCTGGGGTATGTTTATGATGCCGCTGATCACATTAGGAATGTTCGCATTGTTCCTTGTGATCCCAGCCATTGATCCACTCAAGGCAAATATCGCAAAATTCCGTGAGGCGTTCAACCTGTTCATTGTGTTGATCGTGGCATTCATGCTTTACATCCATGGGCTTACTCTAGCCTGGAGTCTCGGTTACACAAATTTCAGAATGAGTACATCCATGTTACCAGCTATGGGATTGCTGTTTATCTTCATAGGCTACATGCTCCGCAAGGCGAAACGCAACTTCTTCATCGGCATACGCACACCATGGACTCTTTCCAGCGACACCGTGTGGGATAAGACCCATCAACTCGGTTCCATCCTGTTCATCGCAGCAGGCGCGCTGGCATTAGTCGGATCCATCATCGGCGGCTTTACCGCTTTCCTGCTGATCTTCATTCCGCTAATTGGTTCAACGATTTTCCTGGTCGTTTATTCGTACGTGCTGTATCAACGCGAAATAAAGGCGTAATTACAATTCGAGGAGCAAATTTTCACTTGCTCCTCTGTTTCACGTGAAACGGAAAGTGAAGTTTCTACTGAGAGCGAGGAATAGAATCAGCAACGGCTCCACGCTTCTCAGCAGATAATGTCTGAGGTGTATTGCCAGCATTGCAGGAGATTGTAATGACAGACGAGACCAAACAATGGGAATACCGCGTTCAAACCATCGGCGGTATCTTTGGAACAAAAGATGAACTCATCGAAGCAACATTGGATGAATTGGGAATGGACGGCTGGGAAGCCATTAACGTTTACACACCCTATGGAAGCGGCAAGATAACAATTGTTGCCAAACGTCCGTTGACGGAACGCGCGCGTCGAGCACGATCAATGCCTGGAATTTGAGTTTGTTGATATAACGGAAACAGACCAAGGGTTCGCGAGCGGCGTACGTATATCCGCCCTATTGTCAGGCGGATATACGTACGCGTGAAATACAGAACAAATGTTCTATTTTTATTAACGATACAATTGCGATATGCGCGAGTTGCGAAATCCACTTTTGATTGTCATTTTGTCATTAAGCATCGCGATCGGTTCTTCGTCGCTCACCCGCGGACACGAATGGGGCGACGACTTTGCGTCTTATATCATGCAGGCACAAAGCATTTTCAACGGGGACATGCAAAATTTTGTCGAACACAACGGCATCACAATCCGTCAATCCTCTTCGCAGATCGGACCAGTGGCGTATCCATGGGGCTACCCATTGATATTGACTCCCGTTTACGCAGTCAAGGGCATAAGCCCGCTTGCTTTGAAATTGCCAGGATTATTTTTCTTCGCAGGATTTCTGATCTCTCTTTACCTATTGATGAGAGATCACCTCACACAGACCGAGAGCCTCCTTCTTGTTTCCCTTTTCGCGTTCAACCCGATGCTTTTGGATTTTCTCGATCAGATTCTTTCAGATATCCCTTTTTTATTTTTTTCAACATTGGCTTTGTTGATAATGACGAATGAGAAGGAACGCGGCACACTTGATAACGCACTCCTTGGCGTAGTTATATCCCTTGCCTTCTTCATTCGCGCCACAGGGATTCTTTTGCTTGCGACTCTTCTGACCGTTGAATTTTTCAAAGCGTGGAGCGCTCGAACAAACCGCGATTGGATCAAGACTATCTTGCAGAATGTTATTGTGGTTTGCGGTATTTTCGGAATATTGTGGATCGCTTACGCATTCGTATTCCCTGGTGGAAGCGAATCTTATTTTGCCCAACTCAAGGGATATAAGTTTGAAACTGCCTTAGGATCAATCAATAGTTATTTCCAATTGTTCAGTCTGTTTTTTGGCATATCCACAATTTGGAGATATATATATTATGTTCTGTTTATCTTCTTTTTGATTGGTGTTTGGATAAGACTAAGGGAAGGACCTGCCCTTATTATCTTTTTTTCATTATGGATGATCCTTCTCATCATCTGGCCCATCTGGCAGGGACCTCGCTTCATTTTCCCGCTCCTGCCCATCTTCGTTTATTTCACTTTCCAGGGAATGAAGTCTCTTATCAATAATCTCTCTGAGAAACATCATCGAACTGGTCAAAGGATATTTTATGGTTTCTGGCTTTTGATCATTGGTATCTTCCTGATCAACTCGAGCGCCAACGCGTTTACAAATCTACAGAATAATCGATCCATCAATGGGCCGTTTGATCCGTACAGCATGGAAGTGTATAACTACATGAAAGAAAAAACACCATCCGATAGCATAGTTATCTTCTTCAAACCGCGCGCCATGAGATTGATGACGGATCACGATACGATCATGAGTACGGAATGTGACCGCATGTTATTGGGCGATTACATCGTTTTGAGCAGAAAGGTGGGAGAGAACCAGCAAATCACGCCTGAAGAGATAGATACCTGCAACCTGCCTTTGGATGAGGCCCTCAAAAATCGCAGGTTCGTCGTCTACGAGATTCTAAAATGAATTTGCTACTTGAATCTTGCGCTCAAAAACAGTAAACTAACCCCATGACGACAACAGGCAAACTTCGCGATCTCGAAGGGCAACAGCAACAACTTTTACGTCTCGTTGAGTTGAGCGTTACGCTCAATTCGACGCTTGACATCGAAGCCCTGCTCCACCTTATCACGACAACAGCGACCGAGTTGCTGGATTGCGAAGCCGCCTCCATTCTGCTTTATGACGAAAAGAATCCGCGCCTTTATTTTGCCGCTGCCACAGGCTCAGACCCTGCAAAACTGGCGGAAATTCCTGTCCCTATAGAAGGCAGTCTCGCAGGGACCATATTCCGCACGAATCGTCATCTTATCCTGAACAATGCGGAACAGGATCCACGTCATTACTCCCTCGTTTCAGACCATATCAAATTCAAGGTGAATACCCTGCTTGGCGTTCCCATGCCCATCAAAGAGCGGACAGTGGGTGTGCTGGAAGCGATCAATAAACGGAATGGCGTCTTCGATGAACGCGACGCCACCATCCTTTCAGTGACTGCCGCGCACGCCGCCATCGCGATTAACAATGCGCGCTTGTTACGCACCACCCAACAGGCTCTCGAAAAGGTCAAAGAGACCAATCAACTTAAGAGCAATTTTCTTTCGCTTGCGTCGCATGAACTGCGGACTCCGCTTGGCATCATCATTGGCTATTCGACCTTCCTGCAAGAGGATGCAAAAGGCGAACTTTCAGAGCACGCCAACCAGGTGCTCGGCGCGGCGCGGCAGATGCGCTCCATTTTGGATGAAATGAACAACCTGGCAATGCTCAAATCGGACCAGATGATCCTCAAGCCGCAAAGTGTTGTGATGCAGGACCTTCTGACATTCGCCTGCGAAGGGAGCAAAGTGGTCGCATCCGCGCGCGACCAGAAATTGATGTATGCTTTTCCAGACGAGCCATTCGTCGTGAATATGGATATTGATAAAACTGCTTTGGCCTTCGTCAATATCCTCAACAATGCCAGCCGCTTTTCGCCGCAGGGAAGCGACATTACCATCGGCGCGATAAAACACGGCAACCAGGTTCTGGCATGGGTGCAGGATCAGGGCATCGGAATCCCCGTTGATAAACTGCAAAAGATATTCGAAGAGTTCTATCAGATCGAACCGCCGAACACGCGTCACTACGGCGGACTTGGGATTGGATTGACCATCGCAAAAGGATTGATCGAAGCGCAGGGCGGAAAAATTTGGGCAGAGTCTGAGGGCGCAGGCACAGGCTCGACACTCAAAGTGTTGTTACCAATGGCGTAAATGAATCGCTGGTCGAGTAGGCGGCGCTCGCCCGAAGGGGCTATATTGAGACCAGCAATAGAGAGTCTGCTTGAAATTGTTGATCTCGATATGTCCTTCGACAAACACGAAGGACTACTCGATCAACGGTGAATAGCCGAAAAATCAAAAGCGCCTTGTCTCCTGGACTGGCGCTTCCTTTTTCTCAAACTATACAACTAAGAACTATTCAACTACCAAACTACCCCAGGTGCATCGGCATAATCACGTGCAAAAACTGGTCATCCCCCACAGGCTTGACCACGCCTGGCGCGTTCGGCGCGGATGTCTCCAACGCGACGTTTGGGGTGCGGATCACTTCCAGGGCTTCGCGTAAAAATTTCACATTGAACGCGATCAACAATCCGCCGCCATCCACTGTCGCTTCGACCTTGGTTTCACTATTGCCAGTCTCTTCAGAAGTCGCCGTGATCTCGACTTCGCTCGGTTGCATTTCGCCTTGCGCGGTTTTGATATTGAAGCGCGCCACGTTCGAACCCTCACGCGCGAAGATCTCAGCCTGTTTACATGCTTTCAACAAAGAAGAAGTTGAAACCAAAGTTCGCGATTTGTATGAACGCGGAATGATCTGTTGATAATCAGGGAATGTGCCGTCAATCAACTGTGAGACAACTTCCACATCTTTCACGCGGAAGACCACCTGACCGCGTCCTTTTGGCAACACCATATAAATCGGTTCCTCGCCATCGGTCGCGACGCGCGCCAACTCCTTCAAGGCTTGGGCTGGGACAATCGCGGAAACGGAACCAGTTGAAGGCGTGGAAAGAACCGCTTTTCGGACCGAGAGTCTGAATCCATCTGCCGCAGCCATCGTCAGTTTGTCCTTATCCACTTGCACGAGCACGCCCATCAACACAGGACGCGCTTCATCAGACGAAGCCGCGAATACAACCTGATGAATCATCTCGCGGAAATCGCCCACGTTGATCTGCACCGCGCCGTCGAAATCTGGCACGGGCAAAGGCGGAAATTCCTGCGCGTCGATACACTTGATGTCGTTCGTCGAAGCCCCGCCGCGCACGTTCAACGTTTGCGTGGACGTGTCGAGTTTCAACAACACCTGGTCGCTCGGCAGTGTGCTGACCAAATCGCCAAATGTACGCGCAGGCACAGTCGTTGAACCTTCCTCTTCTATGCGCGCGGGGATCCAACACGTAATGCCCATCTCAAGGTTCGTCGCTGAGAGTCTCAATCGCCCCTCGTCGGAAGCGATCAAAATATTCGCGAGCACAGGCAATGTACTGCGCGGCGAAACGGCTTTTGAAACAATACCCAAACCGCGCGCAAGATTTTCCTGAAGGACAGTTACTTTCATGACACGTCTCCTCGATCATGCAAATGATTGCGCCCTTATTTTACTTCAAAAGTGCGTCGCACCTTACTTAATGAGACGAATCAAATCGAGAGGATTCGTTCCGCTTAAGAAGATTCGCCTCACGGTCTGGTGCGACGCACCCTCAAAACCCAGTAACCAGCGAAATACCTATTGCTAATAAGAAAAACAACAACTCGAACGCGAACAGCGCGGCGAACACGTACACCACATATATCCATGCAGAACGCGTTTGTTTTTGTATGCGGACTTCCTCGCCCTCTGCCAATTGCTGGACGAACTGCGATGCCTGCGATGCATCATTTGCCCACACGATATCCTTCGCTTCATCCTGGACAATGATCCTGCTCCCGTTAAATGAACGAATCCACTCTGGAGCGCCTTCGGTTGCCAACGCTCCTCCGCTGACGACGATTGCGTTGAAATTCCCCTGCGGCTTCTCTGATGGAGTCGTAACCGTGATTTGCATCCTCGAGCCAAGTTTGGTCAACGCGGCTTTCACCGAATCCACAAAACCTTCGCCTGAATCAATAATCAAGACATTGAACGCGCTTTGCTTCTCTTCCAACACATCTTTGGCGGATTCCCCATCCGCGCGCAGGATGTTCAAGTGATAGACCAGCACCACGCCAAACAGGAAAAGTAATTGTGTGAGATTCAAAAGAGTGTTTACGAAATCACTGCCCGTCACGCCTTCAAGCACGACGATGATCAATTGATAGACCAATCCAACCGCCGTCGCCATGCCGCCGATGACCGAAGCGAACAACACAAGATAAAGGTATGTTTTGCGTAAAATGGATCGCCGCGCGTGATCGCCCATCTCGCCATGAGCCAAGGCTTCGGCTTGCATCGGTCGCCACATCATAAGCCAGAGCGGCAAACCGACAATGAGCGATGAAATGGAATTCGCAAGAGAATCGCGCCTGAATTCACCAGAGAGAAAGTCGCGGGTTGTGACAGTGTCAATGATGAATGAGAACAACGTGGCAACGCCCACGAACGAAACCACCAATCCAATGAAGGATAGGATGTAGTTATACAGCCGCTTCATCCCTGCCTGACGGACTCTATCTCCCACGGCTTCAATGTGATGATTGAGCCAATGTCCGTAATAAGCCCAAATCGCGCCGAGCGGAACGCCTATCGAAATCGGCGCGCCAATTTCGCGTATGAAGTCGCGGAAAGTCGTATCTCCTCCAAGCAGACTCGTGAGGATAATATCCACCACTGTCCACGCAGTGGTAATCACGGTGATGACTCCACCGAGGGCAAGGATGTAGAGAATGCCGAGGCGGAGAGTCGAGCCCATTTCAGCGGGATCAGACAGCGAGTCCTGAATAACGCGCCAGGAATAGACCCACACGGGTGTCCCAACGAAGAGTAAGGCAGCCCCATTGACCACGACCTCGCGTCCCAGTTCTCCCAACACATCGCCAGGGATATAAAAGAGGAAACGCAAAATTTGCTGCGCGCCGAAGACGGTCATCAACAAACCGTAGAGCATCCAGATGTAACGATGAAGGCGGCGCACATCTGAGAAGTTTTCCCCCGCAAGGGGGTCAGATAATGTCGCCCAATCGCCGCGCAGGATGTTCCAGAAATACGCCGCGACAATTCCATTCATGAGGATGGCGATGAGATTATCGGCAAGAGTCTGATTGCTGAATGCGCGAAAGGCGCGCTCGACTCCCAACCCTGTGGTTTGTATGAGGGAGCGATCAATGAACGCTAAAAGATTTTGAATAACAGGGATAAGCGTTCCGAGCAGGGTCGCGTAAAGGAAAACCGCGCGAATACTGGCGGACTTCTCCTCCTCCTCACGCGCCGAGGCGCGCTGCGCCCACAGCCAGTGGATGAGGAAGATCGGCACGCCGACGAGGATCAGGGCGAGGGCTCGCGCAAGCGCATCCGCCCCGCCCGATATGGTTCTATCCACAATGGAACGCAGGAGACTGACCAGCCCCCACAATACGACCTCGATGCTGATGAACGCAACAAGATAAAAATACAAACGACGAATGGATTTCATGGTTACTCCGATGTCATTCTGAGCGACCGAAGGGAGCGAAGAATCTCCTATCTACAAGGAGACCCTTCGTGGCGTCTCGGCGCCACTCAGGGTGACACTGCATGTCACTTCGGCGGTTCCTGATACCAGTTGTAATCCCAGAAGTTATACGGCATGGAGCTTAACTTCCATAAATCATTTTGCTTCACAAGTATCCCTCGTTGTGAAGCATCCCGATAACCCGTTGAGAATGGATCGCTTGAGTTGTAAATAAGCGCGATTTCAACCGTCGCGCTATCACCGATAACCTCGGATTGACCGATATCCACTGCATAGCCACTGGAGTTAATCATCCCCTTCAAAAACGAGTCACGAAACTGTTCATAGGTCGGCTTGTGCTCCAAATCAGCGAGATAGCCATAGGCTTTTTCATAATCCTTTTCCAGCACAGCCACCACATAATTATGCGCCACGCCTTCGGGAGTATCCTCCGAAGTGTAGGTTTGTGTATCAGAACGTGTGAAGAAGACGGCTAAAGCCGCCACTACCAGCACCGCAATACCAATCAATATACCCGTTAGAAAACGATCCTGTTTCATAGGTTCCTCCGAATATCCAAAATCATTGTATAGTTTTTAGGACGAAAAGGCAAGCAGAATAGTTTCCTGCTTGAATAAATTCTCCTCTGATTGTATACTGATTTCATGGATAGTTTACCAACCGGCACTGTCACCTTCCTGTTCACGGACATCGAAGGCAGTACCAAACTCGCGCAACAACATCCTGACGAGTGGGAGTCTCTGCGCGAGCGGCATCATGCCATTTTGAAATCTGCGATCGAATCTCACAATGGCTATGTCTTCCAAATCATCGGCGACGCGTTTTGCGCGGCATTCCACATCGCAGGAGACGCGCTCCGCTCCGCAGTGAAGTCCCAAATGGATTTACAAAATGAAAGTTGGAGTGACGCGCCGATCAAAGTACGCATGGGACTCCATACAGGCAAAGCCGAAGTTCGGGAGAATGGTGAATATCACGGCTTTCTTACTATGAGCCGCGTTCAACGATTGATGTCCGCCGCGCATGGTGGGCAGGTATTGATTTCGTTAGCCACGGAGGAACTTGTCCGTGATGAGTTGCCAGAGAATGTTTCCTTGCGCGATATGGGTGAGAAACGACTCAAGGATTTAACCCGATCCGAACATATTTACCAACTCGTTATTTCGAATCTTCCCGCTGATTTTCCCCCACTCAAGACATTGGATGCCTATCGTCATAACCTGCCCGCATCAATGACCAGTTTCATCGGTCGTGAAAAAGAGATGGCTGAAATCAAGCAGGCAATCAGCGAACATCGCCTGGTGACACTCACAGGTTCAGGTGGCACAGGCAAGACGCGCCTATCCCTGCAGGTTGCCGCGGATTTGCTCGATCAATTCCGGGATGGTGTGTGGTTCATCGAACTCGCGCCGCTGAGCAACCCTGATCTCATTCCACAAACCATCCTTTCCACCTTTGGGGTGAGAGAGCAGCAGGGCAGAACCGCCTCACAAATATTGATGGATTACTTGCGGGAAAAAAATCTTCTGCTGGTGCTTGATAACTGCGAACATCTCATCGAAGTATGCGCCAAGTTAACCGATGCAATGCTCAACAACGCGCCTGCGATAAAAATCCTGGCAACAGGTCGTGAAGCGTTGGGAGTCAAAGGGGAAGTGACATGGCACGTGCCTTCGCTGTCTCTACCCGATGCAAACAATCTGCCCACGATTGACTATTTGTCGCAATACGAAGCAGTGGAATTATTTATCGAACGGGCGCTGTTGGCGCAGCCTCATTTCATTGTGACGAAAGACAATGCTCCTGCCATCGCCCAAATCTGCTTCCGTTTGGACGGCATTCCACTGGCGATTGAATTAGCCGCGGCGCGAGTGAGCGCGTTGAGCGTGGATCAAATTGCCGCGCGTCTCGATGACCGCTTCCGCTTATTGACAGGTGGAGCGCGCACCTCCCTGCCGCGCCAGCAGACTTTGCGCGCTACCATTGACTGGAGTTACAACCTGCTTTCGGAGGCTGAGAAGATTCTGCTTCGCAGGCTTGCAGTCTTCGTCGGAGGGTGGGCGTTGGATGCAGCAGAATCAGTTTGCAGTGAGGAGAGAAGCGATTTCGATATCCTTGATTTATTGAGTCATCTTGTTGATAAATCATTGGTCATCATGGATGAATCACGCTATCACATGCTTGAGACTACCCGTCAATATGCACGCGAAAAATTGTTTGAGTCGGGAGAAGGCGAGGCTTTACGCAAGAAACATCGCGACTGGTTTCTGGATTTGGCTGAACGTGCCGAGCTAACCAGGGGACCCACTCACTTGGATTGGCTCAATCTCCTAGAGTCCGAGCATGATAATATGCGCGCCGCGCTCGTTTGGTCTCAAGCAATGCAGGAATTCGAAATTGGCGCGCGGATCGCTTTTGCCCTCAGCGGGTTCTGGGAAGGCAGAGGCTATTTACGGGAAGGGCGAAAGTGGCTGGAAAGCGGCCTGGCTCAACGGGAATTTCTTTCAAAAACGGTATTAGCAAATACATGTGAACTGCAACAACCTTTGATACAGGCAAAGTCGTCAGAAATCGTCTTTTTTAGCCGTATTTTCGATGATGCAAGCTTAAAAAAGGTGTATCAGAGGTCATTGCAGTTGACAAATACATTATATATCACGCGTCGATTCGCAGTAAATCTAGGTGATTATCCAATTGCAGAGGCATACGGCAAAGAGAGTGTCGCGCTCTTCCGCGAATTAGAAGACAAGCGCAATCTTGCCTGGGCGCTGCGTGGGCTTGGCGAAATACATATTATTAACGATGAAAAGGAACGCGGCGAACCCTTATTGACGGAAGCCATGACCCTTTTTCAAGAAGTTGACGATAAAGGGGGGATTCTTTACTTGCTGGTCGACTTAGGCTTTGATGCTATCATGAATGACGAGTACGAGCGCGGCGTGACATTGATCAATGAATATCAAACTTTGGCGCACGAATTGGATGATATGTTGAGTGTCGGACAAGGGTTATCGGCTCTCGCACTCGCTGGGTTTCTTCAGGGAAATATTGATGAAGCCGACAAATTGCTCCAGGAAGGGTTTGCACTAATACGCCCATTTGGCGACAAAGCAACATTTATGTATTTTCTGGATTTTCTAGCCGCTGTAGCAGATAAGCGCCGCCAGCCTGTACGATCAGCCAGGTTGTGGGGCGCCGCTCGACATTTGGGTGAAATCACAGGGGACGTTCCTACCAAAGTTTGGATTCGGCGTATTCAGGAACCTACCATCGCTTCCGTCCGCGTGCAACTAGGCGAAGCCGCGTTTGAAGCCGCTTGCGCCGAGGGCCGCGCTATGACAATTGATGAAGCGATTGAATATGCTTTGCAGGACACCAATGATTAACCTCCCCTCCGGCACCGTCACCTTCCTCTTCACTGACATCGAAGGCAGCACAAAACTCGCGCAGGAATATCCAGATGCCATGCCTGTCCTGCTTGCGCGGCATCATGAAATTCTGAATCAAGCGATTGAATCACACAATGGTTTTGTCTTTCAAGTCGTCGGCGATTCCTTTTCTGCGGCATTTCACACCGCCAGTGACGCGTTGAATGCCGCGATGAATGCGCAACGATTGCTCCATAACGAAGCCTGGACACCTGCACCCATCAAGGTGCGGATGGGAATCAATTCAGGCGTGGCACAACTTAACGACGATAAACAATATTCAGGGTATTCGACTCTGGCATTGACTCAACGCATCATGTCTGCGGGGCATGGCGGGCAAATTTTACTTTCGCAAAGTATGTTTGATTTAATAAAAGATGGATTGCCAGAGAAAGCGGAACTCATGGATATGGGTGAACGCCGCTTGAAGGATATACTGCGACCCGAACGTCTTTATCAACTCACAATTCCAGATTTGCCATCGGAATTCGCGCCGCTCAACACACTTGAGTCAATCAATCATAATCTCCCCGCGCAACTCACCTCATTTATCGGACGCGAAAAGGAAATTGATGAAATCAAAAAACTTGTTGCCACGAATCGGATGGTGACACTCACAGGTTCAGGCGGCGCGGGAAAGACGCGCCTCAGTTTACAAGTGGGGACGGAATGTTTGAAAGAATTTTCCAACGGTGTATGGCTCGCGGAACTCGCGCCCGTCACGGACCCCGCACTCGTCCCGCAGACCCTGCTCTCCATTTTCAACTTGCACGAAGACAGCCATCGCACCGCTCTTGAAGTTCTGACCGATCAACTGCGCTCGAAATCCCTCCTGCTCATCGTGGATAACTGCGAGCATCTCATCGAAGCCTGCGCGCAAATCAGCGAAGACCTTTTACATGCCTGCGCAAAACTCAAAATCCTTGCCAGCAGTCGCGAAGCGCTGGGCATCGCGGGCGAAGCCGCATACCGCGTGCCCTCGTTAAACACGCCCAACCCCGCGGATTTACCTTCATTGGATCAATTGGAAAAAGTGGATTCAGTTCGACTCTTCATCGAACGCGCGGCGACTGCCAAACCAGGCTTTACTTTGACAAAAGACAACGCCTCATTCCTTGCCCAGATCTGCTACCGTTTGGATGGCATCCCCCTCGCCCTGGAGTTGGCTGCCTCGCGCGTGAAAGTTTTATCGCCCGAACAAATCGCGGCGCGGCTCGATGATCGCTTCCGCCTCTTAACGGGCGGCTCACGCACTGCGTTGCCGCGCCAGCAGACCCTGCGTGCTTTGATTGACTGGAGTTATAGCCTGCTCACGGAACAGGAGAAAACATTGTTCCGTAGGTTGGCGGTCTTCATCGGTGGCTGGACGCTTGAAGCCGCTGAATCAGTTTGCGCGGACGTAGAGCAAGATGGCATCCTGCCTCACGACATCCTCGATTTATTGACGCGCCTCGTAGATAAATCGCTGGTGACGACGGAAGAAGTTATGGGTGGGACTCGCTATCATCGCCTTGAAACCATTCGCCAGTATTCGCGCGAAAAGTTCTTCGAGACCGATGAAGTTGAATCGATTCGCAGCTGGCATCTTAGTTTCTTTGTGCGATTTGCCGAGCAGGTGGATGAAAATCTGAAAGGCAGGGATCAAGTCCTCTGGCATCAGCGCATGTCGGAGGAGCAGGATAACCTGCGAGCGGCGCTGGAATGGGGCTTGAGCAGAAATCCTGACAACGCTTTGCGTATCGCTGGAGCCGCAAACCTCTTTTGGACAGCAGGCGGATATTCTGCTGAGGGCTTTCGCTGGACACAGAAAGCATTGGAGCAGGTTGAGAAAGCTCCTCTCCCCAAGGACATAACAATAGAGAAGCGACTTACCGCACGCGCCAGGGCTTTACGCGGGCTTACAAGGTTATATCTGTCATTGGGAGATAACGCAAATGCGAAACGCGTGGCTGAAGAAAGTGTCGCTTTATACCGCCAGAGTCAGGATCGACGCGGCCTGGCTTTTGCTTTGGTCGTGCTTGCCTATCCGCTGGAATTTTTGGGGGAGCGCGTTCAAGCCGAAGCA
>CAZIYY010000001.1:0-66870 GCA_964543585.1 uncultured Anaerolinea sp. | reverse complement strand
TCGCCCGCACTGAAAGGGATGTTTATGTAACATGTCGGTCATTGAACAGACTGGCGCGGGTAATAATGGACCTGTATGATGATCTCGACTTGTCGCAGCGCTACATAGAGGAGTCGCTTCGCCTCGCAAGAGAAGCTGGTCTCCGTTCGCAGGAAGCTGAGGCATCAGAGGTATTCGGATTGATTGCAACACATAGAAAGGATTACGACGCGGCCCGCTCGCACTTCAAAGAGTCTTTGAGCGTCTATCAGGAAATTGGCGCTACGTTCAATGTCGTCCTCGAAAAGAGCAATCTCGCGCATTTGGAACGCAAGCTCGCGAACCACACCGATGCGCTGGAATATTATCGTGAAACGATCATAGCTTTTCGAGACATAGGGCAAACAGGCGCGGTCTTACACCAATTGGAATGTTTTGGTTTCATCGCTCTCGCGCAGAATCAAAAGGAGCGCGCCTTGCAATTGTTCGCCGCCGCGAACAGGCTGCGCGAACAAGGCGATAGACCGATGACGCCCGATGAGCAAATCTATTTTGAAGGGCAATTAACAATCTTGCGTGAGAAAATGGATTCGATAAAATTTGATTCGGTCTGGTCAATGGGCCACGTCATGACATTGGAACAAGCCATTGAATTCGCATTAGAGGCAAATCATGAATAACCCTTCGACGCCTTCGGCAGGACAACGCCTCCCCACTGGCACCGTCACCTTCCTCTTCACCGACATCGAAGGCAGTACCAAACTCGCGCAGCAATTTCCAGATGAAATGCCCGTCCTATTAGCGCGGCACAATGAGATTCTGAATCAAACAATCGAGTTACACAACGGTTTTGTTTTTCGGAGCATGGGTGATTCGTTTTCCGCCGCATTTCATAACGCCAGCGAGGCCTTGAACGCCGCATTAGAAGCCCAACGATTATTACACAACGAATTATGGTCGCCCGCGCCCATCAAAGTGCGGATGGGTGTACATACGGGCACGGCGCAGTTGGAAGAGACTTCAAAAGAATCGCGTTACTCAGGCTATGCAACATTGGCATTGACTCAACGTATCATGTCCGCAGGGCATGGTGGGCAAATCTTGCTTTCGCAAACCGCACATGATCTAACAAGGGACAAACTTCCTGCGCAGGTGCAACTTGTTGATATGGGTGAACGTTGCTTGAAGGATGTAGTGCGCCCAGAGCATCTTTATCAATTGACTGTTCCAGATTTGCCCTCCGAATTCGCACCGCTCAACACATTGGAGTCTCTCAATCATAATCTTCCCGCGCAGCTCACCTCATTTATTGGACGCGAAAAAGAGATTGATGAAATAAGAAAACAAATTGCCGCGAATCGAATCGTCACGCTCACCGGTTCAGGCGGCGCGGGCAAGACGCGCCTCGGTCTGCAAGTAGGCGCGGAATGTTTGAGTCAATTTTCGGACGGCGTGTGGTTCGTGGAACTCGCGCCCGTCGCAGACCCCGCGCTCATCCCGCAAACCCTGCTTGCAATTTTCAACTTGCGCGAAGACGCTCATCGTACCCCGCTCGAAGTTCTCATTCATTATCTGCGCGCGAAAAACCTCCTGCTCATGCTCGATAACTGCGAGCATCTCATCGAAGCCTGCGCGAAAATCAGCGAAGCCCTGTTGCGCGCCTGTCCAAAACTGAAAATCCTTGCCAGCAGTCGCGAGGCACTGGGCATTGCCGGAGAAGTGCCTTATCGCGTGCCGTCATTGGCAGCACCCAACCCGAATCATCTACCGCCTCTTGAAAAACTTTCGGATGTGGAATCAATCCGACTCTTCATCGAACGCGCCGCAACTGCCAAACCTGATTTCAAATTGACGAAGGACAACGCCTCGTTCGTCGCCCAAACCTGTTCCCGTTTAGACGGCATTCCCCTGGCCATCGAGTTAGCCGCGGCGCGCGTGAAAATGTTATCCCCCGAACAAATCGCGGCGCGGCTCGATGACCGCTTCCGCTTGCTGACGGGCGGCTCGCGCACAGCCCTGCCGCGCCAACAGACTCTGCGCGCCATGATTGACTGGAGTTACAGCCTGCTTTCGGAGCAGGAGAAAACTTTGTTTCGCAGGCTGGCAGTCTTCGTCGGCGGCTGGACGCTTGAAGCTGCAGAATCAGTTTGCGGTGAGGAAAGAGGAGGGTTAGACGTTCTTGATTCGTTGACGCGGCTGGTGGATAAATCCCTCGTCTTCATCGAAGAATCGTCAGGTGAGATTCGATATCATCGTTTGGAGACCATTCGTCAATATTCGCGCGAAAAATTCTTCGAGACGGATGAAGTGGAAGCCGTGAGAGATCGTCATCTTGATTTTTTTGTACAATTTGCTGAGTTAGTAGATGAAAATTTAAAAGGCAGGGATCAGGTTATCTGGGGAGATCGTATGCTGGCAGAGCAGGACAACCTGCGCGCCGCGCTGGAATGGGGATTGAGCAGAAATCCTGACAGCGCCTTACGTATCGCCGGGGCCGCAAACCTCTTTTGGACAGCAGGCGGATATTCTGCTGAGGGCTTTCGCTGGACACAGAAAGCATTGGAGCAGGTTGAGAAAGCTCCAGTCCCCGAAGGCATGTCACTGGAACGGCGACAAGCGGCACGCGCCAGGGCTTTACGCGGGCTTGCCTGGTTATATCTGTCATTGGGAGATAACGCAAATGCGAAACGCCTGGCAGAGGAGAGTATCGCTTTCTACCGCCAGAGCCAGGATCGACGCGGACTGTGCTTTGCTTTGATTGTGCTTGCCTATCCATTGGAATTTCTGGGTGAGCGCGAACGTGCCGAAGCGTTGTTGCGGGAAAGCAACTCAATCGCCCGCGCCGAAGGAGATGTTTATGTAATGTGCTGGTCATTGAATATACTGGCGCGCGTGATGATTGACCTGCATTATGATCTCGATTTAGCCCGGCGTTACGCGGAGGAGGCTCTTCGCCTGGCGAGAGAAGCTGGCCTGCGTTATCAGGAAGCCCAGTCGTGCGAGATATTTGGCAGCATCGCAACACATACAAATGACCACAATGAAGCACGTACGCGTATCAAAGAGTCTCTGAAAATCTTTCGAGAAACTGGAGCCAGGTTCAATGTCATCCTCGAAAAAAGCAGTCTCGCGCATTTAGAGCGCCTGGTGGGAAACTACGCGGATGCGCTGGACTATTACCGCGAAACCATCGTCGCTTTTCGGGATGTGGCACAGACTGGCGCGGTCTCGCATCAACTGGAATGTTTTGGCTTTATTTCTCTCGCGCAGAATCAAAACGAACGCGCCCTGCAATTGTTCGCCGCCGCGAACGCGCTCCGCGAAAAAGGTGGCACGCCTATGACGCCCGATGAGCAAGTCTATTTCGACGAGCAATTAAAAGTCTCGCGCGAGAAAATGGATCTGATGCAATTTGATTCGGCATGGTCAAAGGGTCATATAATGACGATGGAACAGGCAATTGAGCTGGCATTGGAGATAACCAATGAATGATCTTCCTTCAGGCACCGTTACCTTCCTGTTCACGGACATTGAAGGCAGTACAAAACTCGCGCAGGAATATCATGATGCGATATCCACTCTTTTAGCGCGGCACAATGAAATTTTGAATCAAGCAATTGAAGCGTACGATGGTTGTGAAACAGGCGATAGCTCTTGCATCGGAGAAATGAATGGCACACGATCAATATAAATTCCAAATGGCGATCCATGATTTTCAATCCGCGCGGCAACGCGCCGCCATTCAGGAAATCCTTGCGCGCATCACGGGCAAATCAACGCAACTGCTTTCATATGAAGAAGTGGCTGAAAAACTCAAACTGCGTATCCGCACCGAACGCGGCGTGCAACATATTCCGCTCGATGCAATCGTGGGAAGTGTGGGACGCGACAGCGATTTCACGCGCACCTTCCTGCCGCGCCGCGCGGGAGACCAGGAGCGGTGGGCGCGCGTCAAAGCCGCATTCATGGAATTGGGCGCGGGGTTGCCTCCGATTGAAGTGTATAAAGTGGGCGAAGTCTATTTTGTGATGGACGGGAATCATCGCGTGTCGATTGCGCGGCAGGAAAAGTTTACAACCATCGAAGCGCGCGTCATCGAACTCCAAACGGATATCAAACTCACACCCGACATACAACCCGATGATTTAATCATCAAAGCCGAACACGCTGAGTTTCTCCAAATCACCCGCATCATGGACTTGAAACCCAACGTGGATTTGACTGTGACCATTCCGGGACAATATGAAAAACTGATGGAACATATCTGCGTTCAGGAATGTCTGCTCGAACGCGAACGCAAAAGTGGAATCCCGTTTCAGGACGCAGTCGAGGACTGGTACGACAACATTTATATTCCCCTGGCTGAGACGATTCGCGACCGCGGTCTCTTGCGCTGGTTCCCCGACCGCACCATCACCGACTTATATCTATGGGTTTCGGAGAACCGCTCCGCGCTCGAGGGTGAGTTGGGGTGGGAGATCCAATCTGATATCGCCGCGACAGATTTGATCCTGGAAAGAAGCGCCCAGTCCGAACCTGGCAGCTGGCGCAAAGCGCGCACTGTCACGCGTTACACCGATCATCTCTTCACGGATATTCTTGTTCCATTGAGCGGTAACCCCGAAAGTTGGGACTCGCTCGAGCAGGCGAGCATCATCGCGGGACGCGAAGGCGCGAGACTTCATGGCTTGCATGTCGTTGACTCGAAAGAGAAAGCGGAAAGCGGGAACGCGCTTGCCGTTCAAACACAGTTCGATCAAAGATGTGCCGAGGCAAAAGTGGATGGGAAGCTTTTGATTGAAACCGGCGAGATCACCAAGAAAATTTGCGAGCGCGCCACGATGACAGACTTGATCGTTTTGAAGATCGCACATCCGCCGATGGGTGGGTTATCCACTTTGAAGTCCCCATTTCGCACTATCATCACGAATTCATCCCGCCCCGTGTTGGGTATTCCTTCGAAAGCAAGCCACTTCCAACGCGCGTTGCTGGCATACGATGGAAGTGAACGCGCAAAAGAAGCATTGTTCGTCGCGACCTATCTTGCCGAGATGTGGAAGACCGAATTGATAGTCTTCACTGTGCTCGATGGAGGGAAGGTAAAACCGGATGTCCAGGACTACGTCAAGCGTTACCTTGATATTCATGAGGTGGAGGCTGACTACGTCGTGATTGAAAACAACCTGATGACAGCCCTGACAACGACTGTCAACGAACAAAACGTTGATCTGGTGCTGATGGGCGGATACGGCGGCTCCGTGTTACGAAACATGGTTATTGGTAGTTCGCTGGATTATATGTTGCGGGAATCAAAAATCCCAACTTTCATCTGCCGTTGACAAACACCTCTTCAGCGGGGATGCATGATATTTTGAATTTGATATACTTAATTCAACTTCATTTACAAGGAGTTTCCCTATGACCATCTCTGCCCCCCATTGGGACCTGACAAACGTCTATCCCTCGCTTGAATCAAAAGAGTTCCAGAATGCCGTCAAGGAATACAAGGGTCTTTTGGATAAACTCGAAAAATTCTACAAAAGCAAGATCAGCAAAGCCAGCGCAAAAACATCATCGAAGGAACTGGGCGACCTGCTCGGCAAATCGGTGGATCAGTTCAATGCCATCTATGAACTCTCGGGGACGATTGACGCCTACATCTCTTCCTTCGTCACCACCAACTCGCGCGATAAAACCGCCATGCGCCTGCTCTCGGAATTGGAGCAGGTGCAGGTGCGGCAGAGCAACCTCAGCACACAGTTCAGCGCCTGGGTGGGAACACTCGGCAGGAAACTCGATCAAGCCATTACAACGAATCCCTCCGCCAAGGCGCATACCTTCACACTTAAAGAGATGCGCGATCAGGCAAAGTATCTGATGAGCGAAGCGGAGGAAATGCTCGCCGCGGAAATGTCCTTGAGCGGAGGCAATGCCTTCGGCAAACTGCAGGGGACGGTCACCTCGCAACTCACTATGGATTTTGAACTGGACGGCAAAACCCAAAAGATGCCCATGCCCGCGCTGATCAACTTAAAATCGCATCCCGACGAAGCCACACGTCATCGCGCGTATGACGCGGAGAATCAGGCTTGGGAGGGAGTCAAGGAAACGTTGGCGGCGTGCATGAACGGGGTCAAAGGCGAGACGAATGTCCTCTACAAAAAGCGCGGACGCAAGGACGCTCTCCATTCCGCAATTGACTCGGCGCGCATTGACCGCAAGACTCTCGAAGCCATGCTAGGCGCGATGAAAGATTCGTTCCCCATGTTCCGCAAGTATTTCAACACCAAGGCAAAGAAACTTGGCAAGGAGAAACTCGCCTGGTGGGATTTGTTCGCGCCAATGGGCAAAACGGACAAGGTCTTTTCCTTCGATGAAGCGCGCGATTTTATCCTGCAATATTTTGGCACGTTCTCGCCCGACCTGCGCGGCATGGCGGAGACCGCATTCAAGAATAATTGGATAGATGCCGAACAGCGCGAAGGCAAACGCGGCGGCGCGTTCTGCATGGGAATCCCCGCTGTGAAAGAGAGCCGCATCCTCTCCAATTATAATGGTTCGCTTGATAGTATAAGCACGCTGGCGCATGAACTCGGACATGCCTTTCATAACTACTGTGCTTATCAAGCGGGCAAGACACCTCTGCAGAAGAGTACGCCCATGACCCTTGCCGAGACTGCCTCCATCATGTGTGAAACCATCATCGCCGAAGCCGTGCTTGCATCCACAAACGACCCGCAGGAAGAACTGGCAGTACTTGAAGACCAGATCCTGGGCGCGTCACAAGTGATCGTGGATATTTATTCGCGCTATCTCTTTGAAAAAGAAGTTTTGGAACGCCGTGAACAGGCGGAACTCTCCTCCGATGATTTCAACGACATCATGGAACGCGCGCAAAAGGCAACTTATGGCGACGGTCTCGACGAGCGCTACCTGCAAAAATTCATGTGGACATGGAAGCCGCATTACTATTCCGCGGGCTTCCCGTTCTATAACTTCCCTTATGCGTTCGGACTTTTGTTTGGAACTGGCTTGTATGCCATCTATCAACAGCGCGGCGATGAATTCGTAGCCGATTACAAGGACCTGCTCGCCTCCACAGGCGAAGCCTCCGCTGCAAAACTTGCCAAACGTTTTGGCATAGATATTACCAAACGCAAATTCTGGGAAGACAGCCTCGCCATCATTGGCAGGCGAGTTGATCGGTATGGCGAGTTGTGAGGTATGTAGACAAGTACATACGTAGACAGGTAAACACGTGTGTACTTGCGTCGCGTGGCGCCGTGGCGACATTTCCGTATTTACTTGTATACTTCCTTCCCCCATGAAAATCCTTTCCATCGATCATGTTCAACTTGCCATGCCCGCTGGTCCCGCAGGCGGGGAGGAAAAAGCGCGCGAATTTTTTATCAACATTCTCGGATTCATAGAAATTCCAAAACCGCCTGAACTTGCAGCGCGCGGTGGAACATGGTTTCAATCTGAAGATGTTCAACTCCATCTCGGCGTCGAAGCGGATTTTCATCCCGCGCGCAAGGCGCATCCCGCATTCATCGTGGATGATCTCGATTCGCTGATTGCTAAAGTGCGAAGCGCGGGATGCGAAGTTGATTTAACCCAGCCTGCCCTAGATGGATTCAAACGCGCCTATGTCTTTGATCCATTTGGAAATCGAATTGAGTTGATGCAAAGATTATGAACACGCCTCTTGTCACTCCTTGGTCTGATTCAACACCCCCAACCGAATCCACGCTGATGCGACTTTGCGCGGAGGAAGGACTCAGTCCATATCAATGGTCGAACGGAGCGCATGACGTCTACTCTGCGCATTCACATTCATATGCTAAAGTGATTTACGTTCTGCGCGGCTCGATCATATTTGGCATGCCTGAACTTGGTCAACAACTCACACTCAAAGCGGGCGATAGACTGGATTTACCCGCTGGCACCATCCACGATGCAGTTGTCGGCGCGCAGGGAGTTATCTGCCTGGAAGCGCACAAATGAAACAATCAGCCCTGCAGACGAGCCTGTTCACAACACTGACGATGATCGCCTTCGCGTCCAATTCGGTGTTGAACCGTCTCGCGCTGGGACAAAATACAATTGACGCAGCCAGTTATACAACGATCCGATTGGTCTCAGGCGCAGTCACATTATTTGTGATCGCGTCCTTACAACGGAAAGCTGAGCAACCCATCCTGCGCGGCAGTTGGATCTCCGCCGCGTTTTTGTTCCTGTATGCGATTACTTTTTCCTTCGCCTATCTCAGCCTGACCGCTGGCACAGGGGCGTTGATCCTTTTCGGTAGTGTGCAAATTACCATGATCGTTGCCGCGTTAACCAGCGGTGAACGCCCACATATGTTGGAATGGATCGGGTTGTTCCTTGCTTTGGGCGGTTTGGTGTATCTGGTATTTCCGGGGCTTGCGGCTCCCTCTCCTCTGGGTTCTGTACTGATGACCATCGCGGGCATTGCCTGGGGCTTTTATTCGATTCGCGGACGCGGATCGCAAAATCCGCTGGCAGATACGGCGGGAAATTTTGTTTATGCGGTCCCGATGATATTATTAATTCGGTCGGTTTCATTGAGTAATATCCACCTCTCGACAACTGGGATTTTTCTGGCGACCCTTTCAGGAGCGCTGGCTTCAGGTGTGGGATATGTGATCTGGTATGCGGCGTTGAGGAGCTTGACTACAATACGCGCGGCAATTGTCCAGCTCTCTGTGCCTGTAATTGCGGCGTGGAGCGGGGTTATGTTTCTCGCTGAAAATGTATCCATACGCTTGTTTGTTGCTGGTGTTTCGATTCTGGGAGGGATCGCCCTGGCGGTGTTCAGCCGCGTGAAAAAGGCTTGAGGGGAGACTCATCTTTAAAAACGGGATCAACTGTCGGCTGGGTTTCGACACCTGCATGATTTGCCAAGCAAATCACGTGCTGGTGCAAGTGTACGAACTGTCGTCCTACTCAACCACCCGCGAAGCGGGCGTCTCTTTATCATCCGCAAGGTGTTTTATAGTATGCATCTCGTCAGACCAATCTATTTAGCCAAAGGAGAAAAATATGTCTGTCACCAAAGATGTCATCGCGATGGTGCAAGAGAAAGATGCTGGCCAACCTGAGTTTCATCAGGCGGTAAAGGAGGTCATGGATTCGCTGGAACCAACTGTGGAGAAACATCCTGAATTCGTAAAGAATAAAATCTATGAGCGGGTCGTTGTGCCAGACCGGGCGGTGCTCTTTCGCGTGCCCTGGGTGGACGATAAAGGGGAAGTGCAGGTCAATCGCGGATTCCGTGTGCAGTTCAATAATGCCATCGGGCCCTATAAAGGCGGACTTCGTTTTCATGCGTCGGTGAACTTGAGCATTATCAAGTTCCTGGGCTTTGAACAGATCTTCAAGAACTCCCTTACTACCCTGCCATTGGGCGGCGGCAAAGGGGGTTCTGATTTTGATCCCAAAGGCAAATCGGACGAAGAAGTAATGCGCTTCTGTCAGGCCTTCATGCGCGAGTTATATCGCCACATTGGGCCCGACGTGGACGTGCCAGCCGGGGACATTGGTGTAGGAGGCAGGGAGATCGGATATTTATTTGGTTATTACAAAAAGATCGTGAATGAACACACCGGCGTGTTGACCGGCAAGGGCATTGAGTATGGCGGAAGTTTGATCCGCCCGGAGGCGACGGGATATGGCGCGGTGTTCTTCGCGGCAGAGATGTTAGCCACACGCGGGCAGGAAGTCAAAGGAAAGGTCGCGGCGGTGAGCGCGTCGGGCAATGTCGCTCAATATACGGTTGAGAAATTAAATCAAATGGGCGCGCGCGTCATTACGCTTTCTGATTCAGATGGAACCATTGTGGATGAAGCGGGGATTGATATGAAGAAACTTGCGTTCGTAATGGATTTGAAGAACGTGCGGCGCGGGCGTATCAAAGAATATGCCGAGCAACACAAAGGTGCGGCTTATTACGAAGGCAAAAGTGTATGGGATGTGATCCGTGAACAAGGCATCAAAGTGGATCTGGCTTTCCCCTCCGCGCATGAAAATGAGATTGATAAAAATAGCGCGGCGGCTTTGCTCAATAACGGATGCTATTGCATTTCAGAAGGAGCGAACATGCCGTCTACAATGGACGCGCTTGAAGTCTATCGCGACAAGAAAGTTTTGTTCGCGCCAGCCAAAGCCGCGAACGCGGGCGGCGTTGCCACCTCTGGTTTGGAGATGAGCCAGAACAGCCTGCGCATGTCCTGGCACCGCGAGGAGGTGGAAGAGCGACTCCACATTATCATGAAAAGCATCCATCGGAATTGTCTCGAAGCGGCCGAGGCATATGGAATGCCGGGCGATTATGTGGCAGGCGCGAACATCGCAGGTTTCGTCAAAGTTGCGAAGGCGATGGTTGCGTATGGGGTGGTGTAATTAACTCACCTTACGCACTTAGCCACAGAGACCACTGAGTCCTTTGAGTTTTTTTCTCTTGTTTTCTCTGTGCGCTTGCGTGGCGCGCCATGGCAGATGACTTTGCCTGCGTAAGGTCACTAATTAAGGCAAAAGGTGACAGTCTCTTTTGCGAAGCGACTGTCACCTAAATTCGAAATCAAAATTTTCTACCAGCCCGCATTAAGCCAGCCGCGCAGTTCCATGGCTTTGACCACCCGGTCAATTGCAACCATGTACGCGGCATCGCGCATATAAACGCCTTCCTTGTCGCTCCGATCAAGCACAGCCTTGAATGCGGAAGTCATCTTGATGTCGAGGCGGCGTAAAACTGCATCACGTTCCCAGTAGTAATTGGCGTCGTTTTGGACTTGTTCAAAGTAGGAGGTCGTCACGCCTCCTGCATTGCACAAAAAATCTGGAATATCAAAGATCTTGTTCGCTTTGAAGAATTCATCCGCCTCGGGCGTGACGGGACCGTTGGCTCCCTCAGCGACAATTTTTACGCGGCTCGACATTTGCTTGATCGTCTCTGAGTTGACATGTCCCTCAATGGCGGCAGGGATGAGTACGTCGGCTTCCTTTGTAATCCAGACTTCGCCTTCTTCGATGATATATCCGGCTTTGGTAGCCTCGTCCTTGCTGATCGTTCCATATTTATCCACAATCGTCAACAGAAAACGTGGATCAATACCATCCTTGTGGCTGTAAGTGTAGGATTTTTTGTCATTGCGGTCCCAGCAGGATACACACGCCACCTTGCCTCCCAACATTTCGATAAAGCCAATCGCTGCGTACTGTGCCACATTGCCGAAGCCTTGAATTGCGGCAACGCATTTTGTGGAGTCCATTTTGAGATGATTCATCGCCTCGCGGACCGTGTAGATGACCCCATACCCGGTCGCTTCCGTGCGTCCCTCCGAACCGCCGCCACCGACTGGCTTCCCGGTAAACACGCCGGGGGAATATTGACCAACGATGCGCGAATATTCATCCATCATCCAGCCCATCATTTGCGGGGTGGTGCCTACATCTGGAGCAGGCACGTCCTGGCGCGGACCGAGGTTGTGCCACATCTGAAGTACCCAGCCGCGGCACAAGGATTCCTTCTCTCTGTCTGAAAGCGTGGACGGATCAACAATAATGCCGCCTTTGCCGCCGCCCAGCGGAATATCTGCCACCGCGCATTTCCACGTCATCCACATCGCGAGCGCGCGTACGGTATCAATCGTCTCATCCTTGTGGAAACGGATGCCTCCCTTGTTGGGACCGCGCGCATCGTTATGCTGGACGCGGAATCCCTCAAAGAATTGCAGGGAGCCGTTATCCATGCGCACCGGAATGCGAAAGGTAAACTCGCGCATGGGCCAGCGCAATGCGCCGATCACGCCGGGGTCGAGGTTGAGCATCTTGGCGACTGAGTCGAACTGCTGTTGCGCCATGTCAAAGGCATTGAGTGTTTCAGGCATATCAATTTCTCCATCTTAACATTATCACGAGAATCAAATACTCGTCAATATGACGAAAATCGGAGTTGCGCGTGAAAGAAAAGACCGGGCTTTCGCCCGGTCATCTCTATTATTTTACCTCTTGCATAAGTGACCCGTTGCTTAACCACAGACTGCGCAAGCGCACAGAGACCTTTGAGAAAAACCTATTTTCTCGGTGATCTCTGTGGCGAAAATGACTTTCGCAAGAGGTCTATTCAAAATTGTCTTCGTCCGCTTCATCATCCCCTTTGTCCAGTTCGTACTCCACCTTATCGTGGTCGAGATACACCCACAACAAAAGTACGTGCCCGTCAGGCGTCTCAACATTACGAGCCGCAAGGATGGGAGCCGACTGTTCGACGCCCACATCATTGCGGTAATGCAACTGAATGGTTGACCTGCTGTTCCATGCCCGGTAACAGCGTTCCACAAGGGCGGGCCCGTTGAAGGTTCGCAAACGGGTCAATGCAGGGACGGATAAACGAGTGCCTTCATTCAAGCCCAACGCCCAGCCATCATTCACCGCTTCAAAAACGGGAGGGGGACCCTCAATGATTGTGATTTTTTCATCCATAATGCCGCCAATATACCACAAAACGGAAATGAACAATCTTGCGATTGCATTGTTCGGCTGGCTCATATTTCAAATCGAAACCCATGGTTCCTCCAATTTCAAACTACCATCAGTCCGGCGTCCCTGGCATATATTCATGACGACCCGAACCGCCTTTTTGTTTCAACACCGCCTATCTGCATATCCAATTCATCATAAATTTGCCACGCATTAATGCTTGCGCTCACACTTTGGGATAGGTATACTTGAGGCGTGATGCAACCGGAACAAATTGGCCGCTACGAAATAAAATCCGAACTGGGGCGCGGTGGAATGGCGACGGTCTATCGGGGATACGACCCGCGCTTCGAGCGCGAGGTTGCCGTCAAAGTCCTGCCCCCGGAACTGCTCCATGCAGACCCGCAATTCCGACTGCGCTTCGAACGTGAGGCAAAGATCATCGCCTCGCTTGAACACTCCGCCATTGTTCCGGTATACGACGTCGGCGAGGAAAACGGACAGCCATACTTCGTCATGCGCTATATGAACGGGGGTTCGCTCTCCGAAAGAATAAAAGCCAGTGTGCTCAGCATTGAGGAAGCGACGCGCATCATCGAAAAAGTGGGACCTGGCCTGGATGAGGCGCACGCCAAAGGCATCGTGCACCGCGATATCAAGCCAAGCAATATTTTGTTCGACAATAAAGGCATTCCCTACATATCAGACTTTGGCATTGCAAAGTTATCGCAGGCTCAGGCGGGCAACGTTACAGGCAGCGCCATCATCGGCACGCCTGCCTACATGGCTCCTGAACAAGCCCAGGGCGATTCAATTGACGGTCGCGCCGATATTTATGCTCTTGGCATCATCCTGTACGAAATGGTCACAGGCAGGCAGCCCTACGAAGCCGACACGCCCATGGCGGTCGCTCTCAAACACATCACCGACCCTGTGCCGCACATTCTGAACGCCAACCCGAATCTCCTGCCGGGCATGGACGCGATCATCCAAAAGGCAATGGCAAAGGACAGGGATGAGCGCTTCTCCAGTTCGAAGGAAATGACCGATGCACTGCACGCCGTCATGCGCGGCGAGCCGACCAAGATACAAATCGTCGCGCCAAAGACTGTCCAGGGCACCGTGATCAAGAAGCGGCCGGTTACCCCTGAGAAAAAAGGATTCAACGCGCTGGTCGTGATCGTGCCTGTGATCGCCCTTGCAGTGATCGCGGGGGGCATCTTGCTGTTTAACGGGATCAACAATTCTCGCGCAACTGAGGCGCCGGTCAATACGCCTCCTCCAGTCCTGCCAACCGAAACATCCGAACCCGTCGCGACAGAAACGAATATCCCGCCTGCAGAAACAGCCACCGAGAGCGTGCCTGCTCCAACGGAAACTGTTCCACCGGCGGCGCTTGCAATTGGCGGTGCGGACAAGATTGCCTTGGTTGCCAACAACGAGATCTGGCTGATGAATGTGGATGGCTCGGATCTGAAACAACTCACGAACGATGGCGCCAAAAAGAATGACCTGCAATGGATGCCGGATGGTGAAACGATCATCTTCCTCAGCGGCAAGACCGTGAAATACTACAATATCACCACCGATACGGTGGATACGCTGACCAGTTTCCCATCGGAAGCCACACTGGATGCATTTCAGGTCTCGCATGATGGCAAGCAGGTCATGATCGCCATGAGCAACGAAATTTTTGTCGTGCCGTTGGACTTCGAAATCATGCGGACGATCACGAACCGCAATCCGTTGTTGAGGCTGGAGGGTGCTTGCATTTTGCCGACTCCCAAAACACCGGCGGCGCTCAGGGTCCAGGAGGCGCGTTGGTCTGCCGACGACAAACTCGTGGCGTGGCTCTTCAAAGGCAATGATCCCGGTAATGCAGCCGTCCAATCGGAACAAGTCAGTGTGTTTGACATTACAGCCTGCAAGCCTGAGTTGATAGACCTGCAGGATAATTTCCCCGGCACGCGTTTCATCCCGATTGGGTTTCAAAACCGCGAAATGCCGGACTTTGACTGGGATGGATACAGCCAGTTTGTTTTCAACACCTCCAGGCGCAATGAAGGCTGGGGTGAACTGTACATCTACAACTGGTCAACTCACAAACCCACACTGGTCTTTCCGGGCAAATGTTGTTATCGCGATGCGCGCTGGAGTCCCGACGGTACCTACTTGTTCCTTGAATTTCAGGATCTGGGCTCGGGCCCCGAAGCAACCTCAGCGCTATACTATATTCTAGTAGGTGAGTTGAACACGGGCGCAAATATCTTTCCCATCCCAATGCCCGATGGCTTCTTCAAGAATCCCAAGGAAGGCGCGCAGGCGGCTCTGCGTCCCGCGCAACACTGATCTACAAACTTTTTACGATCTGCCGAACAAGTTTTGGTCCCTGATAGATCAACCCTGTATACACCTGAACAAGACTCGCCCCCAAAGCGAGTCTTTTCTTTGCATCGTCCGGACTCATGATTCCGCCCACACTGACAACCGGGACTCTCCCATCCACGCGCTTCACCACTTGACGAAGGATCGCTTCGCTCCCGACCTTGAGCGGTCTCCCGCTCAACCCGCCTGATTCTCCCTGATGCCTTGACCCTTCGGCTCGCTCAGGGCGGCGTCTCAATCCGTCGCGCGCCAGAGTCGTGTTCGTGGCAATGATCCCGTCCATGCCCTTATCAATGATGACACCAATCGCATCGTCCAATTCCTCATCATTCAAATCAGGCGAGATCTTCACAAGAACAGGACATTTGACGTTTGATGTTTGACGTTCATTGCCTATCCCTCCGAGTAACCCTTCCAACCTTTCGCGCCCTTGTAATTTTCGCAGTCCAACCGTATTAGGCGAAGAGATATTTATTGTCAGATAATCTGCAAGGGGCGCGAAGGTTTTCATCAGGGTAACGTAATCGCTTGCGGCGTCTTCAAGAGGGGTTTCCTTATTCTTGCCAAGATTCACACCGACCACCAGAGGCCGCCAATCACCAACCTTTGACATTCGACCTTTGACTTTCAACATTCCTTCAGATGGAAACCCCATGCGATTGATCACCGCCTGATCCTCCAAAAGGCGGAACACGCGCGGACGCGGATTCCCAGCCTGAGGCTGGGGCGTGACCGTGCCAACTTCAATATGACCAAAGCCCAAGGCGGAGAGTCCGCGAATGGCAACCGCATCCTTGTCATATCCCGCCGCAAGTCCAACAGGGTTCTTGAAAGTTAATCCAAACGCTTGAACAGGTTTGGGTGGGGTTTTATAAAGTTGTGTGAGCAGCCAATAAGAAGGAGGAAAATGTCCTGCAATGCGTAATGAGTGAAGCGTAAGTTGATGCGCGGTTTCAGGATCTAAACGAAAGAGAAGATCGCGAAGGAGGGAGTACATTGGATTTATATAGATCTCGTTTGTGTTACTTTGTGCCCTTCGTGGTTAAAAATGTTTTTGCCCGCTTTTATCCAAAAAATATTGCACCACTTCATCCTCGGGATGCGGGATATTCATCAACGCGAACATCGCCGCCAGTTCGCCGCGATGATGCGTGTTGTGATTCGGCGGCTGGACGACCATCTGCCACAGGGGCAGGGTAAACGTCTCGCCTTTAGGATTGGTGTAAGTAATATCTTTCAAAAGCGATTGGTCTGTTTGCTCAGCAATGAAGCCGAGCATGTTCTTCTCCACATCCACCCAATAATCGTGAACGGACGCAATGGTTGGAAAGTCCGTCGGGTCAAGAAAACTGGCCGTGTCCCCTCTCCAACGCTGCGGCCACATGCGTTCGGAACTCATCATGTGCACCAACACGGCATGGACGCTGTCCCAGCTGTGCCCCTGCTTACGAAAGAGTTGTTCTTCTGCCAAAGATTCAGCGACCGCCAAATAACGTTTGTTCGCCCAGTAGTTGTAATTATAAAGATTTTTGAGGTAACCCGTGAGTTGCATAAAAGCTCCTTAGGTTTTGGAAAAGACCAGACAATAACTGTGATTATAGCCGTACCCATATTTGTCCCAGCAGATAATGGTTTCCCCTTCGAATTGAAGGAACTTCGATACTTCACGCGCTATATCCCAGGCCAGCATGGTTACATGGCCCTTCTTTTTTAAGTTCGAAGCCTCGATCACCACATGGCCAGACGGGTTCAGCTTGCGGCCCACTTGTGAAAAGATGCGGCCCATTTCCTCTAAATAAGATGGATAGTCGAATCCTTTTTGTCTGTAGTCCACAAATGGATTTTCAGCATCGTTCTCATTCGTGTACGGCGGTGAAGTAAGACACAGATCGAAGAGTGGCAGGTCATAATCCATGAGATTGCGAGAGTCGCCATGGATCAAATGCTCCGGGTGAGCGAGCAGCCCATGCACATAGTCTGCCTTCTGTTTGCTATATTCAATGCCATATCCGATCCTGCCCATTTCTTCAGTGACGAGCAGGGTGGTTCCAAAGCCCGCAAAAGGATCGAAGACGATCTGTCTCTTTTCCGTAAACTCATTTACGAAAAACTCCAGCATGTTTTCCGAAGAACGGACATCCTCATGGCGGAATCTCGGCGGCAGAACTGTTTTGTTGCCTCTGGTCAGGTGCAGCCAGGTCTGCACCGCTTCATCGGACTTAATTTTCCGATTCGCCTTGTTCGAGCGTTTCAATTGTTCTAGTAATACGCCTTGACTGCGTCTCTTCACGCTTTACCTCCGTAATGTAGCCTCTTCTTCGCACGGGATGCCATCCCGCCTTACGAGCGTTTCTTCCCTTCCTTCAACATCCCGATCGTTTTCACGATTCGATTCTGGCGCGTCTCTTCTCTTTTGGCTTCGTTGATCCACGTCACATATTCCCTTTGATGTGTGTACGATAATTTATCGAAGAAGGTCTTCGCTTCCTTCTCCACTTTGAACGCCTTCCTCAACTCTGCAGGGACCTCGATCACGCGCGGCTCGGTATCCGGCTCGACGGTAATTTTCACTTCGTCGCCAAATGACTTGCCGATCTGCTCACGGGTTCCTTTCAGAATAATGAGCAGGTGACGCTCTGTTCCCATGCGGGTCAATATACCGCGATATGGGACTCCCTCGATCATTGCCTTGACCTTGGGCCGCTTCGAGCCGAAGGCCTCTTCCACATCAAAGGGAACTTCCACAAATCCGCCGCCTCCGCCCACGTTTTGAATGGTGGCTGTAAAGGTGTGTTTCTTGGGCATAGGTTCACCTCATATTTTCCGTTATTCTAACATGCGCCGAAACGTGTATAATTTAATCATGGTTACTGAAAATCGGGACGATGTTGTCAAAGTTTTGAAATCGAAACGCACTGCATACAAGCGGTATGGCGTAAAATCGCTGGCTTTATTTGGGTCAGCAGCACGGAATCGCCTACGTAAACGCAGTGATGTGGACATTCTTGTGCAATTCAACCAGCCAACCTGGGCAAATTACATTGGCTTGAAATTCTATCTGGAGGATTTGCTCGGCCGCAATGTGGACCTGGTCACGCCCAAAGGCTTGAAACCTGCGATACGCTCCTCAGTGGAGAGGGATTTGCTGAATGTCATCTCGTAGTCCAAAGTTATACATTGATGACATCCTGCAAGCCTGTCAGGATATTCGCGACTTTACGAAGGCGATGAGTGACTCGGAAGGACTCGGAAGAGATCGGCGCACGTATCTGGCTGTGGTTCGTAGTTTGGAAGTGATTGGCGAAGCAGCGCGTCAAATGCCGCGAGTCTTCAAGTCGGAACATCCCGAAATTCCCTGGCGTGAAGTTGCAAGTTTACGCAACGTTATCGCGCATGAATATTTTGGTTTGGACAACGAAATCATTTGGGATGTCATCCAAACCCAAATCCCTGATTTGATAGAAAAGTTTCAAGGATTGAAGACAGAATGAAAAAAACTTTCGATGAAAACTCGGAAGTTTTTTGTTTTCACAAATGCCCGCCCCGCCTGCATTTTGGATAGTAGCTTTGAAAGTGTGTTTCTTGGGCACAACTACTCCTTAGAATAGTTCTATCAATTTTGAAACCGTTAAATATAGCAAATAAATCATAAATCCCCAACCGATTACCATCAGGGCAAGTCCAACCCCAGGAACATTATTTGTGATTGGATGTGGGAAAAAGCGATTTTTTTCAGCCTGATAGCCAAGATACCCCCATGTTCCAAACATTATCGCTAAGGCCAAAGAATCTATTACAGGTGTAAAGTTGTACTCAGTTAAATAGTTCTGACTTAGAGACATCCAAATAGCTACAACCAAAAGGCTTGCAATAAACATAAAAAACCATGATCTCCACGCATTAGAGAAGATGGTGCTCCAAATGGAATGGATCATTCTGATAATTGAGAAACGATATGCTGGCTTTTTGTTACTGTTCATTATTTGCTCTCTTTCAAAAACTTCCTCGTCTCCTCAATTTTATCCTTCCCCACCTTCCCCGTGGACTCCCAATAATCCAGCAGTTGACTGATTGTCAGCACTGCGTGGAGATTGAACCCTGCCTGCGCGAGTGACTCCTTTGCGCCTGATTGGCGGTCGATCAGCACGACGACATCTTTCACGACCAAGCCCACACTGGTCAGTTTTTCGATGGCTTCGAATTTGCTTCCGCCTGTGGTGGCGAGATCGTCAATGATGACGGCGGTCTCGCCCGCGTGGTATTCGCCTTCGATCTCGGCTTTCGTGCCATACAATTTGGCTTCCTTGCGCGGGTAGATCATGGGATAGTTCCCTGCAAGGCTGATGGCGGTGGCGATGGGAATGGCGGCGTACGGCAAGCCTGCGAGGCGGGAGAATTGGAGACTGGAGATTATCGGAAGGTATGCCTCAGCAACTTGCGCCAGCAAACGAGGATGAGAAATGATTTGCCTCAAGTCAATATAGATGGGAGATTTGAGTCCCGACTTGAGGGTGAATTCTCCGAATTTGATACAGCTAGCGGAGAGGAGTTCGTCGGCTAAAGCCGATAATTCGTCAGTCGATATTCGTAATTCGTCTGTCATGGGTTGGAGCTCCTATAGTTTGCACGGATTATTGAGCCCGAATTTCGAGTATCGAATCTCGAATTTTTGCCGCCGTCATACGCGGGTTGTCACTCCGAGAAATCGCGCGAGACATTGGTAAAAGTATGCCTTTTCCATCTTTTCTTAATCCAGCTTTCAAGGCTGATTCTAGCTCTCCGCCCTGCGCGCCAACGCCAGGGGCGAGGAACCACAGATCGGGCGCCGCGGCGCGGACGCGTTTCATTGCGTCAATGTGTGTTGCACTAACGACGAGTCCGATGTTGTTTTTTGTATTCCACGTCTGTGCAAGTTTAGCGACATGTTCATAAAGCAAATCGCCATCGGAGAGAACGATGTCTTGCAAATCGCCAGAACCTGGATTGGATGTTTTGCACAACAAAAAGATGCCCTTTTCCCGATCCTGAATGAACGGCTCAATCGAGTCGTGTCCGAGATATGGATTCAACGTAATGCAGTGCGCGCCGAGAGTCTCAAACGCCGACCTGGCATACGCTTCAGCAGTGGAGGCAATATCGCCGCGCATCCAGGATAACGGGAATCATCGAACCGCGTCGATTCGATTCTTTGCGAATAGCGTCAATCACTTGTTTGAGCGCGGTCCAGCCTTCGGCGCCGAAGACTTCGAAGAACGCCGCGTTGGGTTTGAATGCCGCCGCGTAGGGAGCAGTCTGCTTAACGAGATCCAGGCAGAAGTCACGCGCAGACGCGGCGGTAGGTTCATTGAGGTCGGGGATGTGCGGGTCGAGTCCAACGCATAAAAGCGAAGAACAGTCATCGACGCGTTTTTCGAGAAAAGAGAAAAATGTTTCCATAAGATTCCTTAGCCGCAGAGACACAAAGTCGCGGAGATTTTTAATTTTTTCTCTGTGTCTCAGTGACTCTGTGGCAAATATTTATGCTTTACCCAACACCATCGCCAGCAATGCCATCCTCACATACAGACCATATTCCATCTGGCGGAAGTACGCGGCGCGCGGGTCGTCGTCGAAGTCCATGCTGATCTCGGTGACGCGCGGGAGCGGGTGCATCACAATCATATCCGGCTTCGCGGCTTTCATGATAGCAGGGTCAATCACGTACGCGCCTTTGACCTTCTCGTAATCGGCAGGGTCTTCAAAGCGTTCCTTTTGCACGCGCGTGACATACAGCACATCGGTAGCAGGCAAAACCTTATCAAGCGTTGAAAACTCGTTTTGCGAGATACTTTTCTCAGCCACTTCATCCATGATTTCTTTTGGCATCTTCAAAATATCGGGCGAGACATAATTCAACTTCACATTGAATATCGAAAGCAGGCGCGCCAATGAATGTACCGTGCGTCCATACTTTAGATCGCCGAGCATGGTCACGGTCAGGTCATCAAATCTTCCGAGTTCCTCCGTAATCGTGAACGCATCGAGCAACGCCTGCGTGGGGTGTTCGCCCACGCCATCACCCGCGTTGATGACGGGTTTGCGCGCCGCTTTCGCCGCAATCGCCGCCGAGCCGACCTCAGGATGACGCAACACGATCACATCCGCATAACATTCGAGCGTGCGTACGGTATCGGTAAGCGTCTCGCCTTTCGTGACAGACGAATACTTCACTTCGTTGATCGGGATGACCGAACCGCCCAGCCGTTCCATCGCGGCAGTGAACGACGACGATGTTCTCGTTGAAGGTTCGTAAAAAAGATTCGCCAGAATTTTTCCTTTCAGCAAATCAAACGTTCCGACGCGCTCGACCATGCCGCGCATCTCATGCGCCACGCCGAACACATACTCCAGGTCGTTGCGGCTGAACTGTTTGACAGAAATAATGTCCTTGCCATACCACTCGGCGTTTTTGTTCTCGCCAAACGGCAGGTGAGGGGAGGGGGATTGGGTAGGCATAAGTTACTCCTTTGTAAGTGGTAATTGGTGATTGGTAATTAGAGATTGGAGATTGGCGGTGGTCGAGTAGCCCCATGCTTTTTGGGGCGTATCGAGACCTGATTGCACGCTGGTAACGGAATCCCGTTGAATCACATTTTTCTACGCTTCAACATTTCTCCGCTCGGACTCGCGCGACGGGTGAGGCGGATTCCGATAAAAATTCCATTACATACTTTACAATTCTTCAACATTTACATTCCATAAGATCATCAAATTCTAAGAAATTAATTAAAGACGTGTGTAATAATAAGGAACATGAGACCTCTTGGAAAAAGTGAGCAATTAGCAAAACGACGTAGGCGTGCGTTAGAACTCATTGATAGCGGAAAGCGGGTAACGGAAGTGTCGAGAATCATTGGCGTCACCGAGCGTAGTATTCATCGCTGGAAGAAAGAAGCCAAAGAACCGCCAGATAAAAGTGATTGTCGTCCGTTAGGACGCCCGAGGCGATTGTCAGACGTGCAACTAGCAAAATTGAGGGAAGAATTAATGCAAGGTGCACAGGCGCAGGGATATACAGAAGTTTACTGGACATTGGATCGCATTGCTGGTTTGATTTGGGACAAATTTAAGGTGCAGTATCATCCTATAGATCTTAAGAAAAAGATTTTGAAATTTGGACTTTGAAAAGAGAGAGGGATGTCTTATGCTTGTGCCAAAGACTGACAATCCGAGGCAAAAGGAGACATCCCATGGCTAGAATAACTTTTTCCAGAGCACATGTCAAGCAGTTGAAACAGGAATTGGAGAAGGCATATACGCGCGGCGATGTGCGTGCGGTGCGACGTCTGTCGGTGTTGATTATGATTGGAGGCAGAATTGCATTGGAAACCATTCTGTTGATTTGGAATGTATCGCAGCAAACGGTCTATAACTGGCTGAATGATTTTCTTGCCTATCGTTGGGACAGTTTGGAATACCCAAAAGCGCCTGGACGCCCGCCGCGCTTGACCAAATCGCAAAAGCAGGATTTGTCGAAATGCATCGAAGACGGACCAGAGGCCTGTGGCTATATGACCGGTTGTTGGACGAGTGTATTGATTCAGGACTTGATTTATCAGAAGTTTCATGTTTTGTACAACCGTTTTTATGTGTGCGAGTTGTTGCGCAACTTGGGTTTCTCTTTCCAGAAGGCTCGTTTTGTATCGGATCATTTGGATGAGGAAGCCCGACAACGCTGGATGCAGAAGGAGTTTCCCAAGATTTTGAGGCAAGCCAAACAACTGGGCGCGCCTTTGTACTTTGGCGACGAAGCCAGTTTTGCCTTGTGGGGTTCTTTGTCCTACACTTGGGCTCGCAAAGGACAGCAGCCACAAGTCAAGACTACTGGCTTGCGCAAGGGCTACAAGGTCTTTGGCGCAATTGAGTTTTTCAGTGGTCGCCTGGTTTATCAAGGAACGGAGGCGCGATTTCAAAGTGATGGTTATCAATCTTTTCTATTGCATTTGCTGTCTCAGGTCTCTGGCAAAATCATCCTGATCCAGGATGGCGCTCGTTATCACACCAGCAAAGCCACTCGTGAGTTCTTTGAACAACACAAAGACCGGCTCGTTGTGTACCAACTGCCTTCTTACTCGCCAGATTACAATCCAATTGAGTACCTGTGGAAGAAGGTCAAAACCAAAGCCACTCATAATCGCTACTTTGCAGAGTTTGTCAAATTGATTCAGTCAGTCGAGGATGCCCTGAAAGTGTTGGCAGACCAATCGCATGAAATCTTGCGCCTGATGGGTGTCTACACCAAGCATTTGTCTGCTTAATCTTTCAAAATATTTTTCTTAACCACTATAGTTCAGTATGGCACATCATGAAACACATGGGTTGGAGCAACCAGCGTCCTCGACGACAGGCGATACAGCGAGATGATGAAGCCATAAAACATTGGAAAAGATATATTTGGCGGAGTATAAAAAAAGGGGCATAACTTTATAAAAGCTACGTTAGGTATCAAGATCAAGACCCGTATGACGAAACAAGGACTCTAGCAAATTTGGCATCTTTTGCACCCTGAATAATTCGGCTTTAACGCGCCTGCGAAGTTCTACAAGATTATGAGGGCAGAAATTGGCTAAACGATCGTGTTTGACATATCCCCAAACGTTATCAACAGGATTTAATTCTGGAGCATATTCTGGGAAGAAAAACACTCTAAATTCTGGATGAGAGGCAAAATAATTATTCACAGGCTCTGCAGTGTGAATTTTGATTGAATCCCAGACCAATCTAATATCAGCATTAAGATTGTTATGTAAGCGATCAAGAAAGGGAACTATGGTGTGTCCGCGAAAATTAGTATTATCTTGCGAGAGATGAAATAAAAAGCCCAACTGCCTTGGTTTAAGTTGGATTGTCATGGCACCTATGACCGATATTCGATCATGAGGTGATTCTGATACTTTCATAATAGGAGTATGCCCACGAGGAGACCAAGATCGTCGGATTAACGGGTCAAGCATAAATCCTGTTTCATCTATAAAGACAAGATATATGTTGTTACTCATTCTATAAATCCCTCACATTTCTCCCGTACCCCGCCTCGACGAGAATCTTCCCATCGGCACAAGCTTGGTAACATGCGACGACACTACTTAACATCTTTATGCGCCTTCCACTCATCAACGAGAATGGCGTAGATCAAAGTGTCCCACCACCTGCCTTTGAAGT
This sequence comes from uncultured Anaerolinea sp., assembly GCA_964543585.1. Lineage (GTDB taxonomy): Bacteria > Chloroflexota > Anaerolineae > Anaerolineales > Villigracilaceae > Defluviilinea. Next base: position 42,801 of record CAZIYY010000001.1, on the reverse strand, counting down.
ATTTGTTTTCACGAAGTCGACCTTCGAGTTTCATGCCCAGTTTTTCCAAGACGTGCGCCGAGCCAACATTGTCAGCAACACAGTTTGCCCAAATACGATTCACCCCAAAGTGGCTGAATCCAAAATCCACAATAGCGTGTGTTGCCTGCGTTGCGTAACCCTGATTCCAGTGTTTTGGGGATAATTCGTAGCCAATATCCGCTTCATGCGCGTGAGCTTTCTCCATGCGGACGCCGCAGTTCCCAATCAGTTGATTGTTTGATTTCAAAACAACCGCCAGTTGGAATTTTGTGCGCGGTTCCTGTTGTTGATGGTTTAGGAACATGCCAATAAATTCCTGCACCGCCTCTGGCGTTCTTTCTGTCCAATCGTTATAACGCAAATAGAGCGGGTCGGACTGATAAGCCAACACTGCCTGCCAATCATCCTTCACAAATTCCCGCAAAACCAATCGTTTGGTTTCAAGTTGCATCATTACTCTCCGTCGTTATTGCTCGCGAACAGTCTGGCTATAAGCTGTTTCCGCTAAAATCTTCCAATCTTCAAAGACGACTTTCCTCACGTCCATTTTATCTCCATGATATTTCGCATGGTCATTACCTGATAGAAAGCGTTGTCTTGTTTTTCAAGCGCAATTCGGAGTTCGGATCATGAGTTGGCAAATATACAGTTGGATGCTGGCTCGCAAAGCTCAAAATGTTTCGCATGGTGTCAATTGCCTGATTTGGGTCAGGGCTGACACCGTCCGCGATTTTTTGGAGCAGGTTTTCTTCTGAATAACTTGTATCACCTGCCAGAAAATAGTGTATATCATCGATGGTAACAATCACCGAAATATGTGCAGGTGTATGCCCCTCTGTTGTGACGGCTTTTACATCGCCGTTGCTGGTGACATCCCAGATTTTTCGAAAAGGTCCAAATCCTTTATTGTCAAGGACGATGGCAGTTGGCGACAACCATGCGGGCATACGCTGTGGAATATATCCAATTAACTGTCCCTGGAAGCCAAATGTACGTTTATATTCGGGCATGTTTACATAAATCTTGCTTACAGGAAAATGATGCAGTCCGCCTGCATGGTCGGTGTGCATGTGAGTCAAAATAACTTTCCTCACATCCTTCGGGGTGATCCCCATTTGCTTTAATTGGGCGCCGATCTCCTGCTCAGGTTTTACATGGAATCGAACCGCAAACTTATAGTAGGGTTGCCAGCGCGGAAAGTAACCAGGTTCAGAAGTCCGCGCTGTTTCGCCTGTATCAACTACAATAACGCCTTCTTTATGCTCGATTGCCCATGCCAAAATCGGTATGGGTTCCACCCATGTAGTGCCAAGTAGGACATTGATCAAGCGTACTGCTTTGGGTCCCTTGCCAATTACTTGATTTTTCTTGACCTCAACCGTGCCAGTTTGAATTGCATGAATTTTCATAACTTACCTTCCAATAAACGAATATTTTTTCCAAACCCAGGTTCCACTAAAATCTTTCCATCTTCAAAGGCTGCTTTACCACGTGAGACAACTTTTCTCACTTTACCTTTCACCTTCCAGCCCTCGAACGGAGTCCAGCCACAGCGCGTGAATTGATTCTCAGCTTTGACCTCGTATTCAGCGTTCTCGTCCACTTCGATCCACGTTTCGGGTTGTTCTGGGAGGTTGAATATCTTGCGAGGGTTGGTATACATTTTTTCAAAAATCTGGTTAATGGTTAATACCCTTCGGGCACTATGTCGGCCTTCGCTGATGGCAGTAAGAAGCAGAGGCAGGATAGTTTCAAGTCCTGGAAAACCTGGGGGCGGATTATCCGAGTCCTTTTCTTCTAAAGTGTGCGGCGCATGGTCAGTGGCGAAGCAATCAATCACATCGAGATTCTCCCAGAGCGCATTCATATCTTTTTTAGATGCTAATCTGGGGCGAACCTCTTTTCTTCCAAATGTTAGACCTGACAGGTTTCCAAAACCTGTCAGGTCTTCGTTATTTAGGAACAAATGATGCGGAGACACCTCACACGTCACCTTGATTCCTTTTTCTTTCGCGGCTTTGATGAGCAGAACTTCTTCTTTCAATGAGATGTGCGCGATGTGGACCGGTCTATCGTAAATGGCGGCAAACAAAATCGCGGCCGCCATGCTTCGACTTTCAGCATGTACGACGATGGGATATTGTTTTGGGTATTTTTCGAAGTGCGGCATCCAGAGGGTCATGTCATCGAGGCGGAGTTCGCCGAAGGTTGAATCAAGGTACATCTTTAGCCCAGCAGATGTCCCTGCGAGTGATGCGGCAATATCTGAATTATCTGGTCCCGCGCCGATGTATTGGGCGTAGTCGCAACGCGCTTTATTTCTCGCGGCGTTGAGGGCAAGATCAAGAGTCGTTGAATCAAAGATTGGCGGATTCGTGTTGGGCATCGCCAGAACCATCGTCACACCGCCTGCCAGCGCGGCAGATGTGCCGGAGTCCCAGTCCTCTTTGTGGGTCGCGCCAGGTTCGCGGAAATGGACGTGAGGGTCAATCAGTCCAGGAAGTTTGAGCATGGGGAGAGTATACAGGGAAACCTGTAGATAGGTAAACACGGAATTAACCTTGGGCGTGTGCGAAGCGAAAGACGAATGTAAGCGAGTCGTAATCCAAAAAATCGCTTCCAGATGGAACCTTGAACGTGTCCTTATATTGAATCTCATCACACCGTTGAAACAGGTATATCAGATGTAAAATTGGGAAATGAAATATGTCTATTGAGTAACCAAAAAATCTATGAACTTGCAGCAATTTGATATTGCGTTATGTCGTAACCTGCCTTCACCTCCTTTCTCGCTTTGGGATAATCGTTCGAACGTGCCGCCTTCGACGATTCTTCCGCGATCCATTACCAGGATCAAATCCGCCGCGAGAGGTCATTGGGCGGGAAGCAAAACTGTCGGTTCTGAGGAGCGTTGAGCAAGTTGATAACGCGCCCAGACGTTTGTCCCCTGAATCCAATGCTATACTTCCTCCAGATCCCAATAAAGGAAAATCATCCCCTCATGTTCAGCGGACTCGACTATATCCTCGCCGCGCTCGCCGCCCTCGCCGCGGGCGCGGTCAACGCGCTGGCGGGCGGCGGGACGCTCATCACATTTCCCACGCTCACGTTTCTAGGCATCCCTGCCGTGACTGCGAATGTGACCAATACCGTCGCTCTTTGTCCCGGCTATTTCGGCGGGACTCTCGCGCAATGGAACGACCTGCGCGGGCAAAAAAATCGTTTGTGGTTGATCGTCCCTGCCAGCATCATCGGCGGAGTTGTCGGCGGCTACTTGTTGTTACAGACAGGCGAAAAATTATTCAAGGAACTCGTGCCGTATCTCATTCTGCTTGCATCGGGGTTGCTTGCGATTCAAGACCCCGTCCGTGCCTGGTTGACGCGTCGCATAGGAGAAGGTCACGGCGCGACGCTTGAAAAGTTAACGTGGCTGCCTGTTGGGCTTGCATCCATTTATGGAGGCTACTTCGGCGCAGGCTTGAGTGTGATCGTTTTGTCTGCATTGGGGCTGACACTCGAAGATTCGCTAACGCGTCTTAACGCATTGAAACAGGCAGTTGCATTCAGCGTCAATGTTGCCGCGGCGATCTTCTTTATTTTTTCGGGTCAGGTCATTTGGTCCGCCGCGCTGGTAATGGCAGTTGGCGCGTTGATCGGCGGGACATTAGGGGGAAAACTCGCGGGCCGCATTAAACCCTCCGCGCTGAGATGGACAGTGGTTGTGATCGGGGTGGTGATCTCCATCATATATTTCATGCGGGGATAATACTTTGGTGGTTGAGTAGCCCCGAGCGTTTGTTGCGAAGGGTGTATCGAAACCACCACATTCCAAAAGTATTGATGTAATATGTTGGTTTCGATACAGGCGAGACAACCCATCGCCCTACTCAACCAACGGAGCGCACCAAAAAATCGAATATAATCCCCGTCCTGAATTAAGAATTGGAGATTCCTGTGCGAAAACTTTTATTGATTTTGTTCATTGTACTTGTTGTCAATTTACTGCTGACGGCCTGCGTATCCAACACGGACGCGCCCGCGAAAGCTGTTGAAGATTATTTGAACGCGCTCGTCGAAAAAGATACGGAGCTTCTCCCCACACTTGTTTGCGGCGCCTGGGAGGGGGACGCGCTCATCGAACTCGATTCGTTTCAAGCCGTCACCGCGCGGCTCGAAGATGCAGCCTGCGCGCAAACCGGCATGGATGGCGATATCGCCCTTGTCCATTGCACTGGCAGGATTATTCTCAGTTACGATAACGAAGACCAGGAACTTGATCTCTCCGTCCGCACGTATCAAGTGACACAGGAAGGCGGCGATTGGCTGGTATGCGGAACACGTTGAAAATTTTTAACCACAAAGGCAAAGGAGACAACTTTACAACGGATGGCGGTCCGATCTGGAAATCTATCGGGGTTTCCAAATGAAGTTACCAACTCAACCAAAGAGAACACTGGGTTCTTTGAGTTTTTCTCCTGCTTTCTCCCCTGGCACCGCCCGCCAGGGCAGGTGTGTGATCTCTGTGCCAAAGATAAAAAACTGCCTCAGGTAAACTTCTAAATGGGACTCACACAAATCGCCGCTTCGATTCTGACCTCGTTGCTTGTTGGCGCGCTGACGCGTGGCGCGTCTCGAATGTATCTGTTGCTCGCCCTCAGCGTGCTTGCTGTTTATTGGTTCCAGCCCGTTGTCCCATTGCGTTCATTTGATTTCTGGCTGCCATCATTATCATTAACATTCGTCATCCTCACCTGGTTCATCACATCGCAAGCGGACGCGTGGCGCTTACGTCAAAACTTATACGGATTAATAATCATCGTTGGGCTTGTTACAATCATTGATCTTACGCGCTATATTCTTCCCGACTCGCTCCTCACAGGCACAACTCCTCCACAGTTTATTCAATATGTTCTTTTCATTGTCCTTGCGGCGATCATTATCTTATTTGTCACTCGCCTGTCGCGCACATGGATATTATCAACCACAATCGTTTTCCTGATCACAATTCTCCTAATCCTCAAGTCTCCATTCCTCTCCTTGCAAACCAGCGTCTTCCTTCGTACCCTGGCAAGCCGGCCCCTTGAAACCGCATCCGCAGTGGATTTACGCTGGCTCGGCTTCTCATACATTGCCTTCCGCCTCATCCACGTTCTGCGCGACAAATCCCGCACGCCTCAATTCCCCCTTTCGGGAAGCGTGCGGGACAAACAAGTGGGACGACTCCCGGAACTCACATTGCCTGAATTCGCGACTTACGTTGTTTTCTTCCCATCGCTTTCAGCGGGACCCATAGACCGCGCCGAACGAGTTGCCCAGGACCTCCGAAAAGATTTCGTCCTCACGCAAGACGAAACGCTTTACGCAGGTCAACGCATTGTCATCGGATTGTTCAAAAAATTCGTCATTGCGGATGCGCTGGCGTTGATTGCGCTCAACGACGCGCTTGCCACACAAGTCCGCACCGTGGGCTGGATGTGGATCATCCTGTACTCATATACGTTTCAAATCTACTTCGACTTTAGCGGATATACTGATATTGCCATTGGCATCGCGCGTCTCGTTGGAATCAAACTTCCTGAAAACTTTTCCGCGCCCTACACCAAACCCAACCTTACGCAGTTCTGGAACAGCTGGCATATAACTCTGACCCAGTGGTTTCGATCCTATTTCTTCAATCCCTTCAACCGCTGGATACGCGGCTATAAAACTATTCCCGCATGGATGATGATCCTGATTGGTCAACTGGCGACAATGTTACTGATTGGTTTGTGGCATGGAGTAACGCTCAACTTCATTTTATGGGGAGCATGGCACGGACTGGGACTCTTCCTGCAAAACCGCTGGAGTGACTTTATCCGCCTGCGTTTCCCTGCACTGCAGCAGAATGCCCGCTTTCAATCTGCTTTGCAATTTGGCGGAGTGCTGCTTACCTTTCACTTCGTCGCGCTCGGATGGGTCTTCTTCGCTTTGAGCGACCCGTCCCTTTCGTGGCAGGTGTTTATGAAATTGTTTGGATTAGGTTATTAACAAGGTTATGTCATGCTGAACGGAGTGAAGCATCTCTGTCATGATGCGCGAGACTCTTTGGCGTTGCGCATCTCAGGGTAACATGAATACAACAATGGAAAACCAACCCCGCATCCGCCTCTTTGGAGTTCTACTCAAAGCGATAATCCTTTTTGCTTTGTTCAACTTTGCGTTCATATTCACACAAGACATTCCATTTGGAAAACTTTCCTTATACAACAGTGTCTTCCCCGGGCGCGAAAGACTTCCGTTCGGTGAACATCCCCAGGCATATAACTTGAGTCTGTTTAATCTGGACGCCATGTTTGCTTCGCACGTACTGGTCGGAAGTCCAAAGACCCCCGCTGAATATCGCGTTTTCCTCATTGGCGACTCTTCCATATGGGGAATATTGCTCACGCCCGAACAAACTCTTGCGGGTCAATTAAATTCAATGGCGATTCCCGCATGTGGAAAAATCGTGCGCGCATACAATTTAGGTTACCCATATATTTCACTCATGCAGGAATTGATGATTCTCGATCAGGCGTTGCAATATCAGCCCGATATGGTCATCTGGCTCACAACACTTGAATCCCTTCCGAGGGACAAACAATTTGGCTCGCCTCTTGTCGCGAATAACGCCGCACGCGTCCGGGAACTAATTACCAATTACCAATTACTTGCAAACCCAAATGATCCAGAGTTGGTCAACCTGTCGAAATGGAACCAGACCTTCGTGGGTCGGAGGCGGGAAGTTGCAGATATCCTGCGCCTGCAAATCTACGGCGCGCTGTGGGCGTCCACTGGCATTGATCAGTTCTATCCTGAAACCTATGAGCGCGCGCAGATCGATCTCGAAGCCAGCGATGAATTTCATAAACTGACTTCACTGCGAAACGCGCTTGCATTCGATATACTCGATGCGGGCATGTCCGCCGCGCCCGCGCCGACAATCCTCGTCAACGAACCGATCCTCATCAGCAACGGACTCAACAGCGACATCCGCTATAATTTTTTCTATCCGCGCTGGGCTTATGACAAGTATCGCCAAATGCTGGCTGAACGCGCGGCGGCGCGCAACTGGAATTATCTCGACCTGTGGGACATTGCCCCGATTGAGGAATTTACGAACAGTGGCGTCCATCTTACGCCTGCGGGCGAAGCCCTGCTCGCTGATAAAATTGCCCAGGCAATCCAATCCATCTGTGACAATAAATAGGACCATGAAACACAAAATCTTTTTTCTCTTTTTGATAACGACTGTGCTCTCCGCCTGCTCGACACGACAGGGGACCATGCCGACTGCATCTATTCAGACTGAAGACTCGCGTCGGGCTGCGCTGACCACTGATCCTGAATCCCAAACAGTTGTCTCCACTGCGACCGTTCCTGCTCCCACTCCTTCGCGAACGCCCAAGCCGCCTCTCGCAAAAGACGCGTGGATGCAAATGCCCGCCGTGCCAGCAGATGTAAGCGACTCCATGCGCGAACTTTATGAGCGGGGACTCGCATTGGGCAACGACCCAACGCACTTCTCCATTATTGGCGATTGCCAGAACGTCTCGTCTTATTTTCTTTCCACATTCGATAAGCCTGGCGATTTCAGTCTTGGTGAATATGCTTATCTTCAATCGACGATTGATTACTACCAGGGCTCGTTCTCGCGCGTCAGTCTCGCGGTGAAGGGCGGCTTCAATGCTGCGGCCGTGATCTCACCTTTGCGTTCAAATCCAAAATCGTGCAACCCAAATGAATCGCCGCTCGATTGCGAGTTGCGCGTCTGGAATCCTTCTGTTGTATTTGTCAGCATGGAGACGTGGTGGTCTGAAAAACCTGCCGAAGAATACGACAAATACATGCGCCGTGTGCTGGACCGCATCATCGAGACCGGCGCAGTGCCGATCATCGCGACCAAAGCCGATAATCTTGAAGGCGATTACAGCATCAACGCGACGATTGGGCAGATTGCCTATGAATACGATATTCCGTTATGGAATTTCTGGGCGGCTGTCCAACCTTTGTCTGATCACGGACTCAGCGCCGACGGTTTCCACCTGACCTTTGCGCGCAATTTCTTCGATGACCCCGTCCGGATGAAAAGCGCCTGGCCCTGGCGCAATCTCACTGCTCTGCAAACGCTGGACGTCCTTAGAAGAGGACTATCGGAAGCGCCGTAACTTGCATATGCCTGTTTGGTCGCCCGCGAGGAAGTGATGCATACTACCTGATGCTTTTTCGAAAGCCATGTTTATCTCCAAAATTGATTTTTCTTCAATATGTCACCCTGAGCGATAGCGAAGGGTCTCTACTTTCGAGTGGAAGAGACTCTTCGGTCGCGGCGAACGCTCCCTCAGAGAGACATGATAAGAGGGATTGCCACGCCGCCTTGGTTTCGATACGCCCTTCGCAAAGAACGCTCAGGGCTACTCGACCAGCGACCTTCGCTCGCAACACTTGCACCTGGCGCAAGTGCAGGTGTGACACTTGTTATTACATTCTAAACGCGCCAAATTTATTTTCTTGCATTTCATAAATCCCATGTAAGCTCGATTTCATTCAAGCCTTTGGATTGAAGCGTAATCTGCTTTCTGATTTCATACTGACAGGGGGCGCATTTTACAGATGACAAAAGTTTTTGGAGCTCTGTTATACCCTGCACGATCCGGTCTCGTCCTCTGGCGGCGCGTTCTCTGTCCATATTGGGAGGCGAGGCGCTTATATAATATTCATTGTCGCATATCTCAGCGATTTCCTGGGTGCGAGCTTGCTGACATTCAAGTGGAATTCGACTGTGTTCTTCTGGCAACATAATCATCACATCCTAAACACACCGAAATTATTTTCTTCCACAGGCGAATTCAAAACAACCGATAATGCAAGACCGAGAACTTGTCTTGTATCTACTGGATCGATCACTCCATCATCCCAGAGACGAGCAGTGGAATGATAGGGGTTGCCTTCGTTTTCGTATTTCTCCAAAATGGGACGTTTAAACTCGTCCGCTTCTTCCTTCGTGAGAAGCTGTTTCTTTTCTCTTTGAAGTTGATCCTGTTTGATAGTTAAGAGCACATTCGCGGCTTGTTCTCCGCCCATGACGGAGATGCGGGCGTTGGGCCACATCCAGAGGAAGCGCGAGCCGTAGGCGCGACCGGACATGGCGTAGTTGCCTGCGCCGAATGAGCCGCCGATGACCACGGTCAGTTTGGGGACGCGGGTCGTTGCCACGGCATGGACCATCTTCGCGCCATCCTTGGCGATGCCGCCTGTTTCCGCTTCACGCCCCACCATGAAGCCGGTGATGTTTTGCAGGAAGATGAGTGGAATGCCGCGCTGGTTACACAATTCGATGAAGTGAGTCGCTTTGAGCGCGGACTCGCTGAACAGGACTCCGTTGTTGGCGATGATGCCGACAGGGTATCCGTGAATGCGCGCGAACCCCGTTACCAACGTCGTGCCGTAGCGCGCTTTGAACTCGCGGAACTTGCTGCCGTCCACTAATCGCGCGATGATCTCGTGAACATCATAGGTCGCGCGGAAAGTTGTCGGGAGGATGCCGTATAAATCGTCAGCGGGGAATAAAGGTTCTTCGGGCGGAGCAACTTCCAGCTTCGATAGAACCGTTTGAAAGTTGGCAGGTTGTAAAGTTTCAACGATGTCCCGTAAGAGTTGAATGGCGTGGTCGTCGTCCTCCGCAAAATGATCGGCGACACCAGAGAGTCGTGTGTGGACATCCGCACCGCCGAGATCCTCTGCAGTGACATCTTCACCCGTCGCGGCTTTGACGAGCGGTGGTCCGCCGAGGAAGATCGTGCCCGTGCCTTTGACGATGACCGCTTCGTCGCTCATCGCAGGGACGTACGCGCCGCCCGCCGTGCAACTGCCCATCACCGCCGCGATCTGCGGAATTTTTTTGGCAGACATGCGCGCCTGATTGTAGAAGATGCGACCGAAATGATTGACGTCGGGAAAGACTTCGTCCTGCAGGGGCAAAAACGCCCCGCCCGAATCGACGAGATACAGGCAGGGCAGATGATTCTCTTCGGCGATCTGCTGGGCGCGCAGATGTTTCTTAACCGTCATCGGGAAATACGATCCGCCTTTGACGGTGGCGTCGTTGGCGACGATGAGCACTTCGCGATCCGAGACGCGTCCGATGCCGGTGACAATGCCCGATGATGGAGTTTCATCATCATAAAGATCATACGCCGCGAGAGGGGATAGTTCGAGGAACGGCGAACCCGGGTCGAGCAGACGTTGGATGCGTTCGCGGACGAACAGTTTGCCCTGTTCTTCCTGTCGCTTGCGATACTTTTCGCCGCCGCCTTCGCGGACGCGCGCGAGGCGATCCTTGAGTTCATACGCGAGGGCGCGGTGGTGGGAGGAGTTGGTTTTGAATTCGGGGGAGGTTGAGTCGATGGAGGATGTGAGGATTTCCATGTGCAGAGTCTAGCACAGAAATTAACCACGGAGACACGAGGGCACCGAGATAAATATTGTTTCAGACGGTGGTTGAGTAGACGGCGGTGTTCTTCCGCCGTCGTATCGAAACCACACTACTCGATTTCATGTAATCAATTGTCTGTATGTGCCTGTTGGTCTCGATACGCCCTCACTGTCGTTCGGGCTACTCGACCAACGATTTCACTCTAAACGTTCAAACCTTCAAACGTTCCAACATTTCAACGGCCTCCTCATACGCCACCTTGTAATAATACGGCGGACCGTCGCACGTGGCGAGTTTCTTGGCTTCCTCCGCATATTCCTTTGCTTTGACTTTATCCTGCTCCTGCTCCAGTGCGTATTGGGCGAGGAACAAATTCACATCCGCGCCTTGCAGGACGTAGCCGCAACGCTCGGTGATGGTGAGTGCTTCTTCGGCGAGAGATTTGGCTTCTTCATAATTCGTTTGGTCGTAGCGCAGGCGGGCGAGGTCGAGGAGGATGTTGGCTTCGTCAGACAACGCGGAGATTTCGCGACAGGAGCTTAGTGCTTTGATCACGCGGCTCTCAGCAAAATTGAGTTGTCCATCAAGACGATAGACGGCACCCCTTATCCAATCTGCATACATAAATTCTCTTGGGACAGGATATGCTTTTCTGGCCCATTCTTCCAAAAGCCCTACTGCATTTTCTAAGTTCTTGATTATTTTGATTTTTAGCTTGTTGGAGTTTTGACTTTTGCGCAACATCAAAAGATAACAGAAGGCCTTATCAATACAGACAGCTGCTTGAGCATGTTCATGTTCTTCCTCTTTAAACAAATCGTACGCAAGGGATAACTCCTTCTCTGCCTTTTTCCATAATCCTCGAATGGTTAATGTTTGCCCTAAAAAATGATGACCGTTTGCCCCATTGCTTTCTATTTCTTTGCATATCGCAAGAGCGCGCTGAAGGTTTGAATCAGCAGGGCGTAATGCACCAACGACAATTTGTTGCCCAGCAAGGTTACCAAGTAGTGTAATGAAGTCGTTTTGCCCTCCAAGGACTCCCTCAAAGTATGAAATCAGTTGTTGGCGCAGTGAATTGGACCGATAAGGTTGCCCAATCACACCATAATTGGCACCAAGTTCATTCAATGTCCATACTTGATCTCCTCTGTCTTTCAGACGCGGAGGTCTTTCTTCACCATTGGGAAACAAGGCTCGCAAAACTTCAATGATATATTGGTAGGCACCAAATTGAAAATATAAGGATGTGTTGAGACGATATTTATAGAGTTTATAGGCTTCGTCAAATTCACCAGCTTGTATAGTGTGATGGTACAGTTCGATGACGGGCGCGAGGTCATCGAGGGTCTGAGGTTTGGCGGGTGTTGCTACCGCGGCGAAGTAGTCGCGCAGGCGGGTGTGCGCAGCAGTGCGGTCGGGTGCTGTCAGGCGCTCATAGGCATAACGCCTTACAATCGGGTGGAGATCGAATTTCTTGTTCTTCTCATCGAAATGAAGCAAGCCGCGTTCAATCAAATCGCGGAGGTTATCTTGTAGTAGGGGCGGAGCATGCTCCGCCCCTACGTTTTCTGCGATTGATTCAAGCGTCTTGAGTTCAACAGGCGAACGGAAACAGGCAATCGTGCTGAGTAACTTCTGTTCATGAGGCGGCAGGCTGTTGTAGGAAACTTCAAGGACATGATGTTTCTGTTGGATGATGTCGCCATCAATTTTGAGTTTTTGAGCAACGACGATGTCGGCTGGGTTTTCAAAGTCCTTCAAGATACGTCCAGCCAGCAAGCGCAGACTCAGAGGGTGATAGCCATACGGCGCGCAGGCAGACTCAATTTCGGCGCGTATGCCTTTGATTTTTTGTTTGTGGAAGAACTCGACCGCATCCGCTTTTTGCATGGCGGTCAGTTCTTCTTCATGGCAACCTTGTAGGGGCGAGTCATGACTCGCCCCTACGTATACGGCGCGCGGGGTTAATCGTGTGGTCATCAGTACCTTGCCCTTGATTCCTGGCAGAACACAAACACTTTTCAAAAATATTTCGGCGTTGATATTGACACAGTCAAGTTGGTTATCTTCAAGTTTTGGTTCTTCATCCCCTTGATACGCGGCGTTCATACTACTGTAGGCGCGCAGGGCACGCTCGAAGCCATCCATGATGAGCAGGATTTTTTGTCCTTGCATGGCTTTGAGCAATTCGTCCACTTGTGGGCGCTGTCCTTGTGGGACTTCGAGTTTAAGATACTTGAGAGTTTCTTCGATGAAGCGCTCGAAGCTGGCGTCGCCTTCGTAGAAAGACCACCAGAGTACTTTTGTCCATTGTTTCGAGTCAACATCGTGGGTCAGCCAATGCCATGACAAAGCGGATTTTCCAAATCCACCCAATGCCCGAAGGATGAATAAATGATTTTCATTGTCTTTGTTCAGCCAGTCCTCGAGCATTTTGCGTTCTTCTACGCGACCCGTAAAATTCGGCGGCATGGGGTAGGGATGTTTGAGATTCCAGGTTTCAACAGGTTCAGGATTCAGTTGTTTGACTTCGGCAGGCTTGCCCGTGATGATGTATTGCTCGAACCAGTGGATGAGCAAATTCACTTTGTCTTCTGTCCGCAAGACAGAACGACCGATGACCATCAAGGTTTGTTTTTCAATAGGAAGCAATGCGCTTCTCAAACAAGTCAAAAACGAATTGACGGCGTTGTCCACTTGTTCAGGAGAAAGTCTCTTCCAATTCAGTGCAATTGATTCGCGTAGGGCGTTTTCAAGTTTTGATTCGTCAGGGGATGTTGGTAGTTCTTCGAGTGTCTCAACTACTTTTGGTAAATTGCCAAGCGGGAGCGAAACCATCCATTGTTGAATTTCGTTGTCCGCCACTTTTTCGCGAAAGCACGTTTGAGCAGATTGCGCGGCTTTTTCGAGTTGGTCCGCGTTGGTTTGATCGCCAAGCCATGACTTGATCTGGTCGTCAACTTTATCGCCGCCCAGCGCGGCGATTTCCTGCCCGATGATGCCAAGTGTTTCGTCCCCGACAACTTTCTTTACCTGGTGTTTGAGCAGTGCCGTCAATATTTTGACAATTGCGTTTTCTGCCATACCAACCTGCCCTTGTGTCTTACATTTCAATCCTGAGCGTCAGCTTTTGCTTTTTCAGCTACTTTCTTAATTATCATCGTGATGCCTAAAGCAGGACTCGCGGCGGTTGTAATTACAACATCTAGTATATCTGGAGCCATTCTAGAAAGTGCTCGAAAGTAATGTCTCAAAGCTTTTTCGTCGGCTGCTGTTCCTTTTGAGTTTCATTTTGGATAAGCTCGACAGTTTCTTTTATTTCTTGCTTCTTAGCATTTGAAAGGTCTGTTCGTTGTTCCAGTTTTTGCAATATCGCTTCAAACAATTCCTCAACCTCTGCCGCAGTTAATCCCTGAGTTGAACTGGCTTGACGTCCAGCAGCGATAGAAACATTTTTTCCTGTGTTTGTTACACTTATCTGGTCACCCAAGTTGTAATTCACAACAGGTGATTGTGTGAGAACCAAATTCTCTAGCGACTTTTCATGCACTACTTGCCGACCCCTTTTGGTTGGTCGAATATCTCCCCATAACATTCCTACACTTGGTCTATGACCAATAAGTTCAAAATCCTCCAAGAATTGACAAACTTTCTCGTATCTCTCGTCGCCCATTTGCAATGCAGACATTAGTTCTGATCGTGTTGCAAACTGCATCCCAGTTGGGCGAGCAATCATAAACCCAAGTATTTTTTCAGCATCTTTTATTAACTGGCGCTTCAAGCATAAATCTCTGGCACGGAAGATGTCGTTTCGAAGAGTATATGTTCTGCCAGTTTCTCGCTTCTTAACAGGGAACACATAGACTGGAGTATATGCTCCACGAGCACTGGATGGTTTGGGCGGGTCATATATTTCTTTACTTACTGTCAACAATAGCTGTTCCTGCTCAAGTATTTCTAAAGCAGCAAAGGTTATCTCAATCTGCTTCCCTTTAAAATCGTTAATCTTGGCTATTTTCTCCCTCTCTTTCGAAACCCATTGAACAGAGAATGTTTCATGTAGCAGCCCATTTTCATATTGTTGTGCTAACCAATTAGCTACTTCCAGTTGATATTCGGTTAGATTGGTAATCATGCTCTTTTCCTGATGGATATGTTGTCTTTAACTTTAGCACAAAATCCCCCGTTTGAGTCGCAAGACACGTGTAACTATCCCTTCGCCTTCCTGAATCTTTGAATCCGAGTCTCAACGTCCGCAACGATTTTGCGAGCCTCAGCCATGTCATCTTCATTTAGATGTTTGTCGAGTTCTGCAAAAAGAGTTTCCATCTTTGGCTTGAATGCATACATGAGCGTGGCAATGTCGTTTTCATAAATCCCCACGCGCTCAAAACTTCCCTGACGATACAGTGATGGCAGAGCGAATAACTTCAATAAGATTAATCCCTCCACAGTTGCGCAGCGGATGGAACGATCCATGAATTGCTTGGTCGTCGTGTAATTCTTTTCCACAGTTGCGAACAAGGGGTTTTTTGTCAACAGGATGTCAATTTGCAGTTCGCCGAATTTTCCCCTTGCGAAATACATATCCTGGCTTTCGATCTTAATTTCAGGAAATTTTGCCAGTGACGGCAATGCCATGATGAGGTCAATATCCTGTGTATTGCGCCCTTCAACATATGTCAGCAGGGCGATGCCGTTTACCAAAACAAAATCAATGTTGCGAGATTCAAGCAGATTGAAAAATCCCTCCGTTTGAGCGACAAGAGACTCAGCCCTTCTCAAAACATCAGGAGGGTTTTTGAAATTGAAGGTGACAGCATTGCGAAGAACGCCGCCGATTTGGGAGATGCTGTGTATGGTCATATTTCAGTGGCTTAAGTATACCCGTCAACTCCCCTAACGTGGATGGGTTATTATGGTGGTGATATTTACAGAATCAAATTCCAGTGCGTTTTCCCTGTGATAAGATTCCGCGCATGGATTTTTCAAAGATCACTGACGATCTGTTCATCGGCACCACGCCCTCGGTAGGCGATTACGACCGTCTGCGAGAATTGGGTGTGAGGCTGGTGATCAACATGCGGCTTACTCATCACCCTAAACCAGATCCACACGTTCAACCTCTCCACTTTTTGTCGTTGAGAACGATTGACGGTCCCTTCTTTCCCATTCCCATGAAAGCCTTGCAGCGCGGCGCGCGTGCCGCGCTCGCAACGATCCGCGACGGCGGCAAGGTTTACGCTCATTGCGCGGGCGGAGTCCATCGCGGGGTGGCGATGGGCGCGTGTATCCTGGTCGCGCAGGGACAGGATCCGTACGACGCGATGCAGTTGATCAAGGAGCGCAGGTCATTTGCCGATCCGCATGTGTTTTATATCCGCAATCGCATCCTGCGTTTCGCGCGCGAATGGGAAAACGGTAGAGGTGCGTAGGGGCTAGGCGTTGTCCTGCCGAAGGTGTCGAAGGGTCTCCCAGCCCAACATAGTCACCCCGCCCTACATAGCACCATGAATCGTATATTGATTTTTTCCCTAATGATTTGCATGCTCATCATTGCCTGCGGAGCGAAACCCACACCCGCGCCGACTCAGTCCCCAATCTCCAATTACCAATTACCTGTTATCACGCCGTTGCCAACTGCAACGCACACACCAAAAAAAATTTCGCCTGCTACTCCCACTTTCACCTCAACGCCCAGGCATCCAGAACCCGACCCTACTGAATGGAAAAGTTGGCACGTAATACCAGAGTTCATAGACTCCAGTCTGCAAAAGGTCTATGAAAGAGGACTGAAATTGGGGAATGACCCGCACGCCTTTTCGATCTTCGGCGATTGCCAGACCAGGCCCCATGAATTTTTCGGTGTGTTTGAAACCGATAAGGAATTGGTTGATAGCTTTGAGCCTGAACTGCGCGAGACCGTGACTTATTTCAAGGGTTCGTTCAATCGCGAAAATTCCACATCACAGGATGGCACTACGCCTGGAGCGTTGTTGTGGACTCAATGGCATCGCGGCGAGTATGGCTGTATTTTTGCAGAGACGCCAGTTCAATGTGAACTCCGCACGCATCGCCCATCATTCGTCATCATCCAGGTCGGCACGCACTTTGAGTCGCGCAATACGGAATACCTGCGCAAGATCATTACACAGTTAATGGACGCTGGCGTGGTCCCGATCCTTGCCACCAAAGCCGATAACCGCGAACTGGATGACCGCATCAACCGCGACATGGCTCTGCTCGCCGTTGAATATGATCTTCCGCTCTGGAATTTTTGGGCGGCGTTATCCGACCTCCCCAATCGCGGACTGTACACACGCAATGACCGCCCCTTGCAGGGCGCAATTTATCTTAATGATGAAGCCGCGCTTCGCCATCGCATGACGGGACTTGAAGCATTAAACGCCGTTTGGCGTGCTGTGATAGGGAAATAACCTCGCGCTGAGCGGAGCCCCGCTGGTTGAGTAGGCGGTGTTCTTCCGCCGTATCGAAACCGAGGGCGCAGACGAAGCGCACGTTTTCATAAAAGCTGCGCTTCGTCTACGCCGCATAAAAAGCATGCAGCCCCGCTCTGCGCGATAGATGACATAAACAAAAAGACTCTCTCATCGAGAGTCTTCATCCTTCCTAATTCATCCTTCATCCTTTCAACGGCGGCGCATCCTTATCGTACACAAACACCTGAATATCCAGCCCATCGCTATTTAACATATTGATCGCCGGTTGAAAGGTAGCGACCTTGATCCTTTCCATATCTCCCGCGGTCGCATAAACACTCAAGCGCGCCTCTTCATCCGACATCTTCACCGATTTGATCTCCGCGCTCCCGCACGCGCTTTTGATTATGTCGGTCATTTGTTTAATGGCATCATCTAAAGACATGAGTTGCTCCTGTGAAATTATACCAACTCAAAACATTTATGTCATTGCGAACCCGTGGGGTGCAGCAATGACATCAACTATTTCGCCATTTTTGCAACGGTCACACCCGAGCCGCCTTCATTATCCTTCGGCTCCTCGAACGACGCGATATACGGGCTTCCCTTCAACGCATTACGCACCGCCTCGCGCAGTTTGCCCGTCCCTTTGCCATGCACGATCCGCACGAATAAAAGTCCCGCAGAATAGGCGCGCTCCAGATATTTTTCCAACTCATCGAGTCCCTCATCCACCAGTTTGCCGCGCAGATTAATTTCAAGCCCCGGAGATGCTTTGATGTCAAACGTCGAACGTCTAACGTCAGTTGACTTTTGACTTTCGACGTTTGACTCGCTGCCCGACTTCCTCTGCAAATCAGACAGCCTCGCCCTCACGCGCAGACTCCCGATCTGGACCTCCGCATCTGACCCGCCCAGGGCTGTCACCACACCCTCAGCATTCAACGTGCTGAGAGTGACTCTTTCACCCAATTGGATTGACGACATCGGGCCCGAAGGGTATTTACGATTTACGACTGACGATTGCGCACTGACGCTCGACTTTTGACGTTCGACTGGAGACTCTATCTTTTCCTCAATAGCCTGAACTTTTTCTTCGATCTCTTTCAACGCCTCCAAAGGTTGCCTTGCTTTTTTGAGTTGTGATTTAAGCGAGTCGATATTTTGCTTGAGAACAGCCACTTCCAACTCGCCTTCCGCGCGGGCTTTGGCTAACACGTCACGGCGTTCATCCTCGATCTTCTCCAGACGGTTTTCGATTTCTTTTGTTTGTGTTTCCAGTTTTGTGCGCGCTTTTTCCAGCTTCTCGCGTTCGCGCGAGGTGCGGTTGCGCTCCTTGCGGATGTCGTCGAGCAGTTTGTCGGCGCGCAGGTCGTCGGGGTGAATCTCCGCTTTCGCGGTATCAATGATCGGCTGGGGAAGACCGAGGCGCTGTGCAATGAGCAGAGCGTTGGAGCGACCGGGGAGTCCGATGGTCAGGTGATAGGTCGGGCGCAGGGTCTTGATGTCAAATTCCAAAGACGCGTTGACCACGCCATCCGTTGAGTGCGCGAAGGTCTTGAGTTCAGGGTAATGTGTCGCGACGAGGGTCGCGCATCCACTTTCGAGCAAATGGCTCAGAATCGCGCGCGCCAATGCCGCACCCTCCTGCGGATCGGTCCCCGCGCCGAGTTCGTCGAAGATGACGAGCGAGCGCTGATCAATATGCTTGAGGATGCGAATGATATTTGTGATGTGACCGCTGAACGTGCTGAGCGATTGCTCGATGGATTGCTCATCGCCGATATCTGCAAAGACATTGTGGAAACACGGCAACTCAGAGCCGCTCTGCGCGGGGATGTGCAGTCCGCTTTGCGCCATCAGCGCCAGCAAGCCGACTGTCTTGAGTGAAACTGTTTTCCCGCCCGTGTTGGGGCCCGTGATGACAATTGCGCGCGTTCCCGGCGTTGGATCAACATCAATTGGCACGACGTTATCTGGATTGAGAAGAGGGTGGCGGGCGTGAAGCAAACGAATCAGCGTTTGGCTTTCAGCTTTGTGTTCCTGCTTCTCGTTTTTAGCCGACCGCTGATTGCTGACTGCTGAAAGCTTATGAAGCATCGGCTCACTCGCCTTCAACTCCTCCGCATACTTTGCCTTCGCAAAAATAAGATCGAGCGTTGCAAGATTCTCAACGCCATACTTGAATTCAGTTGCATGTTCGCCAACCTGAACCGAGAGTTCATAGAGGATTCGGCGTTCCTCGTCGCGCGCCTTCAATTGCAGTTCACGGACGGTGTTATTCAATTCGACGACGGGCAATGGCTCAACGAACAAGGTCGCGCCGCTGGCGGATTGATCGTGCACCACGGCTTTGATCTGATTCTTGAACTCTGCGCGCAAGGGGATGACGTATCGTCCGTCGCGCTGTGTGATGATGGGTTCCTGTAATTTGCTTGCCGACTCGGTGAGATATTTTTGCAGGCGCGACATCAAACGGTCGTGGGCGATCTTGATCTCACGTCGCAGTGTGGCAAGTTTCGGCGAAGCGGAATCCAATACTTCGCCGCGCTCCGAGAGCACGCGCGTGATCGCATCCACGATGCCATGCGATTCAGGCAAGCCAATCGCGATCTGCGCGAGACGCGGGTACTCATCCGTTTTTCTTTCAAGCGATTTTTTTATCTCACGGCACGAGATTAGCGTGGACTTGATGTCCAGCAACTGCTGGGGGTCAAGCACGCCGCCGCGCGCTGCCAGGTCAACGGATGGGCGGATGTCATGTGCGCCGCCGATGCTGATGCCCTGAACCAAGAATAATTTGCGCGCTTCACTGGTTTCAGCAAGACGCGCAAGCGCGAGGTCGTAGGAATCGGTCGGCTCAAGCGCGCGCGCCAATTCCATCGAAGCGGAGAAATCACAGAACGCTCTCAGCAGTTCGAGGATCTTTGGGTATTCAAGCACGCGCAGGGTTTTGGAGTCCATTGCGGCGAATTATAAACCAGAGATTTCAGATAAACAAAAGGCGGACAGATTGTCCACCTAATGATTGTGCCCATTCTATGGCTTTAATTCCGCAAGCCTTTCCTTGGCATTGGCAACTTCCACTTTAAAATCGTTAGTGTCTTGTGTCAATAAAAGGAATCGTTCCAAATCAGAAACAGCTTCTTCGTTTCTTCCGGTAGTCTGATATATGATCCCGCGATAGTAATATCCTGTGTAATATCCGGTCACATAATCATTTATTTCAATTGCCTTGTTTATATAGGAGAGCGCCTCCTTATAATTTCCTAGCGCGTAATATGAGCGTGCCTGTGCTTCAAGGAGTCGTTGTCCGCCATACCCAGGCTGAATCTGATTGGCGGTGGCTGCGGCATCCAGGGAATCTTGATATCTCCTGACTTCGAGGTAGGTTAATGCGAGCATACAATGACTGGATGGACTATCTGGCATTTTCTGTGTGGCTAATTCCAGGTCCGCAATGGCTTCGTCGTATTGTTCCAGCCAGTAATACGCCGTGCCTCGACCGATATATGCTTTTGGGATATCGCCGAATTCAAGCGCCTGATTGAAATCGTCCAAAGCCTTTTCGTACTCGCCGAGACTAATCAAAGCATTCCCGCGATTAACATAGGCTGGATAGGTGGACGGATTTATCTCCAGCGCCCTGTCAAATGAATTGACAGCCTCCTCGGGCTTGGCAAGTTGCATCTGGGAATAACCCAAATTTATCCAACCGGAAACGTCATAAGGATAATGAGCGAGATATACGATGTAGTCGGCTTCCGCCGCTGTAAAATTGTTGATGTTGAGTTCGCAAACGCCTCGATCTGAATATGCAAGCCATTCCTTTGGATTCAAATCAATGGCTTTAGTGGCACTTTGAATACATTCTACCAATCTCCCCAATCTACCGAGCGCTTCGCTTTTTCCGCTCCATGCATCTGCCCTATATGGGTCAATTGCCACACTTAAGTTATATTCTTCCAAAGATTTTTCATAATCTCCTTTATCGAAGTAATAGACTCCAAGATTCTTATGAACAAATGCAAGACTTGCATCAATGGAAAGAGCCTTGTGATAGTCTTGTAACTCCTGTTCGTGATCTCCTAAGCAGCCGTATAGTGCTCCCCGTGCACCAAAAGCCGCGGCATAATTTGGATTGATTGATAAGGCTTTTTCCTCATCTGCAAGCCCAGATTGGCAATCCCCAAGAGACAAATATGCTGCGCCTCGATACCGATATGGAGGCGCAAGATTAGGATCGGCTTCGATCACTGCACTCATAAGGTTAAGTACTTCTTGATAGTTCTTTGCTTTAAAGGCATCAACACCTTTAATAAAATTAGGGTCTGTTATATCGTTTCCAAGTGGTGTTGCCGTAGGGTCGCCTAGTTTGAATACGGAAGGCGATGGGAAAACTTCATAAAATCTGCTGCAGGCACTTATCAGAAGTACCAGAATGAGGGTTGTGGAAAATTTTCGCCACTTTATTTTGCAATTCATAATGACCTTCATTACGATTTCAGCTACCCAAGGATTTTGTCAGATTCGAGAACGTGCAGGGTTTAGAGTCCATTGCGGCGAATTTAAACCACACACGTTCCTTAAAACAAAACGGGCGGGCGTTACGTCCGCCCCGTTTCTTATCAGTCTTCTGCGGCTCTTGCCACTTCCTCTGCTTCAAATACAACCTCCTCCTTGCCCGTCAACTTCTCCTCCACTTTTTGGATGATCAAGCGCAAATGACCGGGGTGAGAGACGTAGTCCAAATCATCCGCGGGGACAGCCAGCACCGGGCAAAGCGTAAAATTATCAATCCACGTTTCGTAGAGGTTGTTGAGTCCCTGCAAATAATCGGGCGAGATGGTGCGTTCATAGGCGCGTCCGCGGCTTTGAATGCGATTCTCAAGGGTGTGGACGGAAGCCCGAAGATAGACGACCAGGTCAGGGGGCGGGAGGAAGCGCATCATCGTTTCGTAAAGATCGCGATAGATCAGGTAATCCCGCTTTTGAATGTGTCCCTGCAGGAATAAATTCTGCGCGAAGATCTCGGCATCCTCGTAAACGCTTCGGTCCTGCACAACCGACGTGGGATGCTGCGCGAGTTTATAATGCGAGCGCAGACGGTGCGTGAGGAAGAAGACCTGCGAATGGAACGACCAGGCGTCCATATCGTTGTAAAAATCGGCGAGATACGGGTTCTCGGTCACGGGTTCGTAGAACGGTTCCCAACCCATGCGGACGCAGATCAATTCCACGAGCGTGGATTTTCCAACGCCGATATTGCCAGCCACTGCCACAAATTTTTTCATGGAATTTCTCCCGCCAGTTCCTTGTCAATCAGTTGTTTGAAAATCTTAAGCGGCTGGGCGCCCACAATCGCAAGCCCGTTGACAAAGAATGTCGGCGTTGAACTCACGCCCAGGTTCAAGGCGAAGTCGCTGTCTGCCTGGATCGCCTGCTGATATTTATGCTCCGTGATGCAGTCCACAAAAGACGGAATATCAAGGCTGAGTTCCCGAGCGTATTGTTCGTAGATCGCGTTTCCCAGGGACTCACCGCTGAACAGTTTATCGTGATATTGCCAGAAAACATTCTGGTCGCCCGCGCACATGGCGGCTTCGGCGGCGACAAACGCATCGGAGTGTATCGAAATCAACGGCAGGTTGCGATACACCACGCGTATCTTGCCGGGATATGCGGCAAGCAATGGCTCATACGTCTCTGCATGCCAGCGGCGGCAATATGGACATTGGAAATCGCTGAACTCAACGATCGTGATCGGCGCATCATTCGGACCGAGGGAATGGAAGCCTTTGGTGGGGATATCGTAACGGGTGTAATGAGGCGTTGGGGCAGGCGCGTCAATTACCGGACTCGAGGACTGGCCCGCTGTTTGCGCGTCGCCCCCGGCAGGTCCCGTTCCCCACACCACGTAACCGACAAGTATTCCCGCGGCGAACGCTAAAACAGTCAGCGCGGAATAAAAATGACTGCGCTTGAATGTGACGGTATCTTCGTCTGTTGCGAATGGAACTGGTTCCTCCAAATATTCAGGCTCGATAACGGGTTCAATTGTATTTTTCTTTCTAGGAGGCATGAAGGCATTATAACATGCAGAGGAAATTGCCCATTTGCTACCTTTGTACTGAATGTGCGTATATTTTATGAAACAATCTTATCGCGTTGAGCAGAGTGTAGGGCAGACGAAACGCCTTTCGTCTGCGAACTTTGTCCTTCGTCAGGCTCAGGATGCGCTCAGTTCTCCGCTCACATCGTCCCGACGTTCTTCGGGAGGGCGAATTAATTTTTGGAGGTCTACATGACAACACATGCAAAACAAATCCCTTGGTATCTCTGGCCCTTCGCGGCGATCTGGAAACTGCTGGCGGTGATCGTCGAAATGACGGGCCGCCTCGTCGCGATGATCCTCGGCATCGCGCTGATGATCGTCGGCGTGCTGGTCAGCCTGACAATTGTCGGCGCGATCGTAGGAGTCCCGCTTGCGATTGTGGGACTGCTGTTGTTCCTGAAAGGGATATTCTAGAAAAGCAGATCGAGATTTTGAATCTTTCCAAATTAATCTAGCAAATAATCCTCGTATAGACCATCAAAGCTTTTACCACGGAGACACCGAGTCACGGAGTTTTATATGGTTTTCTCGGTGTCTCCGTGGTTCAAAATAGGTCTCAAGGATTGCTCGGTTTAATTGTTACTGTGCAATATCTCGCTCTAAGGGGTATTCACTTCAGTTTGTATTCTCCGCCTTCGAAACAGATACAGGATTCGGTCCCGCAATAAAGTGAGTCCCCTCCGCACTTGTGGAATGCGTAGGGTGAGGAAGACCAAGACGATCAATCCATAGATCAACGGACGGATGATGTCGCCCTGTAATCGAAACAGGTCGCCTTTTTTGCTGAGTATGAAATGATATACCGCCAGGGGGGCGATCAAATAGATGAGATAGTGCAGGCGCTTCCAGTTTTTGCCGAGACGCTTTTTCCAAATATCAAAGGAAGTGACCGCAAGAGGGATAAGAAGAAGGAACGTGATCAAGCCATAGATCACGAAGGGTTTTTCCGCTATGGTTTGAACGATGAGACTCCAGGCAAGGCCGTAATCAAGGTTAATGAAGATGAGGATATGGATGCTCGCGTACATGAACGCGTAAAGCCCGAGAGCGCGTCGGCGTTTGAGCGGTTCGCTCCATCTGAAGATTGTGTTCAGAGGCGTACATGCCAGTGAAAGCACAAGCAGTGTAATGGCGTGGCGTCCCGTGCGCTGTTCCATTGCCTGGATCGGGTTGGCAGTCAGGTGATGATTGAAGAAGTCTATGATCAGGCGCACGAGCGCGGACCACGCATAAATGTGCATGGCGATCTGGAGAGGAGTGTAGCGGTTGAAGAGGGATTTCATATTAATACTGCAAAACCAGATCCATGCCTGCATACAGAGACGCAACCTGCTCGGCGTACCCGTTGAACAGCAATGTGGGGCGGCGGCTGAATTCGCCGATGCGCCGCTCCGATCCCTGCGACCAACGCGGATGCGGACGGTTAGGATTGACATTGGAATAGAAACCATATTCATTCGGCGCGGCGGTGTTCCAGAGCGTCTCGGGTCGTTTATCTGTCAGTTCGATCTTTACGATGGACTTGATGGATTTGAAGCCATACTTCCAGGGAACGACGAGTCGGATCGGCGCACCGTTCTGGTTGGGCATGGGCTGGCCATATAAACCAGTTGCAAGAATGGCAAGTTCGTTCATTGCCTCATCGAGTCGCAAGCCCTCCTGGTAGGGCCACGAATAGAACGGGCTTCCCTGTCCCTGCATTTCCTCGGGGCGAAGGACCGTTTCAAAGCGAACGTACTTCGCGTCTGATGTTGGTTCCGCCTCTTTCAATAAACTCGCGAGCGAAAAACCCGTCCACGGGATGACCATGCTCCAGGCTTCAACGCAGCGCAGGCGATAAATGCGCTCCTCCTGCGTGAATTTGCTCAACAAATCTTCGATGCCGTAGGTCTTCGGCTTATTGACCATACCGTAGACTTCAACCGTCCATGGGCTTGCATGGAAATCCTTGGAAAGCGGGGCGACGGCTTCCTTGTTCGTGGAGAACTCATAATAGTTATTGTAGTTGGTGATGTCATTGAATGAATTGACCGGATCACCCAACTCGTCCGTTTGGTTGGATGCTGGCATGACGGGCGCTTCGCTCGCCTCGCTCGCAGGGACGGCTGATTCCGTTGCATTGGGCGCGCACGCGGCTAACAGCGCTGACCCCGTGACAATGCCCGCGGCTTTGAGAAAATCGCGCCGCGAAAGATATTGCGAATACGGTGTGATCTCGGATGATTTGACTGGAACGGATTTGAATTTGTTGTTCATGGTTTACCTCTTTACAAAATATTGTAGGGACGACCCTTCATTGTCATCAATCTTGATTGTTATGCTAACATCGCTCGCGATCAAATGTCTTTCATTGCGCATGGCGGGTCGCCCCTACATGACGATCAATATGTCTCTTCCAACAACGCCTTGATATTTTCCTCGGTCTCTTTATATTGTCCTTCGCCAATGTGGACGTAACGGATATGACCTTGCTTGTCTATGAGATACAACGCGGGCCAGTAATGATTCTTATAGGCTTTCCATGTTGCGCCGTCGTTGTCCTGCGTGACGGCATATTGAATATCATTGCGCGCTATTGCATCCTTCAAGTTCGCCAGGTCTGCTTCATAGGAGAACTCGGGGAAATGATTGCCAATGATGACGAGTCCCTGTTCTTTATACTTGCTGTGCCACTCTTTCAACGAGGGCATCACGTGCTGGCAGTTGATACAGCCGAACGTCCACATCTCGACGATGACGACCTTGCCGCGCAAAGCCGCGAGGCGCAGGGGCGAACCAACATTCAGCCAGGTGTCGTTCGTAAGCTCAGGAGCAGGTCCCAAGTCCGGTAGTGAAGCGGCGATGGGCATCGCAGTGTCCATTTGTTGTTGCGTCACGTTCTCTCCTGAAGCGCATCCAAAAAGAATGAAGGCAGTCAATCCGATCAGCCAGTGTTTCATGGTCAGCCTCCTTGATGGCTTCATTCTAAGCAATCTTCCTTACGAAAGGATTACGTTAGGCTGAGAAGTTCTTAAGGGATGTGGAAGGTGAAGCGCGCGCCCCTGCCCGGCACGCCATCGCTTTCAACGCGGATGTCGCCGCCATGTGCGCGCACGATGCCGCGCGCAATCGCAAGTCCCAATCCCGCGCCGCCCGTGCCGCGGTTGCGTGATTTCTCGCCGCGATAGAAACGCTCGAAGATGAGCGGCATGTCTTCCGCGCGGATGCCTTCGCCTGTATCGCTCACGCTCACTTCCACGCTTCTTTCTGTTCGCCGCGCAAAGACATGTACCTTTCCCCCGGCGGATGTGTGCCGCAGCGCGTTGCCAATCAGGTTGTTCAGCGCCCGGCCGATCGCCTGAGTATCCATCATCACAGGATCGACATTGGATTCCACCATTCCCTCAAGTGTAATGCTCTCGCGATAAGCAAGTTCGGAGAAACTTTCAAGCGTATCTGAAATAAGATCGTTGAGAGATGCCTCGGCGCGATTAAGCGGGAAGCCGCCCGCGTCGAGCTGTGCCATTTGAAAGAGATCATCGATCAACGCCGAGAGCGAACGCACGTCGCGCTGCGCGGTGTTGAGATAACGACTTATCATTTCGGGTTCATCTATGACTCCATCGGATAACGCTTCGAGAATGGCGCGCATGGATGTCAGCGGGGTTTGCAAATCGTGGCTGACCCATGCAATCAAATCGCGGCGCATGGTTTCGAGATCGCGTTGCTTCTGGTCTGCGGCTTGCAGTTGTTCCGCCATCTGGTTGAATGTTGCCCCCAGCGTCGCCACTTCATCGCGCCCTTGAATGGGAACGCGTGTATGTAAATCTCCTTTTGCCAGTTTTTCCGCCGCGCCTTTTAGCAAATGTATTCGCTCGGTCACAGTGCTGGAAAGAAAATAGCCAAGCACCATCGCCATTCCGCTTGCGAATACCAGCAATACAATTGCCAGCAAAAGGTCATGCTCGCTGGCGAACATCAGTTGCGCGGAAAACCATACGTTGAAAAATGTGAGCACGCTCGCGAGCGCATATCCGCCGAGCAATGTCCATCGCAATCTGGGAGAGCGATTGATCCAGCCGAAACGATATGCCGCATAACCCGCCAGCGCGGAGACGAATGCGGTGATGCCTAAAAACAAAGCCATCAAGCCCAGCTCGCTCATTGGCGGCGCCATGAGCAGTTTGAAGAAGCCCAGCGAAATGGCAAGAATAAGAAGGATGCCAATCACAAGGCGGACAGGCATGGGAGTTTGGGAGAGAGTTGATTTCATAAAATTAATTCATCGCGGAGATGCTGAGATTCTTTTCTGAACCGCGAAGCCCGCTAAGTTTTTTGTTTTTCTTCGCGAACTTCGCGGTTAAATTTCTCCATATCTCTATGACTCGTAGTTTGAAATTTACGGCTCAAACTTATAACCAATACCCCACACGGTTAACAACCGCGCGGGCTTGGACGGATCGTCCTCTATTTTTTCGCGCAATCTTCGCACATGGACGGTCACTGTGCCGCGGTCAATGTAAGCCGCGCCGCCCCAAACGCGCTCGAGCAATTGCTCGCGTGTGAAGACCTGTTTGGGATGCCGCGCCAGAAGATAAAGCATATCGAACTCTTTGACGGTCAACTCGATGGATGAATCTTTCACGATAACGACGCGGCTGCGCGGGTCAATCGCCAAACCGTCGAATGACAGACGGCGTTCAGACTCAGCCTCAACCTGTTCCCGTCCAAGGCGCCTCATCACCGCCCGGACGCGGCTCACCAACTCCTGCGGGCTGAACGGCTTGACGACGTAATCGTCCGCGCCCATTTCAAGGCCCGCGATGCGGTCAATCTCTTCGCGGCGCGCTGTCAGCATAATGATCGGCACGTCCGAGCGGTCCCTCAGCCAGCGGGTGAGAGAGAGACCATCCACTTCAGGGAGCATCAGGTCGAGGATCACGAAGTCCGGCATTTGTCGCTCGAAGATGTTCATCGCCTTTTTTCCGTCCGGCGCGATCTGAACATTGTATCCCGCGCGCTTGAGGTACAGGCTGACGACTTCCGCGATGCTGGCTTCGTCTTCAACGACCAGGATGGTTTTTGTGTCCATTGATCTTCAATGATAATCGAAAGAGCGGCTCTGCCTCGCCTTTGGGAGGTTAACAAAGTCTTACAAGAGTCTGGTTAAACCAAAAGGCTCCCCGGTGATCCGAAGAGCCTTTGCACTGCAGCGCAAGATGCCATCCCTGCACAACCGATATAAAATCATTCCTTCCCGAAGGTTTCAAGCGCGCCGTCCCGGCTTTCATACATGGGGATGTTATGCAAAAACCCTGTAATGCCCAGCACGTTATAAATTTGCGGGGGGGCGTTGCATAGTTTCAGGTGAGCCACTTTGAAACGATCTTCTTTTGGCGTATATATCTGATAGACCTTTTGGATGGCGCGTATGCCTGCGCTGGTGAGCGTGTCGAGATCGCTCATATCTATCAGAAGATAACGCGCTCCTTCATCGTACGCGGCGCGCGCGGCTTCAAGAAGTTGTTCTTCGCCTTGCGCGTCCAGCCAGCCGCGCAGATGGAAAACCGTTACCGGCACGCCTGCCTGGATTTGCTCAGGTGCGATCTTCAAATCACTGTTCATACTCTGCTCCTCAATTTACAGCGGCGGGATGATATCCCGCTTATTATGTCCTCGGCGGCGAGAGCGAATTTACTTTGACGGACAGCTACAGATTTTAACACGCCTGGCGTCAACATGTTACGGAAGTTTGACGAATCGCCGTCAAGCCAGTTTCACGGAACCCGCGTCCACGTAGCCGCGCTTATTGTTTGTGGCTTTCACGTTCAGCCATTTTCCAGCCGCGCCGATCTTGGCGACCGCCTTGCCTGCCTCTTCAACTACAACCAGTTTCGCGCCCGTCTTTTCAGTGCATACCACTTTGCCCTTCGCGGAGGCTGACTCGTACACGCTCAGTCCATTCTTTTTGACTTTGACGACCAGTTTTGATTTTTCAGGAGAGGACTCAGTTGCCGGGGTTGATTCTGTTGGGGCAGGAGTCATTTCATTTGTGGGCGCTTCATTTGTCGGACTTGTAGTTGATTCCGTTGTTTGAGTTGGCGCGGACCCCGGACCTTTTTCCAAATACCACGCCGCGGCAAAGCCTTCCTGTCCCTGCGGCGCGCGGACACGTATCCATTGGTTGATCGCGCCAATCTTCGCCGCGCCGTCCGTTTCGATGAGGGAGAGTAACGTTCCTGCCGGCACAGAGACAAGCACGTTCGCCATGCTCGACGTATCAATGCTGGAACGGACGTTAAGTCCCCATGTCACGTCTGCTTTGACGCGGGCGTAGGGTCCGACCATTGTTGTGGATTCAGCTGTCGGCTGACCCGAAGAGGGAGGCGTGGTTGTCGTCGTGGAGGGAGTCGAGATCGGTCCTCCTGATCCGTAGGCTTCGTATAAGATCACGTGTGAGATGGCGCGTTTGAGAGTCAGACCCTGGGCATAGCGCTTCATCAAGTAATCTTCTTTTGTGATGTCGGGCTGGTAGGGCCAGGGATCGAGCATGAGATAATCGTCGCCTTTGCGCGCATAAAGCACGACCCAGTGCGTTTGGATGCCTGATGCAGGCGAATAATCCACCTGCACAATGGCGGGCTGACCCGCCGCGATAGCCGCGTCAATTTGTTCGAGCGGCGCAGGGGTGGTCGGACATGAGATGCTCGACTTCACCGTGACTTGCGGGTAAACCTGGCTGACCGCGCCCCAGCGAATTGCCGCGCTGACAAAGCCATTCACATTCTTGAGCTTTTGGTTGAGGCTTTTGGGCGTCTCGTTATATCCATGCCCGCTGAGGAGCATGGCAGTGGCGGTCAGCGCGCAGCCGATGTAACCAATCGTATCACCGGCGTCGCCGAAGCCGAGAATATCGGCTTTCCATTTCGGGTCCTGCTGGGAAAGGTAGACGAGTTTGAATGACATGGTTCCTCCGTTGGTAGGTGGTGATGATGGGTTGATTATACTCTTGGAGGGAAGGGGGACAATTGCCGTCCGATTTAATCGTAAGATTATACGCCTGTTACCGCGTGGCAAGCCACCCAATGTTGGGGCGCGGCTTCCTGCCATACAGGCACTTCCTTTTTACAAATATCCATGGCAATGGGGCAACGTGTATGGAAGCGACAGCCGCTCGGTGGATTAATGGGGCTGGGCACATCGCCGGTTAAGATCGTTCGTTTGCGGGCGCGATCCTTGCGAGGGTCCGGAATTGGGACTGCGGAAAGAAGCGCTTTGGTATAGGGGTGTAGCGGCTTCTCGTATAGTTCATCACGGTCAGCCAATTCAACCATCACACCCAGATACAACACAGCCACACGGTCGCAAATATGACGCACCATGCTGAGGTCATGCGCAATGAAAAGATAGGTCAGCCTGAATTGATCCTGGAGTTCCTCCAACAGGTTGACCACTTGAGCCTGAATGGAAACATCCAGCGCGGAGATCGGTTCGTCACATACAATGAATAAGGGGTCGGAAGCCAGCGCGCGCGCAATGCCGATGCGCTGGCGCTGACCGCCGGAAAATTCATGCGGGAAGCGATTCAGCAAGTGGGGGCTCAAACCGACCAGACCCAGCAGTTGCCTGGCGCGTTCCAAACGTTCCCGATCAGATGCAAATAATTTGTGCACGCGCATCGGCTCACTGACAATCGAGTTAACAGTCCAGCGCGGGTTGAGGGAAGCATACGGGTCCTGGAAGATTATTTGCGCTTTGCGGCGAATCGCAAGCAGGTTCTTGCCGCGCGCATGAAGAATATCGTCGCCATCTATGGTCACCGTCCCGCCTGTCGCGGGGTACAAACCAAGCATGGTACGGCCCGCTGTCGTCTTACCGCACCCGCTCTCCCCGACCATACCGAGGGTCTCACCGCGCTGAATGGAAAATGAAACCCCATCCACAGCTCGCACAACCCCCACATTGCGCTGGAAGACGATCCCGCGCGAAACCCGGAAATGTTTTTTCAGGTCCTGCACTTCAACCAGTGGCTTCGAATCACTCATCGCGGGACTCCTGTTTTCACATCCACCCAACAGGCTGTGGAATGATTTTTATCAATCCGAATCAAATCTGGATTCTCCTGCCTGCATTTATCAATTACAAATTCACAACGCGGGGCAAACGGACAGCCACGCGGCTCCACCAGTAAATTTGGAGGCGTTCCCGGAATGGACTTTAACCGTTGGTCACGCCGGCGGTCAACGCGCGGTAGTGCGCCAAGCAACGCCAGTGTATAAGGATGGCTGGGTAGATCATATAAATCCTCAACACCTGCCTCCTCCACGATATAGCCTGCATACATCACGATCACACGGTCTGCAATCCCAGCTACCACGCCCAGATCATGGGTGATCCAAATAATAGCCATATGGAAAGCTTCCCGCAAGCGCGCGACCAGCTCCACGATCTGTGCCTGGATCGTAACATCCAAAGCAGTGGTGGGTTCGTCGGCGATCAAAAGACTTGGCGCACAGGCTAATGCCATCGCGATCATCACACGCTGGCGCATACCACCGGAAAATTGATGGGGATAATCATACACGCGCCTTGCCGCATCCGGGATGCCAACCTGCTCAAGCAATTCAACCGCGCGATGTTCGGCGCTCTCAGGCGAAAAACCCAGATGCACGCGCAGAGATTCGGAGATCTGCCTGCCAACCGTCAATACGGGATTGAGCGATGTCATGGGATCCTGAAAGATCATGGAAATTTCCTTTCCACGGATATCTTCCATTTCCTGTTCAGAATTTTGCAGAAGGTCACTACCCCGATAGAACGCCGTCCCGGAATAGATATCGCCCGGCGGCGTTGGGATCAACTTAAGCAGAGACATCATACTGACAGATTTTCCGCATCCGCTCTCGCCGACGACTGCCACTGTTTCCCCTTCTTTGACGTGGAACGAAATACCATTCACCGCATGGACCGTCCCCTCGGGGGTATGGAATCGGGTCCGCAGATTGGATACTTGAAGTAATGCGCTCGTCACGGTCATATCCTAGATCGTCCTACTGCGCGGATCCAATGCATCACGCAACCCATCACCTACAAAGTTGATGCCCAACACTGTCAATAGGATCAGCAATCCTGGAAAGAACCAAAGCCAGGGGGCGGAATCCAAATATTTTGACGAACTCTCCAGCATGTTTCCCCACGTGGCAGTGGGAGGCTGAACGCCCAAACCCAGGAAACTTATGTAGGCTTCAGAAAGAATTGCATTCGCCACGCTCAATGTTGCAGAAACAATGATCGGGGCAACCGTGCTCGGCAGGATGTGAAGAAAGATGATTTGAAAATTGGATGTGCCGGTCGCGCGCGCCGCAAGGACAAATTCATTTTCCTTGAGCGATAAAAAGTCCGCGCGGACGATGCGCGCGAGATACATCCAGCTTGTGGCGCCGATAATCACCACGATAACGATCACACTCCCGCTGAACACGCGCCCTCCGATCTCAATATCCGGCACATTTCCTCCGAAGAATTTTGCCATCACAATCAACAAAAAAATTGTGGGGATGTTCAACAATGCCTCTGTGATACGCATTAGGATCGCATCCACCGCGCCGCCATAATAGCCCGCCACTGCTCCAACAATAATACCCAGTATGGTTTCTATAAGCACTGCTACAAGTCCGATAAACAATGAAATCTGGCCGCCATAGATCGTTCTGGCAAGGATATCCCTGCCGATTGTGTCGGTGCCAAAAGGATGTTCCCAGGAAGGAGGTAAGAGACGCTGGGAAGTATCATTAAAGTTGGCATACTTTTCTGTATAAAAGAACGCGCCGCCAAATGCGTAAAGAAACAGCAGGATCAAAACAGCCCCGCCAAAGATCGCCATTTTGTGGCGGCGGAACCTGAGCCAGCCAAGCTGCCACAGGGTTAAAGGCGGGGTTGCCAGATCATCTGCAAGCTGGGGAATGGAGGCAGTTTGAGTGGTCATATTGTATTAATCGTAACGTATACGCGGGTCAAGCCACGCATAAAAAATGTCGGTGATGATTTGAAATACAACAACGGCTGCCGCGACCAGCATCAATATCCCCATAACCACCGGAAGGTCTGCGCGGGAGACATGATCAAGAAAAAGCCGACCCATCCCGGGCCAGGCAAAGATGCGTTCTGTCACAACTGCGCCTCCCAATAGGAAAGGCAGGTCCAATCCTATCACTGCAACGATTGGTAAAGCCGCGTTCTTGAGAGCATGGATGTAAACCACCTGACGCCTGGGCAATCCTTTTGATCTCGCAGTTCGGATGTAATCCTGGCTCATCACTTCAAGCATCGTACTGCGAATGTAGCGGCTATAAGCGGCGAAGTAAGTGACCGACAGACTAAACACAGGCAATATCATATGCAAGAAAACCTGCCAGGGAGTTTTGCCCACCTGCGGATCGAACATCCCAACCGTGGGAAGGTAGGGCAATCCCCACTTCTTGAACAGGACCGCAAAGATATACATGGACATTAGTGAGACAAAGAATATTGGCATGGAATAAGCGATAAATAATAACGCCGTCAGGATATTATCCAACGTGGAATATTGGCGCAAGGCGGAATAGACGCCTAAAACCAAAGCGAACAAAATAGTGACCACTTCGGATGCCACCATCAATAAAAGAGTATTAGGGATACGATCTCCAATAAGCTCGGTAACCGCTTTTCCACGCGTAACAAGTGACGTTCCAAAATCGCCGCGCAGGATTCCTTTACGGGTTCCATTCTTATCAGGAACACCATCGCCATCGGAATCCACCCTCAGCCAATCATTTCCCGCAAGCCAGTATACGTATTGAATGGCGATGGGTTTATCCAACCCAAGCTGACGCGTGAGCCTTGCGCGATCATCCGGGCGTGTAAGCGTACGCCCTCCCATGGTGGCGATCGGATCGCCCATGTTTATTATCAACAGGAACAAGATTATGCTAATGATGATAAGCAAGGGGATGCCTTGAAGCAGGCGTTTAAAAATGTATTTAAGCATGTATGACCTTCAAGGAAGCCAATGAATAACGCACCTTACGCGGTTACGCTCCGAGGCAGTCCGCGACCGCCGTGTTTTGCAGGGAAGCCGCCGGGTCACAGACCCTACGGGAGCAAAGGTACGCAAGGCGAGTAAATAATAAAAGTTGTGGCAGGTTGAGGACTTCCCAACCTGCCACAAAATCTTTTAGCGAACTTTATTTAATATCCCATTCTGCAATATTGAAGAACGGAGTGACACCGGAAAACTTTACACCTGTCAGGCGTGGGCCAACAGCCCAAACGTCAGGATCCTGCCACAAGCCAACCCAATAGACCTTATCATGAAAGATCTGATTGATCTGGGAGATGGTCTTCTGGCGCTCAGCCACGCTGACTTGAGTGGACTGAAGTTGGATCAAGCCATCCAATTCCTCATCGCAAAGATAGAACCAGTTGGTACCCGCGGGATAATCAGCAGTCGGTATCTCACTGCACAGCCAGTAGTAAATATCCGGATCGGGGAAGGCAGGCCCGTCTGACCATTCCATGATATCAATGTCACCTATGGCAGCAGGACCGTCCTGACCAAAGAACACATCGTCTTCATAACTTGACAATTCCACCTTGATGCCGACCTCAGCCAACTGTTGTTGGGCAACCGCCTGCACATCCTGGCGGGTTTCGCGGATATTTGTGCCATAGGACAGCGCTAATTCCACACCACCCTTATCGCGCGTGCCATCGCCGTTGGAATCCTTCCAACCTGCATCGTCAAGCAATTTCTTTGCGCCCTCAGGATCGTATGGGTAGTTTTCCAGCGCAGGATCATTGTAGTAAGGCAACGCATCCCAGTAACTGGCTGGAACTTTTGTAAGCCCAAGTAAAAGGTCTGTGTTGACCGCATCCCGGTCCACTGCCAGGGCAATTGCTTTTCGGACATTCACATCCAACAAAGCAGGATGACCTTTTTCTTTGTTGATCAGGAAAAACAAGCCTTCATTATAACCAGAAGGTTGTGTCATGATTGTAAGGCCCGCGTCTTTCAACTGCGGAACATCGCTGTAAGGAATGAAAGCGCCCAGGTCGGCGTCACCAGTGACGAGAGTCGCCGTCTGTGAAGCGTCATCAGGCACAAAGCGCAGGAAGATTTCGTCAATGATTGGCGCATCGCCCCAATAATTTTCGTTCCTGACGAAACGCGCAAAGCTGCCCGATTCCCATTCGGCGAACGCATAGGGACCGCATCCAACCGTAGGCGCAAGGTTCCATTCGGCATTGTCGAGCGTGCCATCTGCATCATAAACGGGTTGCAGGGTATGGGCAGGCAATATGCCACGCCATAAGGTGGCAAGCCAGGGTGCAAACGGTGATTCGAAATTGATCACAACTGTCTGCGCGTCGGGAGTGTCATGCTTGTAATATTGTCGTATGGATAAGCAGAAGCCACAGTGTTCTTGGTATCAATTGCCATCTGCCACGTAAACTTGAAATCTTCAGATGTGATTGGTTCGTTATCAGACCACTTGATATCGTCGCGCAGGCGCATGGTAATCTGCGTTCCATCAGCAGAGATGCCTCCATTTTCGGAGCTGGGTAATTCCGTCAAAAGGTAGGGGAAGGCTTCGTTCTTCTCATTAAATTGCCATGCCCAGCATAGCCAGAACTGTTGGGTAACGGCAGAAAACCACATCCCCTGATATATGGGACTTAAGGAGTCGAATTCCTGGGTCCAGGCGAAGGTGGCGACCTTCTTTTCAGCAGGCGCTTCGGTGGCGACAGGAGCCTCTGTTGCATTGGATGCGGGCGCTTCCGTTACCGGAACTTGTGTGGCTTGCCCCCCGCCGCAAGCCGCCAGAATCATGCTCCCCAATACTACGAGCGAAATCAGGATATTCAAGTTGCGTTTCATGTTTCTCCTCCAAGAGAAAATAGAATGGAAAATCAGCGGACCAGGGAAGGGGAATTTTAGGTAATCTCGGTCGCAGCGCCTCCTTCCGAATCGGCTTGAAAAATTATACAGCAAATTATCCGTTTATCCGTGTGAGATTATCGCCCACCGTTAAAACCCCTCTGTAGTGGTATCGTTATCCGCATTGATTCACCGTTTTTCCTTTGACAAGCTCGCGACAAGTCTTCGTGACGTTTGCGTCTTAGTATGATAAAACATAAGGATACGGCAGACTGAGCATGCCAGTATCTTGAAAATAGCTCGAGCATTTGTGTAACAGGCAAATCACGATGAAAGACTTCGACCCCACATATAACGACATTCCTAAAACCGAAATACACATTCATCTCGAAGGCGCGATCCGCACGCAGACGATCATTGACGTTGCCAGAGAGTACAACTTGAAACTACCATCTTATGATGTCAGTGAATTGGATAAGTTCGTCAAAGTCTACGACCAAATGCGAAATCTTGAAGCCGTATTGGAAGCCTTCGCCATTTTCCAAAACAGCATCGCATCACCCGAAGTGGTCAAGCGCATTGCGTGGGAATTATTTGAAGATTCTGCAAAACAGAATATCAAACTTTTTGAAGTTCGCTTCTCGCCCGATTGGGCGTTTCATGGACACAAGTTGGATTGGGATGAATGTCTTGAAGGACTCCTGCGCGCCAGGGAGCGCGCCGAACGCGAGTTCGACATGGCAATTGGCTATATCGCCATCACTTCACGGAGCATGGGACCCGCGTCCTGCGTCAAAACGGTGGACTGGGCGATTCGCAATAAGAAACACATCCAGGCAGTTGACCTTGCAGACGGCGAACTGTTTTATCCGATGAGCGATTTTGTAAAACCAATTTTGAAAGCCAAAGAGGCAGGTCTTAGGGTGACGATCCATTCCGGGGAGGATACGCCCGCTTCAGCAGTGGCTGGCACAATCCATGCATTTCAACCGGATCGCATCGGTCACGGTATTCATGCCATAGAAGATATGAAGGTCGTGGATTTGATCAAAGAACGCGGCATTACGCTGGAAGTCAACCCGTGGAGCAATTACCTGACCAACTCCGTGCGGACGATTGAGGAGCATCCGCTGAAGAAGTTATTTGATCTGGGCGTGAAGGTGACAATCAACTCCGATGATCCCGAAGTATTGGAAACGAACCTGAACAACGAATATCGCATCGCGCATGAAGTGTTGGGCATGAGCATGGATGAGATCGCCGTATGCAATCGCAATGCCTATGAAGCATCCTTCATTCCAGATGAAAGGAAGAAAAGAGTTTGGGAGAAATATTTCCAATCGTAAATTTCACCCTGAGCGGCAGCGAAGGGTATCTAATTTTCAAAACCGAGACTCTTCGGTCGCAACGAACGCTCACTCAGAGTGACATAATTCTTATATAAATTTACTTATGCGCGCCAGATTCCCCGTCACTGTTCATCTCTTTTTCTTTCGCGAGAATCAGATATTGCTATTGCGCCGCTTCAACACGGGATTTCGCGATGGTGAATACAGCATCCCGGCCGGGCATTTGGATGGCGGCGAAACGGTAATGGACGCGGCAGTCCGCGAAGCGCAGGAAGAGGTTGGGGTAAAGATTGAAGCGGATGATCTTGTCTTCTCGTCTGTGATACATCGGCTCGAAGATGACGAGCGCGTGGATTTTTTTGTGCGCGTCCACAAATGGCAGGGCGAGCCTTTCAATGCCGAGCCCGATAAATGTGATGACCTGCGCTGGGTGGAAATTAATAAATTGCCTGCAAACACAATCCCGTATGTGAGACAAGCGATAGGGAATCATTTGAATGCTATTCAATTCGATGAATACGGCTGGTGAAAGTATAGGATATTTAGAAACGTCCCGCAGGTTGGAGTAAATCAATAGCATTTCTCGAGAAAACCTGCGGGACGATTCAAAGCGATTATGGATGGTGAATGATGGGATACCTGATACTCGAAGGCGGCGCGGAGTTTGGCGGGCGGATGCGCGACCCCGACCTGCGCGGCATAGAACTGGCTGGCGGCTTCGACGCGCCGATCCGCATCATTCCGACCGCCGCCGCGCCCGATCACAACCACCAGCGCGCAGGGAATAACGGCATCCGCTGGTTTCAAAGCTTGGGCGCGCAGGCTGTTATCTCAGTTCCATTGATTGACAAAGCCAGCGCGAACGATGGGATGATCGCCAAATCCTTGAGAGATGCAAAGTTGATTTATCTGCTCGGCGGCTTCACGCATTATCTGGGTCAAACGCTCAAGGACAGCTTGGCATGGCAGGCATGTCTCGATGCTTATCGCGATGGCGCGGTCATCGCGGGGTCGAGCGCGGGAGCGATGGTGATGTGCCAGTTTTATTTTGATCCTGGCGCGGGAAAAGTTCATCAAGGATTGAATCTCGTTCCCAATTCGCTCGTCCTGCCGCATCACAACACGTTCGGGAAGGGTTGGGCGCCGCGTCTCACGAAACAAATCCCTGACGTGACTCTTATCGGCATTGATGAGCAGACAGGTATGGTAGACGACGGTGAGAACAATTCATGGAACGCCTACGGGCGCGGCGCTGTGACGTTGTATCGTCAGAGCCGCCTCGAATTTTTTCAAGCGGGAAAATCGTTTTCGGTTTAGAATAGTTGAAACAGAATTTCGGGTTTGTCCTTTAAACTGGGCGCGGTGAGCGCCCACTACGTTCAATTAGTCATGTTCGATATATCCAGCGCGCGCTTTGCCTTTTTGGATCTCGAAACGACGGGACTGTCCCCGTGGTTTGGGGACCGCATCTGCGAAGTGGGCATTGTGCTCACTGAGGGGAAACGCATCAAACAACGGTATCAGACTCTCGTAAATCCCGAACGTCCGCTTTCGCTGGGAGCGGCAAGCACCAACGGTCTGACCGACCAGGAACTATCCACTGCGCCGTTGTTTGCGGATGTTGCCGATTATGTGGCCGAGTGGTTGAAGGGAACAGTCGTGATCTGTCACAACGCGCAGTTCGATGTGCAATTTCTCGATAGCGAGTTCCGCCGTTTGGGGCGCGAGATCCAAATCCCAAACCTGATTGACACGTTATCCCTGGCTCGTCAATATTTCGATTTGCCTTCTTATAGTTTGCTTTCCATTGCGGAGGCGTTCCGGGTCCCGATAACCGCCGCGCATCGCGCGCTGGATGACGCGCTCACGGCGCGCGGCGTCTTCTTTGGCATGATGGAACAGATGAAGCGCTTCAACAAACCGCTCGATGATTACATTGGCATTTACAACTCGCCCGTCTGGCCCAACGATGGGATTCAACTCCCCACCGAGTTGGGTGAGGCGATCTACGGCAACAAACGGATGTTCATCCGCTATGTGGACGGGGAAGGCGAAGAGACCCGGCGCTGGGTCACGCCCAAGCAGGTGATGGGCTTGTCGGACTACGTTTATTTGCAGGCGCATTGTCACCTGCGGAACGCCGAGAGAAATTTTCGCCTGGATCGAATCGTTGAAGTGAAAGTGGAAGATGAGCAAGACATTTTCTTGCAGGAGTGAAAATGGACAAGCATAAATCTAAATTCAATGATGACATAGATCGCTGGGCTGGAAAATCACCGGATGAGGTTTTGGCGGAGGCTTTTCACGAACTCAGGGATCCGATCTATAACATGACGGGCTATTTGAACGTTTTGAGATCCATGGACTTACCGCCTGATGAAATGCAGGATATCATCGCTGTTTTGTGGAATTCCGTTTCACACTCAAAAAACATTGTGGATTCCGTTTATCATTACTTTGCAGAGCATGGAAAAGTGGAATCGTAAAGCCGGTTTCTCTATCCCGGAACCATCTCCCCCTGCAACGAAGTAGAAAAAAGTCAGACGATGAGAGTATATTCGACTTCACTGAAGAAGAACTGAATTCAAACAAACGCGGACACATCAGCCGTGCGAAGAAGAGCATGAATAGTTGAATCATTTAAACGCTAATTCCAACGACGCCTGGTTGAAATGACGATAAATACACCGAGAAGGATCAAAAGGGGCCAGGCAATCAGGTGAAAGATATTCAGGGAGAAGGAATAAAAATACGTTCGCAAAAAGAGCCCGATTGCGAGCAGGCACAAGAGAAAAATTCCCGCCGCCGCATCCAGGGCGAGTTCCGATGTTTTTTTATGGCTAATCAGTTGAAACAAGACATCTTCGCTGGCATAAATGTTATGCGTGGATGCTTCAACCCGTTCCCTGACGAAAGTGGGTAAAAAAATAAAGCGCTTCCCTTCAAATGCCTGATTGAGGAGAAAAAACAGCAAAGTAACCGAAGTTAGCACCCAAACCAGGGCGCGAAAGAACAACAGGTAGTTTCCAGAAAATAGATTCCCTGCAACGACAGCCCCAAGTTGAGGAATGGCAGATAAGAGATCATCTGCGCCCAGCCATGAAGTAATCCATCCGATGACGACTGGGACAGCCCCTGCCATAAATGTTTTCCCGGTTTTCCAGGCGGTTAGTGTATCGTTAAGTTGATTACATTCTGCAACTGCTGATTTCAAAGCGTCCTTGAGTTGTTGAAAATTCCTGTCTTGGGGCAGTCGCAATGCCAGTTGATGATAAGCGACACTTAATTCTCCCATCTTTGCCTTGATATGGGCTTCGACGAGGAATCGTACAAAGGGTTTCCACGTGAAGGGAGTCAGAAGAAACCAGGACTGTCGGTTTAATCTCTCGAAGGCGGTTTCTTGTTCGTATGGTATCAAAAGACGGGTGAGGTTCACAAAAAACGGCAAACGCGCCGAGACATCTATGGCAGCGACGTATTCCCGCATCAACTTGCGATGAGCGTTTTGAAATTCCCGCAATTTGGGATAGGGAGGATTTTTCATTCCATCTACTTCGAGAGTGTGCAATAATTATACAGGGAATTGTTGTAAAATCAGCCGCGTGAAAGAGAACCTCCATTCCAAAAAAGATTTGTAAAACCTGATCAACGGCAGATCATGAGTATATTCGACTTCACCGAAGAAGACCTGAAATCAAACAAGCGCGGACACGTCAGCCCGCGCCAAAAAGAGTGGCTGCAAATGACCGCGGGCGGCATCCGCAGATCTTCGTGGACAAGTGTGTATGTTATGGTTGGTTTCATGTTCCTGGGGTTGTGCATCGTCCTGGGGTTGTACCTGCAAAATGAAGATTCGCGCGCGGCGTTGTTTTCCAATCCCCTCAACCTGCTCGTGTTCCCTGCGACGATAGTGGCTGTAGCAGGAATCCTTGCATTTAGCGTTTGGCTGGCCCGTCGAATCTC
The DNA here is from genome assembly GCA_964543585.1 of uncultured Anaerolinea sp. Classification (GTDB taxonomy): domain Bacteria; phylum Chloroflexota; class Anaerolineae; order Anaerolineales; family Villigracilaceae; genus Defluviilinea. The sequence continues at coordinate 1,562 of CAZIYY010000001.1, read as the reverse complement.
TGAGCGGTTGATGAATGCTCAACTTCTAGTCGCGGAAGGAACGATTCGCCTGGATGAGGAAGGCCGCGGTGAGAGCGGATTTACCAGTTATTATGTGTTCGTCGGCAAGAAGAAATTTGCCTTCTCGGAGGATATGAGCCGCGTTTTCAAAGAGGGAGAGAAATATAAGGTTTATTATTGCAAGGCAGGAGTCTATGAACCAATCTTATCTTTGGAGAGGGTGGATGGTTAAAGCACATACCTTGCATTGTCAAAGTGAGGAAGGTTATCAGGGAACGTCGGTCTGAATGGGCTGGGATTCGGGGTGATGAGGATGGACAGTTGAGTTGAAGAAGGCGTCTCACGGAAGATGATATGACTGCATTAATTCAGACCTTGCAGGACGTTCTTGATTAAAGAGCCCGCCAAACACAGTATGATCCGGCCCTTTCTCATGCTATTTATCCGCGACGCAGCGAAAACCGATGCGTGGGGAAAAATCACCAAGATACTCGTTTGAACCCGGTATCGCCTGGATATTGGAGCCAGTTACGGAGGAACGCTTCGAAACGCGGATGTTGATCTCAGCGTCGCCCAAACTTCCGCCGCGCACGACGCGCTTGAAGTTGGAACTCGTCGAGGGCCCCATTGGATTCAAATGATCAGCGCTCGCGTAATAATCGAAATCATAAAAGTCATTGACCCACTCCGCAACGTTACCCGCCATATCCAAAACGCCAAATGGACTTGCGCCCGCCGGGTACGTTCCCACTCGGGATGTGTCCGTCACGAGCATGTTGAAATTTGCAAACGTGCCATCCGCTTTATCCTCGCCCCAGGGAAAGGTGCGGAAATCATCGCCGCGCGCGGCGCGCTCCCATTCCGCTTCGCTTGGCAATCGCCTGCCTGCCCATTCACAATATGAAGCGGCTTGCTCCCACGTGACGTAGACAACGGGATAATCCTTGAACTCAGGGTTGTTGAAATACTCAATCCGCCTTTGTGATTTGAAACTTTGCGGCGGTTCACACACGCCCGCGTTCATGCACAGCGCGAACATTGCATTTGTCACTTCGAGTTGATCCATCCAAAACTGGCTCAGTGTCACAGCATGGTTGGGCATCTCGTCCGGCGCGGCGCGCACATCCATGCCGCCCATGCGGAACGTACCTTCAGGGATCAATACCTGTGGCATTCCATCCATGGAAGAAATGCGTTCATTGGTGAATTCTTCCGTTGATGCAACCACTGTTGGAACAATGATTTGAACTGTGGCAGACGAAATCACTGTTGGAATGATCGTCGGAGGCAATGTTGATGTTGGTTGAATTACGGGAGTTGCCGTGTTTCCGCAAGCCGCGAGGATGAGGATAAATAAAATGATTGGAACAATTTTTTTCATGAATGTATTCCGTGATGTTAACTTGAGCGCATGCGAAGGGTCTCGCACCATGAACGTGGGAATTCTCGCCTGCACTTGTATGCAGGTGCAAGTGTCGTCGCTACGCTACCAAGAATGACATGAATAAACCTAAGAGAGTGTTTTGAAAATGGTCGGGTAAACTTGTTGGTGTGAAGAGACA